>NZ_JACBXA010000279.1 GCF_013870515.1 Streptomyces albidus (ex Kaewkla and Franco 2022) | reverse complement strand
GCGGCGGGAACAGCCTCGAGAAGGAGGGCGGCGGCTCCGCGGACGGCGGCGGTTCCAAGGGCGAGCTGGTCGTCGGCTCCGCCGGGTTCACCGAGTCGCAGGTCGTGGCGGAGCTGTATTCCAAGCTGCTGGCCAAGGCCGGATACGACACTTCGATCAGCAAGCTGAAGAACCGCGAACTGTACGAGCCCGCCCTGGAAAAGGGTGAGATCGACGTCGTGCCGGAATACGCGGCGACTCTTGCCGAATTCCTCAATGCGAAGGAGAACGGGGCGAAGGCGAAGCCCGTCGCATCGAGTGACACGGACAAGACGGTTGCGGCACTCGAGAAGCTTGCGAAGCCGCGCGGTCTGAAGGTTCTTCCGGCGGGCGAGGCCGTGGACCAGAACGCCTTCGCGGTCACGAAGGACTTCGCCGAGAAGCACGATCTGAAGACGCTCTCGGATCTGGGCAAGTCGGGCGAGAAGATCAAGCTGGCGGCGAGCGACGAATGCGAGGAGCGTCCCTTCTGCCGCCCCGGTCTGGAGAAGACCTACGACATCGACATCACCGAGATCGACCCCAAGGGCGTCGGAACTCCTCAGGCGAAGGAGGCGGTCAAGGACGGCAGCGACCAGCTCGTCCTCACCACGACCACCGACGCCACCCTCGCCGACTTCGGCCTCGTGCTGCTGAAGGACGACAAGAACCTGCAGAACGCCGACAACGTGCTGCCCGTCGTCAACTCCAAGAAGGCAGGCGGCAAGAAGGTCGCAGACGCCCTGGGCAAGCTGACGAAGGTGCTCACCACGGAGGACCTCGCCGACCTCAACCGGAAGGTGGACGCCGAGCGGCAGAAGCCGAAGGACGTCGCGGAGGAGTACCTCAAGGCGAAGAACCTGCTCTGAACCGCCGTTCGGCGGGGCCCGGAATTCGCGGCCGTCGAGCCCGGCTGCGATGCGGGCGGTGCAGATGACAGAGAAGGGGACAGCGAAGGGCGAAAAGGGACACCGGACGGTTGTGGGGGCGTAACAATGCCCCTCGTCCGGTGCCTGATCGGAGCCTTGCACGGTACATTCCAGGCCATGCCACGTGGACGTCATCGCCATTCGCAGCCACTGCACCGGTTCCTCGCTCCGGTAACCGTCTCAGCGGCCGCACTGATCTGCGCGGGAGGCGCCTGGCTGGTCGGTGAGCCGGGTGTCGGTGACACGGACACGGTATTGCTGCGCGCATTCACCGCCGCCGCCGCTGCGGCGGCGGTGAGCGGTGCCGTGCTGCTCCGTGTCTGGGACCGCGCGGCGGGCAGACGCGTAGGCGAACTCAAGGCCCGCCAGACGAGCACCGAATGGCGTGCCGAGGAGCGTCAGGCGGAGGTCGAAAGCGAACTCGAAGAGGCCCGTGAGGCCCGCGAGAAGACGCAGGGCAAGCTTCGGGAAAAGCGCAGCGAACTGGCAGAGCTGCGCAGCGAGCACGCCGACCTGCTGCGCCGGTACGCCCATGCCGAGACCGAGCGGGCGAGTGCCCTGGAGGGGCGCCGGCAGCTGGAACTCGAGTCCGGGGAGCCGACGAAGGCGCTCACCGCGTCGGCGACCGACCACCGGAACTCCTCGGGCGCTCCCACGCCGCTCACGTACCTGCAGGCGAACGAGGCGCTGAGGAACCTCAGCCGGAACCTCGCACGGCGGCTGGAGCAGGAACAGCAGGAGCAGCAGGAACAGGTGGTCAACCTCCGCAAGGAGCAGCTGCGCGAGCAGCGCCGGCAGGAGCTGGAGCCGGACCGCGAGCGGGAGCGCGAACGCCAGAAGCCGAGGCCCGCCGTCGAGGAGCGCCCCACGGACTCGGATGCCGGAAGGTTCGACTTCTTCGGCACCGGAGCGGCCAAGCCGAAGAGGCGCGCCAAGAAGTCACCGCCCGTACCGCCGAGGCCGCGCGAGTCCGGAGAGGTCCGCGAGCCCGCCAAGTCCCCCGAATCGGCTGGCAGTTCGCAGCCGGAAGAGCCCGTCGGTGAAGTGGCGCAGCCACCGGCCTCCGACGATTCCGGTACGCAGGCCGGTCCGAACGGGCGCGGCAGTCGCTCCAGGCCCGGGGAGTCCCGTACGCAGGCGAAGGCGGGTGGCCGCGGTACGCAGCTGAAGTCCCAGAGCTCCCGCACTCGTTCGAAGTCCGGCGAGGCGGGGGAGAAGCCGGCGAATCAGGCTTCGCGCGGACCCGTGAAGAAGGCCGGAGCCGAGGCGACGGACGCGAAGCGTGCGCCTGAGGGTTCGCCTGCGGGGGACAAGGACGCCGACGCCGCGAAGGCGGAGGCGGAGCCGGAGCCGGGCTCCCTGTTCGGGAGCGCGCCCGGGACGAAGTCCCGGTCCGGGCTGGGAGCCAGGCGCGCGAACGTCTCCAAGACCGGCGACGAGGGCGGGTCCGCCACGGGCCCCGAGCCGGGGCTCGGGGCCACGCGTGAGCCGGGAGCGAAGCCCCGCACGGGGGCCGGGCCAGGAGCAGGGACGGCCAACGGGCGGGACGTGGAGTCCAAGTGCGGGGCCCTGGCGGGGACGGGAGCCTCCGAGCCCAGGAGCGACGCCGTTTCCGGGGCCACCCTGGGGAAGGCCGAGTCCGCGACCGACGCCAAGTCCGGGACGGAGACCAACGGGACGGAGACCAACGGGATCGACGCCAACGGAGCCGAGCCCAAGTCCGGGTCGGCCTCCGGGCCCGGCCTCGCCAAGTCCTCGACCGGCACCGAGCCCGAGCCGGAGAGCGAGAACGAGACCGGCACTGCCGCGTCCGGGCCGGCCGGCAAGGACGAGACCGGCGCCGAGCCCCGGACCGATGAGCGGCCCGGCACGGACAACAGCGACCCGGCGGCCGAGACCGAGGCCCCGGGCTCCAAGTCCACGACGAGGACCGGCCCCAAGCCGAAGTCCGGCCCTGCCGGGGTGCGGAACGCGAGCTGACCGGGTCGCCGGCCTGGGGCGGCCCGGGCGGCCTCACTTGTCGATGTCGCCCACGACGAAGAAGAACGACCCCAGGATCGCGACCATGTCCGCCACCAGCGTCCCGGGCAGCAGCTCCGTGAGCGCCTGGATGTTGTTGAACGAGGCCGAGCGGAGCTTGAGCCGGTACGGCGTCTTCTCGCCCTTGGAGACGAGGTAGTAGCCGTTGAGGCCCAGCGGGTTCTCGGTCCAGGCGTAGGTCGCGCCCTCGGGCGCCTTGAGCACCTTCGGCAGGCGCTGGTTGACGGGACCGGGCGGCAGTTGTCCGAGCCGGTCCAGGCAGGCGTCGGCAAGGTCCAGTGAGTTGTAGGCCTGCTCCAGCAGCACCTCGAAGCGGGCGAGACAGTCGCCCTCGCTCCGCGTCACGACCTTGAGCGTGTCCCGCAGCTCTTCGTACGCCAGGTACGGCTCGTCACGGCGGAGGTCGAAGTCGACGCCGGAGGCGCGCGCGATCGGGCCGCTGACGCCGTACGCGTGGACCGTTTCGGGTGCGAGGACGCCGACTCCGCGCGTACGGCCGCGGAAGATCTCGTTCCCCGTGACCAGCCGGTCGAAGATGTCCATCCGGGACCGCACGTCCGCGACCGCCTGCCTCGCCCGTGCCTGCCAGCCGGCGGGCATGTCCTCCTTCAGGCCGCCGACCCGGTTGAACATGTAGTGCATCCGGCCGCCGGACAGCTCCTCCATCACGTGTTGCAGCTCCTCGCGTTCGCGGAACGCGTGGAAGACCGGTGTGATGCCGCCCAGTTCGAGCGGATAGGAGCCGAGGAACATCAAGTGGTTGAGCACGCGGTTGAGTTCGGCGAGCAGCGTCCGCGTCCAAACGGCGCGCTCGGGGACCTCCATGCCCAGCATGCGCTCGACGGCCAGGACCACGCCCAACTCGTTCGAGAACGCGGACAGCCAGTCGTGACGGTTGGCGAGGACGATGATCTGGCGGTAGTCGCGGGCCTCGAAGAGCTTTTCCGCGCCTCGGTGCATGTAGCCCACGACCGGCTCCACCTGGCTGATCAGCTCGCCGTCGAGGACGAGCCGCAGCCGCAGCACGCCGTGCGTGGAGGGGTGCTGGGGACCGATGTTGAGCACCATGTCCGTGCTCTCGGCGGCGCCGCCGACGCCGACCGTGGTCTGCGTCCCAGGTGCCTGCGCCGTACCGGTCGTGCCGTCCGTCGTCGTCCGCTGGCTCATGGCCCTTAGTCTCGCACCCCTTCCCGGCGCGTCATCTGGCGGCGGTGGTTCCCGCATCCGCGCACGCGGGCTGCTTCCCCGCCCCCTGGGCCGCTGTGGCGCCCCGGCATACGCTGGGCGCATGACAACGGGGACAGGCCGGACGGACGCCGACGAGGACCAGCCCGAAGCCACGCTGGACGCCGGCCCGGCGGCGGGGGCCGGTGGGGAGACCGAGAGCTGGAGGGGCGTCGAGCGGGCGCTGCTGAAGGTGCGGCGGGTCGTGCTGCTCTGCACGCTGCTGCCGCTGGGCGTCGTGACCGCCGTGCTGCTGGGGCTGACTGCCGGACCGGTGTGGGCGGCGTTCGCGCTGCTGCCGCTCGGGTGCCTGGCCTGGGGCTGGGGCGCGCTGGAGCGCAACTGGCGCTCGTGGCGGTACGTGGAGCGTGAGGACGACCTTCTGATCAGCCGCGGAGTGCTGTGGCGTGAGCTGACGGTGGTGCCGTACGGGCGCATGCAGCTCGTCGAGGTCACCTCCGGCCCGCTGGAGCGGCGTTACGGCCTTGCCCGGGTGCAGCTGCACACCGCTGCCGCGACGACCGACGCCGAGATCCCGGGGCTCGCGCCCGCGGAGGCGGAACGCCTGCGCGACCGGCTCACGGAGCTCGGCGGGGCCAGGTCGGCGGGCCTGTGAGCGAGTTGTCGAAGCAGACGTCCGTACAGGCGTCGGAGCAGGCGGGGCCGGCCGCCCCGGTGGAAGGTGCCCCGTCGGGAGCCGGCGAGGAGGCCACCGGGACGTCCGGCCGTTCGCTGCTGCCGCGTCGCCCCGAGGGCAAGCCTCTGCATCCCGTCACGCCGTGGCGCCGGGCATGGGCACCGGTCGCCGGTCTGATCGCCTTCTCCATGCACGACTTCCAGCGCACGCAGGAGTGGTTCTCGCACCTGACGGGCGGATGGCTGATCGTCGCGTTCGCCGTGGTGCTGCCGGTGGCAGCGGCATACGGCTTCCTCTCCTGGTGGTTCACCAGTTATCTCGTCACCGACACCGAGCTGCGCATCCGTACGGGCCTGGTCTTCCGACGGGTGGCGCACATACGGCTGGACCGCATCCAGGCCGTCGACGTGGGCCGGCCGTTGCTCGCCCGTGTCGCCGGCGTCGCGAAGCTGAAGCTGGACGTCGTCGGTGCGGAGAGCAAGGACGAACTGGCCTTCCTCGCCGAACGGGAAGCCGTCGCCCTTCGCGCCGAACTCCTCGCCCGCGCCGCCGGGATCGCTCCGGAAGCCGCCCCCGAAGCCGGTGAGGCTCCTGCTCGCGAAATGCTGCGCGTGGAGCCCCGCACGCTCGTCGTCGGTCTGCTGCTGATGGGTTCGGGCTGGGGGGTGCTCCTGGCGGCGATCCTGGTCCCCCTGGCCGTCTACGCGGCGAGCGACAGCGTCCTGGTGGCCCTCGGCACGCTGCTGCCCGCCCTGGGCGGCGTGTGGGCGAGCACCGGCGGCCGGTTCCTCAAGGAGTACGACTGGACGGTTGCCGAATCGCCGGACGGGCTGCGCCTGGACCACGGTCTGCTGGACCGCGAACACGCGACCGTACCGCCGGGCCGTGTGCAGTCCGTACGGATCACCGAGCCCCTGCTGTGGCGTCGTAGGGGCTGGCTGCGCGTCGACCTGGAGATCGCCGGGGCGGGCAAGGACAAGGGCGGCGTGCTCATCCCCGTGGCCGCCCGCGACGAGGTCGCGGAGGTCCTCGCGAGGGTGCTGCCGGGCGTCGGTCTCGATGAGGCCGTGCGGGAGTTGGCTCCCGTGCCGGCGCGCGCCGTCTGGTGCGCGCCGCTCATGTGGCGCGGCTACGCGCACGGGGTCACCGACGCTGTTTTCGTCACCCGCAGCGGGCTGCTCAGGCGCCGCGTCACGCTGGTCCCGCACGCCAAGGTGCAGAGCGTCCGCTTCGGGCAGGGCCCCTGGGAGCGCCGGATGGGCCTGGCGAACGTGACCGTCGACCACGGTGCGAACGGCTCGGCGGCGGCCCAGCTGCGCGACGCGGAGGAGGCGCGCGCCATCGTGGACGCCCAGGCGGAGCGCTCGCGTACGGGGCGCAGGGAGGCGCGCCCGTACCGGTGGATGACGTAGGAGTTGGGAGAGCTGCACGGTGGCTCGGCAGTCCCCTCGCTCAGCCGAAGGGTGATGCGACGCCGCCCAGCGGCTGGACCAGCCAGCTGAACGCGCCCAGGCCCGCGGCGTCGGTCAGTTCCGCTGCCCCGCCCGCCGCCGCCAGCCGACGTACGTAGGCGGCGGGATCGCTGGACGCCAGCGCGAGCGGCGGGCGTGCGCCGTCGACCTCCAGGGCCCGCAGTGCGGTGCGCTGGGAGAGCAGCGCAGGGGGAGAGGGGCCGGCTCCCTCAGTCTCCGCGCGTGCGGCTGCCCCGGCCGCCGCGCAGGCGTCGAGCGCCACATGGGAGGTCAGGTCGCGGCTGCCGTCCGGTACGGGAGAGACCTCGCGGCCTTCGAGGTAGCCGGTGAGCGTCCCGAAGGGCGGACGGTCCTCATGGCGGTGGCCGTAGTCGACGGCGACGGCGAGACCGCGGTCGAGGATGCGAACGGCCGTCGCCCACGCCTCGTCGCGGGGGCGCCCCAACTCCGCGCGCAGCCCTGGCTCGGCACTCCCGCCCTGTTCCGCGGTCAGGGGCCACCAGCGGGCCAGCCAGTCGGTGTCGGGCCCCTGCGGCAGCGGTCCGCCGAGCTGTTCGGCTCCGTCCGACGCCCGCACGAGCACTTCGTGAGGACGACCGTCGGTACCGACCTCGACGACGTCGACGGGCACGTTGTCCAGCCATTCGTTGGCGAAGAGCAGACCTGCCGCCCCCGCCCCTGCCGGCAGTTCGTGCGACCAGACGATGCGCTC
>NZ_JACBXA010000278.1 GCF_013870515.1 Streptomyces albidus (ex Kaewkla and Franco 2022) | reverse complement strand
AGATCGCCGACGCCACCTACGTGGCCCGTCTCCTCCCCGATCCGCTGGCCGCGGCCCTGGCAGGCGGGGTGACCGTGCTCGTCGTCTTCGCGTCCGTCGCACATCTCGTACGGGCGCCGGAAGTGCCGCAGATGTTCGCCACCGTCAAACGAAGGCTCGCCCATGTCCAGTGAGTTCCGCACCCGTCTGCCGTCCCTGCCGCTCCCCCTCCCCAAGCCTCAGCGCAGTGTGCCCGCTCCGGCGACCGCACGGGCGCCCGTCACGGCACCGTCCACGGCGACCGCGAGTTCGCAGCGACGGAGGCCTCCCTGGGTGCTGATGTACCACTCGGTCTCCAGCTGCACCGACGATCCGTACCGGATCACGGTCTCCCCGTACCGGCTGGACCGTCAGCTGCGATGGCTGCGCGACCGCGGCCTGTCGGGCGTGAGCGTCGGTGAGCTGTTGCGTGCACGGGCGGCGGGGGGCGGTGCCGGACTCGTCGGGCTGACCTTCGACGACGGCTACACCGACTTCGTGGAGACGGCCCTTCCTCTGCTCCGACGGCACGGCTGCACCGCCACCGTCTTCGTGCTGCCCGGCAGGCTGGGCGGCGACAACGCCTGGGACGAACTCGGCCCGCGGAAGCCGTTGCTGACCGCGGACGGCATCCGCGAGGCGGCGTCCGAGGGCATGGAGATCGGCTCCCACGGACTGCTGCACACCGATCTGACCACCGCCGACGACGCCACGCTGGAGCGGGAGACCCGGCACAGCCGCACCCTGCTCGCCGACATCACCGGCACCGCTCCGGACGGGTTCTGCTATCCGTACGGAACGGTCGACGCGAGAGCCGTAGAGGGCGTGCGGGCTGCCGGATACGGCTACGCCTGCGCCATCGACCCGGGCCCGCTCACCGGGGTGCACGCCCTGCCGCGGGTGCACGTCGACGCCTCCGACACCTCGGTGCGGATGTTTCTGAAGCGGGCGCTGCATCCCCTTCGCCGCAAGCCCCTGCCGGAGACGCCGGGACAGGGCCCCTCCGACGGGACCGGGAGACCCATCGCTCCCGAGGCCCCCCAGGACGTGACGAGGAACAGCCCGGAGGACTCCACGGAAAGCGCAGGTGGCGGCAACCGATGAAAGTCGCGCACATCATCACAGGGCTCGGTGTCGGCGGAGCCGAGCAGCAACTGCGGCTGATGCTCCGGCATCTGCCCGTCCGCTGCGACGTCTTCACCCTCACCGCGCCCGGAGCCGTCGCCGAAGGCATCCTCGCCGACGGCAACCGCGTCACTCACCTGGGCATGACGGGAAACCTGGACGTGACGGTCATGCCGCTGCTCGTCCAGCTGATCCGCGACGGCGGCTACGACCTCGTGCACACCCACCTCTACCGCGCATGTCTGTACGGGCGTCTCGCGGCACGGCTGGCGGGCGTACGGGCGGTGGTCGCCACCGAACACTCCCTCGGCGACAAGGAGATCGAGGGCCGTCGGCTCAGCGCGGGGGTCCGCGCGATGTATCTGGCCTCCGAGCGGCTCGGCACCACCACGGTCGCCGTGTCGGAGACCGTCGCCCAACGGCTCCGGCGCTGGGGGGTGCACCCGTCGCGCGTGCACACGGTGCCCAACGGAATCGACGCTCGGCGCTTCCGTTTCGACCCTGTGGCGCGCGCCGTCACACGTGCGCGGCTCGGCATCCCGGAGGGCACCTACGTGGTGGGCGGGGTGGGAAGGCTCGTGCCCGGCAAGCACTTCGAGACGCTCGTACGGGCCGTGGCCGTACTGCCCGGCGTCCATCTGGTGCTGGCCGGTGACGGGCCGGAGCGCGACACGCTCCAGGCCATCGCCCTCGCGCTCGGCGCGGACGACCGCATCCACCTGCTGGGCGAGTGCGACGGGACGGTGGCCTCCGCCGGCGGCGGCACGCACGAGGTGCCGGACGTACTGGCGGCCATGGACATCTTCGTGTCGCCGTCTTCCGAGGAGGCGTTCGGGCTGGCCGTGCTCGAGGCGCTCGCCTCGGGTCTCCCCGCGCTGCACGTCACCTGTCCCGCCGTCGACGACCTGCCCTCCGACCAGGCGCCGGGCGCACACCGCATCGGCACCAGCGTCCCCGAACTCACCGCGACCCTGCGGGAGTACGCGGCTGTCGGCGCCGTACGGCTGCCGGTGCCGCCCGTCGTCGACCGCTACGACATCGAACGCAGCGCTGAGCGGCTGATGGCCGTCTACCGCGCCGCGACCGGCACGAAGCAACTGCCCGCACCGGCGCCGCCCGCGGTGGCTCCCGCTCCGGCGCCGTCTTCCGTTCCGCTGACAACGAGGTGAGTTCTGCCATGTCCAAAGCCGCACAGGGAGCATCCAAGTCCCGTACCGCGGGCGGCCCGACGTCCCGCTCGACGCGCTCGAACCGGTCCTCTCGCGGTGGAGGTGCGAGCCGCACCGCCCGCTCGGCGACCAGCACGAGCACCGGCACCGCCACCGACGAGAGCGCGGAGACCGAGAAGTCCACCGAGGCCACGGGGGCGAAGGAGTCCGCAGAGGCCACGCAGGCTGCCGGGCAGGCAACGGCGGGCACGAAGGCGGAGGCCGCGGAGACGACGGAGACCGGGGAGACCAAGTCCGTCACCCGCCCCTCCAGCGCGGACAAGACCGTCACGGTCAAGCCCACCACCAGGATCCGCACCGGAACGGTGGCCGAGAGCACGGTCAAGCCGGGTTCCAGGCCGTACCGCGCGCCCTCCCCCGCCCCTTCGCGGTCCACCTCCCGGGCCCGCCGCGACCTGCGAGGTTGGCTCAGGCGCGTACCCCGCTGGTGGCCGCTTCCGCTGTGCCTCGCGATCGGAGCCGTCGGCGGCGGGGCCTACGCCAAGGTGACGCCTCCGCAGTACGCAGCCGTCAGCTACGTGGTCGTCTCGCCCGACGGGCAGTCGGAGGCGGCCGCGGCCCTCGGCTACGCGCAGGCGTACGGCAAGATCGCGACCGACGCCGTCATCCTCGCCGAGGCCGAGTCGGACGCACACCTGCGCCGGGGGACGCTCCGTGAAGGCATCCAGGCCAGCACCTCGCCCGACGCCCCGATGGTCCAGATCACGGCGACCTCCTCCAGCGCCACGCAGGCGGCCAAGAACGCCGACGCGGTCGCGAAGGCCCTGCGGGGTACGGCCCGGGAGTCGGTGAAGCGGACCGGCGCCCGGCTGACCGTTCTCTCCGAGGCCGTCGCGCCGGCCGCTCCGGTCTCCCCCTCCGCCGCCGTCTCCATCTCCGTGGGCGCCTGCGCCGGCGGATTGATCGGCGGGCTCGTGCTCCTCACCCGGCCGCAGTGGGGACGCCGCCCGTCCGCCACGAACGTCACCGTCCCGGGGCTCGCGGAGAACGGCGACTCCGGTGCGCGCGACGAGGCACACGCGGGCGGCGACAAGGGGACGGAGACGGTGCGATGACGACGGCCGTCGCACACGAGACGCGGGTGACGGTCTGCCGCGACCCGCAGGAGTTCGGCGAACTCGCCGGACAGTGGGAAGACCTGCGGCGGCGCTGCCGCCCGGCCACGGCCTTCCAGAGCCACGCCTGGCTGCATTCGTGGTGGCTCTCCTACGGCAGGCCCGGACGGCTCCGTGTCGTACTGGTGCACAGTGGCGGTGAACTCGTCGCCGCGGCACCGATGATGCTCACGTACCGCCCGTTGCCCACACTCGTCGCGCTCGGCGGAGCCATCACCGACTTCTGCGACGTGCTGCTGGACGACGGCCATCCGCAAGCGGCGCGCTCTCTCGCCCGGGCCCTCCATCAGACGGCTCGCGGTGCGGTGATCGACCTGCGCGAGGTGCGTCCCGGCGCTGCCGCCGAGCGGCTGTACGACGCGTGGCAGGGTTCTCGTCAGCGGCTGCGGGACTCCGTGTGCCTGGAACTGCCGGGCGTCTCCATGGAGTCCCTGCTCGACCGCCTTCCGGCTCCGAGCGCGAAACGGACCCGCCGGAAGCTGCGCAAGATCGACAAGATGGGCATCACGGAGTACCGGGTCCCGCCTTCGGAGGCGGCCGCTTCCGTACCCACCATGCTTCGCCTGCACGCGATGCAGTGGGAGGGACGCGGGGTGACGCCCGAGCATCTGCTGCCCCGTTTCCGCGCTCATCTGGAGCGTGCGGTACGGGAGTTGGCGGGCAGCGGAGACGCGCTGGTCACCGAGTACCGGCTGGGCGGCGAGACCGTCGCGGCGGAGATCTCCCTCACCTCCCCCGACATGGTCTGCGGCTACCTCTACGGCGCCGACCCCCGGTTGCGTGCCGAGAAGGTGGACATCACCACGATGCTGCTGCGGAACAACGCCTCGTACGCGGACAGCAGCGGCCGCGCGACGCTGAATCTGATGCGCGGGTCGGAGCCGCACAAGCTCCGGTGGCAGGGCGAGTCCGTCGCCAATCAGCGCTTCGTGCTGTCACGTCGTCAACTGGCGCCGGCGCTGGGGCTGCACACGGCGCAGATCGCCGGAAGGGCCTTCGCCGCCGAGATGGTGCGGCAGCGCGCGGCAGGCGGGTGGAGCTGGCGGAGCCGTCCGAACGGCGCCAGGACGGAGACGGAGGGGACGGCGGGGTAAGTCACCCGCCGTCCCCGGGGGGGGGATCACCAGTCGGGCAGCAGATCGTCGAACGGGATGCACTCGTCGCCGACCCGGAAGCAGTCGTCGTCGTTCCTGGGATGCCTCGTCGGCAGCGCCGGCGGGGCGGGGCGGGTCTCCGGAGCGGACGGCCCCGGAGTCGTCTCCTGCGGTGAGGGCGCGGGCGTGGGGGAAGGCCTGCCGGGACGCCCGTAGAACGCGGCTCGGTACGCCTCCGAAGAGTTGGCGTTGTGCGTGCACTGCCACACGCCGTGGGGGCAGTAGTCGGTGATCGTCTGGTAGAGCGGCTTGTGCTCGTCGAACCAGTCGAGCATCCGGCGGACGTACTCCGGGTTGTCGCCGTTGCGGAAGAGTCCCCATTCCGGGTACGAGACGGCCTTGCCGTGTTCGGCGGCGAAGTCCACCTGGTCCTGCAGGCCGTACGGCTCGTTGACATGGGTGTCGAAGGGGACGCCGTACGGCTGGTCGTAGGTGTCCATCCCGATGATGTCGACGACGTCGTCGCCGGGGTAGCACTCCGTCCAGGGGAAGGCGTCCTTGCCGCGGCTGGGCGTGAAGTCGAAGCGGAAGTCCTGTCCGGGCACCGACCGCATCGCGGTGACGATGCGCCGCCAGTAGCTCTTCCACGCCTCCGGGTCGGGCCCACAACGGTGGGTGTAGGTCAGTCCGTTCATCTCCCAGCCGAGCACGATCACGGTGTCCGGGACCTTCTGCTGGACCAGACGCTCGGCCAGTGTGCGGAAGTGGGAGTCGAACCGGCCGGAGGCCCCGGCGCGCAGCAGCGTTCGCACCTCGTCGTCGGGGAGGCCGTCCTCGTTGCGCTCCTGCATGGGCACGTTGAGCACGAACAGACGGTCTTTCTGCGCCTGGCGCCACCGCGCCCACGGCTCGAGGAAGCGCGGCTGCCCCTCGATGTTGGACCACAGGTCGCCGGGCAGATAGGTGTGACCCACCCTCAGATCCGTGCCGCCGAGCCAGGATTCCAGCTCCTGAATGCGCCCGATGCCTGACGGGTCGGAGCGCAGGAACGCGCCGACGGGCGGAAGCAAGGGCGCTGCCTCGGGCGCGGCTCCGGATGACGACGACTTGGAGGATGCGTCGGAGCGATCCCCGGTCTTCTCCGCGTTCCGAATGAAAGATTGCGGTTTGAATTCAGACAATCCCACCGGAATGACGCTACAGGAGGCCAGGAGGCCGGCGACAACGACTCCACCGCAAACTCCTTTGAATGTGCGGCTCTTGGGGCTCCCCATCGTTCCTCCTGGCTCAGCTGCGACACAGTGATTGCGAAACACGCTTCTCGTACATCACCGTACGAAACGGTGTAATGCGATCTGATAGGCCAATGGAGAGATTTTCTCCCCGTTAGTCCCATTCGTGATGCAAGGACATACCCATGCCGTCGTACGACACGGAAGTCCCCGTCCTTTTGGTCAGACTCGATCCCAATCCGTTTCACCACGGAACGCTGGGAGCTGTGAGGTCACTCGGCCGTGCGGGGCTCGAAGTGCACGTCGCCGTCGCGTCGGCTCCCGGACCGGTGGACCGTTGCCGGTATCTGCACCGCGTGCACTCCCTGCCGCCGGGCGGCGCTTCCGACGCGGACCTGGAACGCGCCCTGCTGCGCATTTCGGAGGCGATCGGCCGGCCCTCCGTGCTCATCCCGCTGGACGACCGCAGCGCCATCGCAGTCGCCGCGCGGTCCGCACAGCTGACGGGCCGTTACCTGCTGCCGGACACGCTCCCCGATCTGCCGGGGCGGCTCGCCGACAAGGCCGAACTCGCAACGCTGTGCGAGAGGGCGGGCATCGCGCACCCGACGACCACGGCACCCGCGAGCCCTGCCGAGGCGGCGTACGAGGCCGCGGCTCTGGGACTGCCCGTCATCGCGAAGTGGAGCCGCCCCTGGCTCCTGCCCGAGGACATGCGCAGCACCACGCTCGTACGGACGCCCTCCGACGCCTACGAGCTGTGCGAGCGAAGTGCGGAGGCGGGAAGCCAACTCCTCTTGCAGCGCCGTCTTCCCGGAGGCCGCGGCACGGACTGGTTCTTCCACGGCTACGCGGGCGGGCGGGGCGTCTTCCTCGCGGGCGGCGCCGGCCGTAAGGAACGCTCATGGCCGCCTCGTACGGGGCTGACCGCGGTCGGCACCTGGATCGCCAACAGGGAGGTGGAGGAAGCAGCGGCAAGGCTCGCCGCCGAGATCGACTACCGCGGCATCCTCGACCTCGACTTCAGGATGGACGCCGACACCGGCGCGTACCACCTGCTGGACTTCAACCCGCGGCCCGGCGCTCAGTTCCGGCTGTTCGCCGACGACTCCGGGATGGACGTCGTACGCGCGCAGCACCTGCACCTCACCGGACGTGCCGTGCCCGAACGGCGCGGTGGTCCCGGCCGGGTGTTCGTCGCCGAGAACTACGCCCTTCTGTCGGCGCTGGTCACCA
>NZ_JACBXA010000277.1 GCF_013870515.1 Streptomyces albidus (ex Kaewkla and Franco 2022) | reverse complement strand
GGTCTTCGGTGGCGGCCCGGCGTAGCGGGACGAGCAGGACGAGTGGGGCGAGCCGGAGTGCCTGAAGCCGTGCCCTGCGCCTTCCGGCCCGTCATGCCGGAGGATCTTCCGCAATCGCGGCGCACTCCACGTTCGGCTCGGACAGGATGGAGGCATGGGATTCCATGTCGACTCCGAGGCCGGGCGGCTCCGCCGCGTCATTCTGCACCGCCCCGATCTGGAGCTGAAGCGCCTCACGCCGACGAACAAGGACGAGCTCCTCTTCGACGACGTGCTGTGGGTCCGCCGCGCCCGCCAGGAGCACGACGCCCTCGCGGACGCCCTGCGCGACCGGGGCATCGCCGTGCACCTCTTCGGTGACCTGCTCACGGAGACGCTGGACATCCCCGAGGCCCGCACGCTCGTCCTGGACCGGGTCTTCCACGAGAACGAGTACGGGCCGCTGGCCACCGCCCATCTCCGCGAGGCCTTCGACCAGCTGCCGACCCCGGAGCTGACCGAGGCGCTGGTGGGCGGCATGACCAAGCGCGAGTTCCTTGAGGGCTTCGCCGAGCCCGCGTCGGTCCGCTTCCACGTGATGGACCTGGACGACTTCCTGCTCGCCCCCCTCCCCAACCACCTCTTCACCCGTGACACCTCCGCGTGGGTCTACGACGGGGTGTCGATCAACGCCATGCGCTGGCCGGCGCGGCAGCGGGAGACCGTCCACTTCGAGGCGATCTACCACCACCACCCGCTCTTCACGAGCCCGGAGACCACCGGCTTCAACGTGTGGTCGGAGGGGCAGGGCGCCTTTCCCTCCACCATCGAGGGCGGCGACGTGCTGGTCATCGGGTCGGGAGCCGTCCTGATCGGGATGAGCGAGCGCACCACCCCGCAGGCCGTGGAGATGCTGGCCCGCGGTCTCTTCGCGGCGGGCTCGGCGAAGACGATCGTGGCGCTGGACATGCCCAAGCGCCGCGCCTTCATGCACCTCGACACCGTGATGACCATGGTCGACGGCGACACCTTCACCCAGTACGAGGGCCTGGGGATGCTGCGTTCGTACACGATCGAGCCCGGTGGAAGCGCGTACGAGCTGAAGGTCACCGACCACCCGCCCGAGCACATGCACAGGGCGATCGCCGCGGCCCTCGGCCTCGACCACATCCGTGTCCTCACGGCCACGCAGGACGTGCACTCCGCGGAGCGCGAGCAGTGGGACGACGGATGCAACGTGCTCGCCGTCGAGCCGGGCGTGGTGCTGGCCTACGAGCGCAACGTCACCACCAACACCCACCTGCGCAAGGAGGGCGTCGAGGTGCTGGAGATCCCGGGCAGCGAGCTGGGCCGCGGAAGAGGCGGACCGAGATGCATGAGCTGCCCCGTGGAGAGGGACCCGGTCTGACGCAGACAGGGCCGCGCTGAGCGGGAAACCGGTGGCCACTGAATAGAGATTCGGTCGCCGGTATAGAATTCCAGGTTGTAGGACGAGTCAGCGACCTAGGAGCCCTCATGGCGACAGACCTCACGGGGCGCCACTTCCTCAAAGAACTGGACTTCTCGCCCGAGGAGTTCCGTCACCTGATCGACCTGGCCGCCGAGCTGAAGGTGGCCAAGAAGGCGGGCGCCGAGCCGCAGCGCCTGCGGGGCCGCACCATCGCGCTCGTCTTCGAGAAGACCTCCACGCGTACGCGCTGCGCCTTCGAGGTCGCCGCCGCCGACCAGGGCGCCGGCACCACGTATCTGGACCCGACCGGCTCGCAGCTGGGGCACAAGGAGTCCGCCCGGGACACCGCGCGGGTGCTCGGCAGGATGTACGACGGCATCGAGTACCGCGGAAGCGGCCAGGCGGTCGTGGAGGAGCTGGCCGCGTACGCAGGCGTCCCCGTCTACAACGGGCTCACCGACGACTGGCACCCCACGCAGATGCTCGCCGACGTGCTCACCATGACCGAGCACTGCGCGAAGCCGCTGACCGGCACGGGCTACGCCTACCTCGGCGACGCCCGCAACAACATGGGCAACTCCTATCTGGTCACCGGCGCGCTGCTCGGCATGGACGTGCGCATCGTCGCGCCGCGCGCCCTGTGGCCGGAGGAGGACGTCATCTCGCAGGCCCGCGCGCTCGCCGGCCGTACGGGCGCACGCATATCGCTCACCGAGGAGGTGGCCGAGGGGGTGCGGGGCGTCGACTTCGTCGCCACCGACGTGTGGGTGTCGATGGGCGAGCCCCAGGAGGTGTGGGACGAGCGCATCGCGCTGCTGCGGCCGTACGCCGTGACCATGGACGTGCTGCGCGCCACGGGCAATCCCGAGGTGAAGTTCCTGCACTGCCTGCCCGCCTTCCACGACCTCGGGACGGCGGTCGGCCGCGAGATCCACGCCCGGCACGGGCTGGACTCGCTGGAGGTGACCGACGAGGTCTTCGAGTCGCCGCAGCACTCGGTGGTCTTCGACGAGGCGGAGAACCGGATGCACACCATCAAGGCCGTCCTCGTGGCCACGCTGGCGGGCCCGGAGTCCCTGACGGCGCGGCCCGTCGAGGGCCGTACCCGCTGACGCTCGTGACTTCCCGGCCCGCTGGGCGCTTCAGCCGTGAAGGGCGAGATACGGCGCCAGGAGCAGCAGCGTGCCGGCCAGTGCGAACTTCAGCCGGCGGACGGGCACGACGCGTGCGATCTTCCAGCCGATCATGACGCCCGCCAGTTCGGGGACGCCGACGAGCGCGGCGAGCTGCCAGTCGATGGAGCCGTGCACCAGGTATCCGGCGGTGCCCACGCTCGCGATGACCACCGACTGCGCCTGGGCGGCCGCCAGCGCGGGCAGCAGCGGCAGGCCGAGGATCACCAGGAGCGGCACGCTCAGCATCGGCCCGCCGAGACCGAACAGCCCGGCGATGACGGCCACCACCAGGCCGACCGCACCTGTGGCCACGGGTGACAGGCGCACGGGGAGGTCGCCCTCCTGGCGGGCGGCGCGGTGCTCGCGTACCCACACCAGTACGCCCGTCGTTGCCACGGCGACGGCCAGGAGGAGGGCGAACCCCCTGCCGCTGACAAGGGTGTTGAAGTACACCCCCAGCGGTGCGCCCACCACCGCGACCGCGGAGAGGATCAGCGCGATGCGCCGCGTCCCCGGCTCGCGGAGCTGCCCGGAGCGCGTGTAGGCCGCGGTGCCGAGGGCGCCCGTGGCGATGTGGGTCGCGATGGCGGTGCCGGCCACGCCCGCCGGGGAGAGAGGGGTCAGCAGGAACATCCCGATGGTGGGCAGGACGCCGCCGGGGCCCACCGCGGTGATGCCGATGCCGCCGAGCAGTCCGAAGAGGGCCAGCAGCACGAGTATGAGCGGGTCGCCGTCCATCTGCCCTTTCCCTCCCGCCGCCTGCGCTGTGCACGATCGCGACCACGCTATCCGCTCCGCGCGGCGACCGGACCATGCCCTCTGCCTGCGGCCTCCGCGGGTCCTGACCAGCGGGCTCGCGAGGCGGCGTACGGGCCGTGCGGGAACGGCACTTGGGCCGGGGAGCGCACATCCGCGAGGCGTCTATCGCGTACCCGTGACGGCAGTCACGAACCGGTGATACGTTCAATCGGTCGGCGTCGCGAAGGAGGCCCTGTCCCATGAGCGAGCGCATGAGTGAGTGCGGCAACCCGGGGGTGCGCACATGAGCCCGTACACCGGCTCCGCCCGGCGCACCGAGGAGTGGCAGCACATCAAGGTCACCGAGGACGACGGCGTCGTGACCGTCACCCTCGCCCGTCCCGCCCGGCTCAACGCCCTCACCTTCGGGGCCTACGCCGACCTGCGGGACCTGCTCGCGGAGCTGTCGCGGGAGCGCAGCGCCCGCGTGCTCGTGCTGGCGGGGGAGGGGCGCGGCTTCTGCTCGGGAGGGGACGTCGACGAGATCATCGGCGCCACCCTGGACGCGGACACCGCCCAGCTCCTGGACTTCAACCGCATGACCGGGCAGGTCGTACGGGCGCTGCGCGAGGCGCCGTTCCCCGTCGTCGCCGCGGTGCACGGCGTCGCGGCCGGCGCCGGAGCCGTGCTCTCCCTCGCAGCGGACTTCCGCGTCTGCGATCCGACCGCCCGCTTCTCCTTCCTCTTCACCAAGGTCGGGCTCTCCGGCGGCGACATGGGCGCCGCCTATCTGCTGCCGCGCGTCGTCGGGCTGGGCCACGCCACCCGCATCCTCATGCTCGGCGAGCCCGTGCGCGCACCCGAAGCCGAACGCATCGGCCTCATCAGCGAGTTGACGGACGAGGGTGACGCGCAGGAGGCCGCTTCCCGGCTCGCGCGCCGTCTCGCCGACGGGCCCGCGCTCGCTCTCGCACAGACGAAGGCCCTGCTCACCGCGGAGCTCGACCTGCCGCTCTCCGCGGCCGTCGAGATGGACGCCGCGACGCAGGCCCTGCTGATGCACAGCGAGGACTACGCGGAGTTCCACGCCTCGTTCACCGAGAAGCGCCCGCCGAAGTGGCGGGGGAAGTGAGATGAGCGGGCCCGGCGCGGGCATGCGCGTCGCCGTCGTCGGGGGCGGTCCCGGAGGCCTCTACGCCGCCGCGCTCCTCAAGCGCCTCGACCCCTCCCGCAGCGTCACCGTCTACGAACGCAACGCTCCCGACGACACGTTCGGCTTCGGCGTCGTCCTCTCCGACGAGACGCTCGGCGGCATCGAACACGCCGACCCCGCCGTCTACGCCGCGCTCCAGAAGGAGTTCGTCCGCTGGGACGACATCGACATCGTCCACCGCGGCACCACTCTCACCTCCGGCGGTCACGGCTTCGCCGCGCTCGGACGCCGGCGCCTGCTGGCCGTACTGCACGAGCGGTGCCGGGAGTTGGGCGTCGAGCTGCGCTTCCGTACGGAAGCACCGCCGGCCGCCGAACTGTCCGCCGCACACGACCTCGTCGTCGCCGCCGACGGGGTGCACAGCGCCACGCGTGACGCCTACGCCGACGTCTTCCGTCCCCGGCTGACCACGCACCGCTGCCGCTACATCTGGCTGGCCGCCGACTTCGCACTGGACGCGTTCCGCTTCGAGATCGCCGAGACCGAACACGGCGTGCTCCAACTGCACGCCTACCCTTACGAAGGCGCCGGCGAGGCAGGCCGCCCGGGAGCCTCGACGGTCATCATCGAGGCGAGGGAAGAGGTCTGGCGTGCGACCGGCCTGGACCGCCTCGACGAGCGCGCCTCCGCCGAGCAGTGCGCCAAGCTCTTCCCCGAGACCCTCGGCGGCCGTGCCCTGCGGGGAAACAACTCGCAGTGGATCGCGTTCCGTACGGTCGTCAACGAGCGCTGGTCGCACGGGAACACGGTGCTGCTCGGCGACGCCGCGCACACCGCGCACTTCTCCATCGGCTCCGGCACCAAGCTCGCCGTCGAGGACGCGCTCGCTCTCGCGGCCTGCGTCGAGGAGCAGCCCGGTCTTCAAGAAGCGCTCGAGGCGTACGAGGAGGAGCGCCGTCCCGTCGTCCAGTCCACGCAGCGCGCCGCCCGCGGCAGCCTGGAGTGGTTCGAGGACCTGGCGACCTATGTCGGCCAGCCTCCACGGCAGTTCGCGTTCAACCTGCTCACCCGCAGCCGCCGCGTCACCCACGACAATCTGCGGATGCGCGACGCCGGCTTCGTCACGGCCGTCGAACGCGAAGCGGGCGTCCCCGCGGACACACCGCCGATGTTCACGCCCTTCCGGCTGCGCGAACTGACCCTGCGGAACCGGGTCGTTGTCTCGGCGATGGACATGTACTCCGCCGACGAAGAGTCCGGGACCCCCGGCGACTTCCACCTCGTGCACCTGGGCGGCAGGGCTCTGGGCGGTGCCGGGCTGGTCATGACGGAGATGGTGTGCGTCTCGCCCCAGGGCCGCATCACCCCCGGCTGCACCGGCATCTGGAACGGGGAGCAGGAGTCGGCGTGGCGCCGTGTGACCGACTTCGTGCACACCCGGTCCGACGGAGCGGCGGTCGGCATCCAGCTCGGCCACTCCGGGCGCAAGGGCTCGACCCGCGTGATGTGGGAGGGCATCGACGAGCCGCTGCCGGAGGGCAACTGGCCGCTGGTCGCCCCCTCCGCGCTCCCGTACAGAAGCGGCGTCAACCAGGTCCCGCGCGAGCTGGCTCCGGATGAACTCGCGGAGATACGCGACCAGTTCGCGGACTCGGCACGCCGCGCGGCCCGAGCCGGCTTCGACCTCCTCGAACTCCACTGCGCCCACGGCTACTTGCTCTCCAGCTTCCTCTCCCCGCTCACCAACCACCGCACGGACGCCTACGGCGGCGGCATACAGGCACGTCTCCGCTTCCCGCTGGAGGTCTTCGACGCGGTGCGGGACGTGTGGCCCGACGAGCGGCCCATGACGGTGCGCCTCTCGGCCACGGACTGGGCGGAGGGCGGCATCACGCCCGAGGACACGCTCGCGGTGGCCGCCGCGTTCGCGGAGCACGGCGCCGACGCCGTCGACGTCTCCACGGGCCAGGTCGTCCCCGACGAACGGCCCGACTACGGCCGCTCCTACCAGACCCCGTACGCGGACCGCATCCGCAACACCCTGGGCGTGCCGGTCATCGCCGTCGGCTCCATCTCCTCGTGGGACGACGTGAATTCACTGCTGCTCGCAGGCCGCGCCGACCTCTGCGCGCTCGGCAGACCTCACCTGTACGACCCGCACTGGACGCTGCACGCCGCGGCCGACCAGGGCTACCAGGGCCCGGCAGCGCCCTGGCCGAAGCCCTACCGGGCGGGCAGCCGCACACCCCCGACGGGCCGCACGGACGCGCCGAAGCCCCGGCTCGCGCTGTGAGCGGGAATCAGCGGGAGCCGGGGCCGTTCCGGTCCCCCTCGTCGTCCTCGTCGAACCAGCGGTCGTCCGGCTCCCGCTTGTTCCCGGTGATCGCCGCGACCGGCGGGATGACCGCAGCCACGACGCACATCGCGATCGCCGCGGGGACGGACCACAGCCGCACGAAGGACCATGCGCTGATGAAGAGCACGAGGCAGGTCGTCATCAGCACGAAGTAGCGCTTGCGCCGTCGCGCGTACATGTCTCCAGCGTATTGCGGAGCGGTGCCTTC
>NZ_JACBXA010000276.1 GCF_013870515.1 Streptomyces albidus (ex Kaewkla and Franco 2022) | reverse complement strand
GCCATCTCCCGGCCTCCTCGTCTCTCGTGAGGGCGTGTTCCTGGCGTGTCCCGGATGAGCCGGCTTGCCCATGTTCAGCCCCTGGGTCTCGGCGCCTTCAGGTGTGGAGCCGCCTGCGGCGGCGTTGTGCGCGCCCCTGTCGTGCACCGTTGGGGGCGTGGGGTTCGGCCCCGCCGCTGGCGTGGCGGCAGCGCCCTCGTTCTCGGTGCTCACGGGTATCTCCTCATCAGCCGCACGCCGTCGCATGCCGGGACGTTCGCGTACTCGGTGTCCTCGGACAGCCTTTCCCATCGTGCGTCAGACGGGCGTAAGCCGCCGCCCGACCCCGGGAGGCAATCCTTTACTTCGGGCAATCCCGGACGCATCCGCCGGAGGCCCCCCGGCAACCGTCCCGACCCCGGTGGCACGATAACCCGGTGAGCCATGAGATCCGCCGGGGGTCACGCCTCTCCCCCGCCCGCCCGCTTTCCGTCATCGCGCACCGCGGTGCCTCCGAAGCCGCCCCAGAGCACACCCTGGCCGCCTACCGCATGGCCATCGAGGCAGGCGCGGACGCATTGGAGTGCGACGTGCGGCTCACGGCGGACGGCCACCTCGTCTGCGTGCACGACCGCAGGATCAACCGCACGTCCAACGGACGGGGCGCCGTCTCCGCCCTGGAGCTCGCCGATCTGGCCGCCCTGGACTTCGGGTCGTGGAAGAAGGAGGGTCCGGACGAGGATCCGTACGAGTCCCCCGACCAGGAGGAGAGCGACCGTACGTCCGTGCTCACCCTGGAGCGGCTCCTCCAGCTGGTGTCCGACGCCCCGCGCCCCGTCGAGCTCGCCATCGAGACCAAACACCCCTCCCGCTGGGCGGGCCAGGTCGAGGCACGCCTGCTGGAGCTGCTGGACAGGTACCGCCTGGCCACTCCCGTACGGGTCATGAGCTTCTCGGCGCGGTCCCTGCACCGCATACGAGCTGCCGCACCGCACATCCCCACCGTCTACCTCATGCAACTGCTGCTGCCGCGGCACCGGGACGGACGACTGCCCGCGGGCGTCGGGATCGCCGGCCCCAGCCTGCGCATCCTGCGCGCGCACCCCGAGTACGTGGAACGCGCCCACCGGCTCGGCAACGAGGTGCACGTGTGGACGGTGAACGAGCCTGCGGACGTCGATCTTTGCGTACGGCTCGGTGTCGACGCGGTGATCACAAACAGGCCACAGCAGGTGCTCTCACAACTTCACCGCGGACTCTGATTGCGTTCAGGAGTGTTAGGTACGACACACTCGCCTGTCTTACCGAAGCCTCCCCGGGAGCCCAATTCGCCCTCATTGCAAACGTCTTACCTGGTGTGCACCCACGTATTGGCTCTGTATTCGATCCCTGGAATTGCGTCAAGCAGCGCCGCGTGGCCGGTTTCCGCCAGACGTTCGGTGGGCATCCATCGAATTGGCGTGGGGCAAAGGAGGTCTCGGGGGTGGCGTTGGTTATGGCACAGAACGTGCCTGCTTCGTCGACGATGGCCGTACCTCACGGCCCGGCCGGCGTGGGGGCTGCGCGGCGCAAGATGCGCGCGGACCTGCTCGCGGGCGGGGCCACCGACACGGTCGTCGACGACGCCGTTCTGATCCTTTCCGAACTGCTCAGCAACGCGTGCCGGCACGCGCGGCCGCTGAGCCGGGACGAATCCGTACGAGCAAGCTGGAACCGTGACACGGATGGCGAGTTGACCATTTCCGTGACCGACGGCGGCGGCCCCACGAGGCCACTTCCGGCGACTCCTTCGATCAGTGCGCGAGGTGGCCGCGGGCTGGCCATCATCGGTGCCCTCGCCCGCGATTGGGGCGTTCGCGAGGAGTTCTACGAAATCAATTGCGGAATGCGGCACTCCGAAACTGATTCCGCAAAGGGCGTGACGGTCTGGGTGGTGCTCGCCGCCGACGGGGACATCGGCGAAGGCCTGGCCGACAGCCTGACGAGGGACCTGGCGACCGCCGACGAACTGCACTGACCTGACCGGTACTTACGGGCGTCGTCGCCGGGCAGCGGATCCGCCCGGCGCGGACGCCGCCCGGAGACCGCGGACTTGCCGGAGGCCCGAGATACCGCGGCCACCCCGGATACACGGTGGTCGGCCACCGGGAGGCGGCGCGGACCCGCGCGACACCCGCCCCCGGCCCGCTCGAACCGCCCCACGGGAGTCAGGCTCCCGACACGCGGAGCCCGTCCCACGGCCGGCTCAGCGGCTAGGCTCACGGCCACAGTTGGCCCGTGCGTCTCACGCTGCCTCCGCTCGTTCACCGGGCGCCAGGCCGCTTGAGGACGCCGGCCACGGACCGTCCGCCGACCGATCCCGACCGCGACCGGATCCCGACCAGCCGGCCGCAGACCTGGAGAACCGCCCGCATGGCCAAGAAGCGCCGCCCTCAGCCCAAGGCCGCCGCGCCTCAGCTCGTCGACGGGGAGGTCCCCGTCGTCGGTGCACGCGAGCCCTGTCCCTGTGGTTCCGGCCGCCGCTACAAGGCGTGTCACGGCCGTGCCGCCTCGCATGCGGCCACCGAGCTGGTGCTGCGCCCCTTCGAGGGCCTGCCCGGTGAACCGGACTGGGTCGCGATGCGCGAACTGGTCCCGGCCGCGACCGTGGCGCTGACGCTCAAGGACGGGCTGCCGGAGGGCGTGCCGTCGGTGACGCTCGCCACGGTGCTGCCCATGGCGTGGCCCGCGCTGCGCCGTGACAACGGCGAGGTCCTGCTGGGCCTCCAGAACGACACCGCTTCGGGTGACATCAGCCGTGACCTCGCGGACACGCTGAACCGTGCCTTCACCACCGCCCCCGGTTCTCCGGTGGACGCCGGCCGCCCGGCACCGGACGGCCCGCGCCTCCAGGACATTCTCGATCTCAAGGCGCCGTTCAGCCCCGAGGTGCACAGCGGCTTCGAGTTCTGGCTGGGTGACGAGAGCGACAACGCCTCCGGCGAGGTCGCCGCCTCTTTGGAGCGCGCCAATTCAGCCGCGATTCCGACGGCCCGACTGTCCGGGTCCGAAGGCGCCTACTGGTGCGAGACGCCGGACAAGAACCACCTGCGGTGGGTGATGACCCACCCCGAGGAGCAGCTGCTGGACGCGCTCGCGCGGCTGCACGCCGCGGGCGGCTCCTCGCTCGGCGACGACACCAGGCTCGTCGGGTCGTTCCGTGCGCACGGGCTGATGGTGCCCGTGTGGGACCTGCCCAGCGGCATGACCTCGGAGGACTGCGAGAAGCCCGCGGCGGCCTTCGGCGAACGGCTGACGGAAGCGCTCGGTACGAGTGCGCCTCTGACGGCGGACGAGCGTCGGGCGCGCAACGGCCTCATGAACCGCCAGGTGACCCTGAGTTGATCTGGAGCAGACCATTCCGCAGGGGGTGTACGGAGAAAGTGTGCCGTGACTCGTGTCACATCGGGCCGACAACTGCGCATTGTGGCAGGTAATTCAACGTCCGGATCTGCGCGATCGAATTTGCTAACGGCCGATCTCTTGTTACCTTTCTAGAAGCCCGGTCGCTGGTGCATCCCCCGTCGCCAGCGACCGGGTTCTTTCATGCCCGGCTCTCCCCGGGCCCCCGAGCCGCCGGGACGCCCCTCCGCCGGGAGCCTCAACTCCCCCGGCGTGCAGACGAGTTGCTCTCGGAACGCAGCAGCATCCTCGCCCCGTCGGCAGAGCCGACCTCCGCCGTCGCCGCGTAGGGCCGCTCGCCTCCGCCCCTGTTCTCCTCGTGAGGCGTCTCGCACGTGCCGCGTCGCCCGGAGGCGGGCAGCGCGCAGTCGGCCCGCACGGAGCCGCCGTCGGGACGCGTCAGCGTCAGCGCTGCGCGCAGGGGCGACCTCGTGGCGTTCCGGTAGTACGTACGCGCCCAGGTCTCGTCACGCTGCGACATGACGCAGGTCTGCGCCGTAAGCCCTGCGGGAGAGGTGAGTTCGTCCCCGCACGAGGCGACGGAGGCGCCCTCCGGCACTCCCGTCGACCGTCCGCTTCTGCCGCCGATCGCATCCGACGCCTCGAAGGCGCCGGCGCCGGGGCGTTCGGCAGCACCGCGCGACGGCGCGGACGAAGCGGAGGGCGCAAGCCCCTTCCCCTCCTCGGAGGATCCGGCAGGCCCTGCCGTGGCGGCCGCGATCGGCAGGACCGCTGCGAGCACGACCGTGCAGGCGAGGGCGATCAGAGGGAAGTGGGACGCGCCGCGCTGCGGCTGCTGCTCAAGCATGAAGGGAGGCTCACTGAGGGAGAGGCGGAGCGGGACAGTGAGTCGAACATATAGGGCGGAAGGGACCAACTCCGCGCCCCGACCGCCCATTTCGCGTACAACTCCGGCCAGCTCGTACCCGTACGAGTGAAGCGGCCTCGCAGCCTGGAGACCCTCGCCGGACGGCGTCAGTACGTCAGGCTGGTGCCCGACCCGGGTGCCGTCGTGCTCGCCTCGACCAGTACGTCGAGCACACGCTCCATGCGGGGCAGGAACGGCACGCCACGGGTGAGCCCGCCGCGCCCGGCACCGCGCACCCCGCTCCGTCCGCTCCTGCGGCCGGCTTCCTGCTCGTCCGCGGCCACCGGCTCACGTTCCCAGCGGACGCGTCCGGCTCCGGTGTGGGAGGGCGGCAGGGCGATGTAGCCGCCCTCTCCGTGGAAGCGCAGCGAACTGGGCACCCAGTCATGGGCGTAGAGCAGTTCGCCGAGTTCCGAGAGGGCGTACGGCGCGACCAGCAAGCTGAACCGCGTGGGCGTCGCGACGACCGGACCGAGCCGCTCACCGCGGCGGTCGAACTCGGCGAGCGCGCGGGCACCGGCGATAGCGGGCAGGCTCAACGCGGACGGCGCGGTGCCGCCGGTGGCGAGAATCAGCGGCGCCGTAGGGCGGTTGGTCCACCACCAGTGGATCATCCGGGCGTCGGTACTCGCCGCGAGCAGCACCGGGTCGAAGGGGTGCGCACCTGGGACCGCGCACTCGGCGTCGGGGCAGGAGCACACCACGGAGGACGGCTGTTTGGAGCTGCGTGCGGGGTTGGAGGCGGGCGGGTTGAGGGTCGCTCCCGGCAGTACGGGCCACTCCCAGTGGGTGGCACAGTGAAGCGCCGCGTTGCGCAGCGATGACCGGTTCATGCGTCGCCTTCCGAGGATCTCGCGCATGTGCGCTCGTTCCTTTCCGTGAACGCCAACAGATCGTCCCGACAGAGATCTTTCAGCCCGTCACAACACGTCACTGACTACACACTGTGCGTACAAGAAAGCGCATCGTGCCGTAAGCCGAGCGTGGAACGTGGCGGGGTGGCGCACGCGAGGGCGTCGCGTGCCGTGCCGCCACCTGTGCTGGTGCCCTCGATAACGCTTGGTATTGCGCTCGTGCTGACCGTGCTGGCTGTGCCCGTCCGTCGAACCGGAAAGGGGAGAGGCCGCTGCCTCATATGACGCGCTGCTCCCTCACCAGGTTCCGTACCCGCGACAGCTGTGCCGACCCTTTGGCCTGCGCTTCCTCAGCGTCGGGGAAGCGAGTCGGGTGTGCGCGGTTGCTCCAGTCGACAGCAAATGCCGTCTCTCAGAGACGATTTTACGCCAACCTCTTGCAACCACGGCCCGCCCCCGTGATGTCAACATCCCCACATGGACACCATTGGTAGTGCAAGGCCAATGCTGGACATCCCGTTAGCGGTACGTGTACATCTGGTGCATTGCCAGCGGAGCAGCGTGACATGGGGGTTTGCGATGCTATGCAGAACCAAGATCCATGGCGGGAGAACGCTCCCGTGAGCGCCCCTCAGCGGTCGAAAGTGGCCGGATTCAAACCCGTGATCTCCCCGCCACCTCAAACTGCGCCCCCCACTTCGGACGCGTCAGCCGAGCAGTCGGCCGCCGTGCACGACCGGCTGGCCAGCTGGGTAACGGATCTGACGACTCTTCAAGAGCTCGCCGAACGGCTGTCCGGCACGGCCACTCTCGACGACGCGCTGCGCGAGACGCTGCGCGCGGGAGCCACTCTCGTCGGCGCACAGAGAGGCCTCCTCGCCCTCGAACCTGACGACGACGAGAGCCCGGAGCGCACCATCGGCCTCGGTCTGGGCCGCGCAGACATCGGCGAACTGGAGACGGTGCCGCGCAACTCCTCCTCGTACACGCGGATCCTGGACGGGCTGCCGGCACCGGACTGCCACAAGCACAGCCGCGACCTCGGCTCCAACGACCCCGAAGTCCCAGGCCCAGGCCTCGAGGACCGCGGGTACCCGGAGATCACGCATCCCGACATCGCCACCGACGACACGCTCGATCCCCGTCACCGCGAAGTCGCCGCCCGTCTCGGATACGCCGCCAGCTACGCGACCCCCATCGCCACCGCCGGCACACCGCGCATCGGCGCCGCCGTGTGGCTCTACGACGAGCCCGCCGAACCGACCGCACGTCAGCGCCATCTGCTCGGTCTCTACCTGAGGTGTGCCAGCGAGCAGATCACCCGGCACCTCGAACTCGCCCGCGCCCGCTCGGAGCTGAGCGCCCTGCGCGAGGGGCTGCTGCCCAGCAGGCTGCCGCGCGTGCCGGGCGTCACGATGGCCGTACGGCACCTGACGGGGCCTGGAGGCGGCGGCGACTGGTACGACGCTCTTCCGCTGCCGGAGGGAGCGTTGGGCCTCACCGTCGGAGGCGTCACCGGCAAGGGCCCCGGCACGGTGGCCGCCATGGGACGGCTACGCGCGTCCCTGCGTGCGTACGCGGTGATGGAGGGCGAGGACCCGGTCGCGGTGCTCTCCGATCTCGAACTGCTTCTGCGGCTGACCGAGCCCGCGCGCTCGGCCACCGCGCTCTTCGCCTACGTGGAACCGTCCGTGCGCCGCGTCCTGCTCGCCGGCGCCGGACACTGCCCGCCGCTGATCATCGGCGAGCACCGCACCGAGTGGGTGGAGACGACGCTGTCCGCGCCGCTGGGCATGCTCGCGTGCTGGGAGGCCCCGAGCGTCGAGCTGTCGCTGTACGAAGGCGAGACGCTGCTCCTGTACAGCGACGGGCTGCTGCACCGGACCGGCGAGGAGATGGACCGCGCGTTCGCACGGCTGCAGGCGCTGCCTCGGGCGCG
>NZ_JACBXA010000275.1 GCF_013870515.1 Streptomyces albidus (ex Kaewkla and Franco 2022) | reverse complement strand
CAGGTGGAGAACGAGGGGCCCGTGGACGGTGAGGCGG
This sequence comes from Streptomyces albidus (ex Kaewkla and Franco 2022), assembly GCF_013870515.1. GTDB lineage: Bacteria > Actinomycetota > Actinomycetes > Streptomycetales > Streptomycetaceae > Streptomyces > Streptomyces albidus. The sequence continues at coordinate 7,084 of NZ_JACBXA010000275.1, read as the reverse complement.
CGGCCGACGGTGTCGGAGCGGGGCGAGAGCCGCTCGTGCGGCAGCGTCTCCCAGGACGGGTACTCCACCACGCCCTCGGGCGGCAGCAGCGAGCGCAGCGACTCGGTCAGGTCCTCCGCCTCGCGCCCGGTCGCGGTCACGGCGAGCACCGGACGGCCCGAGGAGCGGGCGAGCGCAGCGATGGCGAAGGGACGCGCCGCGGTGGGACCGACCAGGTCGACGTGCTGCCGGTTTCCGTCGGCGGCGGCCTTGACGGCCTCCTCGAGCGCGGAGTCATGGGCGACGGCGTCGAGCAGTCCGGTGAGACTCATGTGGGGGCTTCCCGTCAGGGGGTGGGCAACGCGAAAGCCCGGCAACGACTCGGGTGGACGTTCCGGGTCCTCCAGGGTACGTCCGGACGCCGACAGCCCGGGACGGAACGGACCGGGCTGCGACCTGGTCCGGGCCTGACGGGATCAGGGGCTTCAGGGCTCCAGGGGACGAGCCCGGTGCGGGGCGGCCTGTGGCGCCGCGTGAACGGTGCCCTACGCGACGAACGGAGTCCCCGGTGAGCACCTGGGCGCTCACCGGGGACTCCGCATCGGGCCGTTCCTCGTGCCCGTTCCTTCCGTCGTGCTCGGTCGCCCTACTCGGTCGCGATGGCGTTCAGTACGTTCATGCGCCCCGCACGGAAGGCCGGGACCAGCGCCGCGACCAGACCGACAAGGGCCGAGCCGATGAAGACCGAGCCGATGGTCGGCCAGGGGATCTCCAGGATCTTCAGCCCCTCCAGCGCCAGCAGTTTCTGTGCTGCGGCTCCCCAGCACATGCCGAGTCCGAGGCCCAGCATCGCGCCGAAGAGGGCGATGACGACCGACTCGAGCCGGATCATGCGGCGCAACTGCCGCCGTGAGAGGCCGATGGCTCGCATCAGCCCGATCTCACGGGTGCGTTCGACGACCGAGAGGGCCAAGGTGTTCACGACGCCCAGCACGGCGACGATGATCGCCAGTGCCAGCAGCCCGTAGACCATGTTGAGCATCTGGCCGACCTGGTCCTGCAGGGTCTGCTTGAAGTCCGCCTGGTCCCGGACCTGGTACTGCGGGTAGGGCTTCATCTCCTTCTTCAGCGCCGTGTACGCGGCGTCCTCCTGGCCGTCCTTCGCCGAGCCGAACATGATCGTGTTCGGAGGCACCTGGCCGGCCGGGAGGTAGCGGCGTGCGGTGGCGATGTCGGTGTACATCGAGCCCTTGTCGACGCTGCTGTCGTCGGAGGTGACCGCGGCCACGGTGAGCTTCGCCGTACGGCCGCTGCCGAAGGCCACCTTCAGGGTGTCCCCGACCTTGACGTCGTTCTTCTTGGCGTAGGCGTCACCGACCGACATCGAGTCACGGTCGTAGGCCGCGTCCAGGTCGCCCGACTTCGTCTCCCGCCGCAGGTCCCTCATGTAGGAGGGGTCGGTCGCGGTGAGCTGGGCACCGTCGGGCTTGCCTCCGGGTGCGGTGATGCGGGCGTTGACGATCTTGTACGAGGTGACGGTCTCCAGGTTCTTCGACGCCTTGAGCTTCTTCTCCACGGTGCGGGTGATCGGCTGGCCGTTGCCGGACTGGATGATGAAGTCCGCCCCGACCGAACGGTCCAGCTCCTTCGTGGCCGAGGCGACCATCGAGGAGCCGACGACCGAGAGCGAGGCGACGAGCGCCAGCCCGATCATCAACGCGGCGGCTGTGGCGCCCGTACGGCGTGGGTTGCGCAGGGCGTTGCGTTCGGCGAGGCGGCCGACCCGTCCGAAGGGCCGCAGCGTCACCACCGACAGCACCCGCACGAGCCCGCCGGCCAGCAGAGGCCCGACGACGATGAAGCCGATCAGCGTGAGGACCACGCCGACGCCCAGCCACACCGATCCCTCTGCCGCCTTCTCGGCCTTCGTGGCCGCGTACAGGCCCGCTCCTCCGCCGCCGCAGAGCAGGACGCCCAGCACGCCGCGAAGCGCACCGGCCTTGCCGTCGGCGGGAGTTCCCGCGTCCCGCAGCGCGGCCATCGGGGAGACCCGCCCCGCGCGGCGTGCCGGGAGATAGGCCGCGAGCATCGTGACGAGGATGCCCAGGACGAGACCGGCCACGGGAGTGGTCCAGGCGATCGTCAGCTCCGAGGTGCTGAGGTTCATCCCCAGGTAGCCCATGAGCTCCATCAGCCCTATGGCCAGGCCCACTCCGGCGCCCACGCCCAGCACCGAGCCGGCGACGCCCAGCAGCAACGCCTCGATGAGGACGGACCTGTTGACCTGCCTGCGGCTGGAGCCGATGGCGCGCATCAGCCCGATCTCGCGGGTGCGCTGCGCGACGAGCATCGAGAAGGTGTTGACGATGAGGAAGATGCCGACCAGCAGGGCGATTCCGGCGAAGCCGAGCAGCGCGTACTTCATCACGTCCAGGAAGGAGCCGATCTGGTCCCGGCTGGAGTCCGCGGCCTCCTTCTGCGTCTGGTACGTGTAGGTGTCCGCGCCCAGCGACGCCTTCACGTTCTTCTTCAGCAGGCCGTGCGTCACCCCGCTGTCGGCGCTTACGGCGAGGCCGGTGTAGGCGCCGGTGGCCCCCAGCAGCTTTCGCTGTGCCGTCTCCGTGTCGAAGTAGACGATGGCAGCACCGGGGTTGGTGACCTGGAACGTCGCGATGCCGGAGATCTTCGCCGTGAAGTCGCCGGTCACCGTGATGGTGCGCAGCTCGTCGCCCAGTTCCAGCTTGCGCTTCTTCGCGGTGTCGGCGTCGACCATGACGTCTGCCGGCCCTCGGGGCGCGCGCCCGGAGGTGATCTCCATCGTCCTGCGGTCGCCCACCGTCCAGTTGCCTGCGATGGTGGGCGCGCCCGTCGAGGAGCCGACGTTCTTGTCGTCCTCGTCGACGACGGTGACCTTCTCGCTGGAGACGACGCCTTCGGCGGACTTCGCACCCTCGGCGCTGCGCGCCTTGCTCAATGCGGAGGCGGGAACCGTCGGGGGCTTGTCGGTCTCCTGGCGCGAGTCGCGGTCCTTCGACTTCTTCGCACTGACGGTGACGTCCGCCGAAGTGGCCGCGAAGAGCTTGTCGAAGGTGGTGTTCATCGTGTCGGTGAAGACCAGCGTCCCGCACACGAACGCGACGGAGAGCAGGACGGCGACGGCGCTGAGCGCCATTCTTCCCTTGTGCGCGAAGAAGTTGCGCAGCGATGCCTTGAAGACGGTCACGGCCTGCTCCCGTTCGCGCCGAGCTCCCCAGCGGTGTGCGGGGTGTTGGCAGCGAGGCGCAGCATCTTGTCCAGCACCGCCTCCGCTGTCGGGCGGTTCATCTCGTCCACGATGCGGCCGTCGGCGAGATACAGCACGCGGTCGGCGTAGGCGGCCGCGACCGGGTCGTGGGTGACCATGACGACCGTCTGACCGAGCTCGTCCACGGAGCGGCGCAGGAAGCCCAGCATCTCGGCGCCGGCGCGGGAGTCGAGGTTGCCGGTGGGCTCGTCACCGAAGATGATCTCCGGCCGGGCGGCCAGGGCGCGGGCGACGGCGACGCGTTGCTGCTGGCCGCCGGAGAGCTCGCTGGGCCGGTGCTTGAGCCTGTCCGAGAGCCCCACCGTCTTGATGACCCGCTCCAGCCACTCCTTGTCGGGCTTGCGCCCGGCGATGTCCATGGGGAGCGTGATGTTCTCCAGGGCGTCGAGCGTCGGCAGCAGGTTGAACGCCTGGAAGATGAAGCCGATCCGGTCGCGGCGCAGCCGCGTCAGCTTCTTGTCCTTCAGGCCGGTGATCTCCTGCTCCCCGACCCAGATCCGGCCCTCGGTCGCCGAGTCCAGACCTGCCAGGCAGTGCATCAGCGTCGACTTGCCGGAGCCGGACGGCCCCATGATCGCGGTGAACGCGCCACGGGCGATCTCGACGTCGACGTGGTCGAGCGCCGTCACGCGGGTCTCCCCCGACCCGTAGGACTTCACCAACTGCCGGGCGGCGGCGGCCACAGCCGAACGTGCCCCGCTGCCCCCGCTCCTGGGGTTCGCTACAGCCGTAGTCACGGTGTCTCCTCACTCAGTGTCCTTCGGCGCGGGATGGGCGCCCGGCCGCGGTGCACATCCGAGCTTTCCGGACAGCGGCCTGCGCCGCGATGGTGCCCGTACGCGTCTGCGAGCGGGGGTTACCCCCACCCGATGTGCGGGGCTCGTTCTGCAACAAGAGCCTAAAGAAGGACTTGCGCCGCCTCCTCCTGCGGAGGGACGAAAACGACACCCCGAATGCGGGGGAGCTCAACGGGGCTCCCCCTAGGGGGTGTTCACCGGCCTGGGATTACCGTAAGTAACGATGTGGGGATTGTGACAAGGTTCCCCCGGGCCCTTCCATACCGATGACACTCGCCAGTAACGTGCGGTCAACCTCGGGCTTTCGGCTCCGTGCAAGGGGGAACCTCGCATGTCGTCCAACACCCATGATCAGTATGAGTGGTTCGGCGACTACGGACAGTACCCGCCGCGTCCCGGTCATCCCCCGCAGCCCGGGCACCCTCCGCGGCCGTTCCATCCGCCGCGGCCCTCGCACCGTCCGCCGCCCGCCAGTCCTCCCAGAGTCCCGGCGCGCGACAACACCGAACTCCTCCGGCTGCGTTCCGCATACCGCTGGCTGCGCCGCACCATGACGGTGACCGTCCTCGCCTACTTCATCGGCTACCTCGCCATGGCCGCGTACCTGCCCGGCCTCATGGACACGCCGCTGTTCGGAGCGCTCAACCTCGGAGTCTTCCTCGGGCTGATGCTGATCCCGCTGACGGTGCTCGCGGTCGTCTCCTACGAACTGATCGCCCGCTCCACGATCGACCCCGCAGCCCACCGCGTACGCATAGCCGACGCCGAGCGACGCGAAGGTGAGGAGAGCCGGTGAACTCCGTCGACTCCACTTCCCAGTCACTGTCCTTCGCCATCTTCGCCGCGCTCGTCAGCGTCACGATGCTGCTGTGCGTCATGACCAGCGCCGAACGCGACGACCTGGACGAGTTCTACACCGGCTTCCGCACGCTCGCCCCGCTGCGCAACGGCCTGGCCATCGCCGGCGACTACATCTCCGCGGCGACGGTGCTCTCCACGATCGGCATCATCGCCCTCGCCGGCTTCGACGGCCTCGTCCTCGCCCTGAGCACCGCGCTCTCCCTGTTGCTGCTGATGGTGCTGCTGGCCGAACCCCTGCGCAACGCGGGCCGGTTCACCATGGGCGACGCCCTCACCCACCGCGGCGCCAGCCGCAAGGTGCGCCTCGCGGCGAGCGCCGTCACGCTGGCGGCGCTGCTCCCCCTGATGGTCTTCCAGCTCTCCGGCGCGGGGCACCTCGTCACGCTCGTCCTCGGCTTCGAGGGCTCCTCCGTGCGTACCGCCGTCATCATCGCGCTCGGCCTGCTGATGATCGGATACGCCGCCATCGGAGGCATGAAGGGCACGGCGCTGATCCACATCATCAAGCTCGTGGTGCTCCTCGGGGCGTCGCTGCTGCTCGCCCTGCTCGTCATGGACAAGGTCGGCTGGGACGTGTCCCGGCTGATGACTCTCGCCGACGCCCGCAGCGGCAGAGGTGACGCCTACTCACGTTCCGGACTGCTGATCGAGGCCACCTCGATCGGCAAGGTCGACCTGGTCTTCAGCGCGCTGACGGTCGTCTTCGGCGCGGCCTGCCTCCCGCACGTGACGATGCGCATGTTCACCGCGAAGGACGCACCCGCCATCCGCAGGGCCATGTCCTACGCGGTGACGATCATGGCCGTCTTCGTCCTCCTCATCGCCATCATCGGCGCGGGCGCCACGGCGCTGCTCGGACGCGACATCATCGAAGCAGGCGGCCCCCAGGGCAGCACCGCGATCCTCCAGCTCAGCCAGGCGATCCTCGCGGACTCCGAGGCGCTCTCCACGCTCGTCTTCACCACGGTCGCCACGGCGGTCTTCCTCACCCTGCTCTCCTCGGTCGCGGGCATGATCCTCGCCTGCGGCAACTCCCTGGCCCACGACCTGTACGCACACGTGGTGGCCCGCCGGAGGGACGAGCCCTCACCACGACACGAGCTGCGCCTCGCCCGGCTCGCCGCCTTCGCCGTCGGCCTGCCGGCCATCGCCCTCGCGGTGCTCGTCCAGGACAAGGGGCTCCGGGCGCTGATCATCCTCTCCTTCTGCATCAGCGCCTCCGCCATCGCCCCGGCCCTCGTCTACGGACTGTTCTGGCGCCGCTTCACCCGCGCCGGCATGCTGGGCTCCCTCATCGGCGGCACGGTCTCGGCGGTCGTGGTGATGGCCTTCTCCACCACGGTCTCCGGAACGCCCCAATCGCTCTTCCCCGACGCGGACTTCGACATCTTTCCGCTCACCACGAGCGGCCTGATCAGCATGCCCGTCGGCTTCCTGCTGGGCTGGGCCTGCACCTTCCTCAGCAGCCCGGAGGCACAGGAGCGCCAGCGCCACGAGTACGCGGCGAAGGAACCCCGCCTCCTCGCCGGAACGCGACGTGGCTGAGCGCTTCGACAGCGCTCCGCCGGCGACGGGCGAACCGGCCGCCGCCGGGAACGTGCCCGGAGCGCTCAGCGCACCCGGCCCCTCATCTGCCCCGGAAGGCTGACCACTTCACCCCGTTCGGAATCACGCCACGGCAGGCTTCCCGCCGCCGAATCGCGGTCCTGCTCGTGCGCCGGCTCCTGCTCCGCGGCCCGGCCCGTCAACGACGCCAGGGTGCTCCGCACCCGCGCCATGTGCCGCCTCATCTGCTCGGCCCGCTCGGCGTGTTCACGCAGTTCCCGACCCGTCTCACGCTCGACTCCCTCCTCGCGTACACGCGCCGCCGCGATCAACTCGGCCCCGCGCGCGGAAGCCTCCTCCTGCCAGCGCCGCGCGGCCTCCTCCGCCTCCGCACGTTCACGCCTCGCAACCGCCAGCAGCCGCTCGCCACGCTCGGACAGCTCACCGACGTACGCCTCGAAGGCCCGCTCCCGCTCGGCGAGTTCGCGGTCCGCCTCCTCCCGCGCCACCTCCTGGGCCCGCTCCTGCCCGGCCACCGACTCCGCACAGCGCCGCGACACCTCCCGCAGAGTCGCCTCCGCGGCGGTGCGCACCTCGT
>NZ_JACBXA010000274.1 GCF_013870515.1 Streptomyces albidus (ex Kaewkla and Franco 2022) | reverse complement strand
GCTGCCGTGGGAGTGGGTCATCGGCGTTCGCCTCGCGAAAGATTGCAGTACCAGCGGAAGTCTGGCATCCACGACTGACACATGCCGCCCCGACGCCCGCGTGCCCGTCGGCCCGTGCGGTGACGATTCAGGTCAAGATGGCGGATGTATGTGCACATCGGAGTCGAGAGTGCACATCCGCATCGCGGTTCCCGTACGACGGCTGAAGGGGAATTCCCATGGCAGCGCGCATCCTGCTGGTCCGGCACGGTCAGACGGAGTGGTCGACGACCGGACAGCACACCGGCAAGACCGACGTCCCGCTGCTCGACGAGGGGCGTCGCAACGCCGAACTGCTCGGCCGGCGGCTGAACAGCGCCCCCTGGGGCGGGCTGCCCGGTGTGGAGGTGCGCACCAGCCCCCTGTCCCGTGCGCGCGAGACCTGCGAGTTGACGGGATTCGGCGACCGCGCCCAGGAGTGGGACGCGTTGCGTGAGTGGGACTACGGCGCCTACGAGGGGCTGACGACGAAGCAGATCCGGGAGCAGACCGGCACCGACTGGCTCATCTGGCGGGACGGGGTCGTGGACGGCGAGAGCATGCGCGACCTCGAGGCTCGCGTTGACGGCATCGTGGAGTGGGCCCGTTCGGCCGACCGCGACGTGCTGGTCTTCGCGCACGGTCATGTGCTGCGTGTCCTCGGAGCGCGCTGGCTCGGGTACGGAACACCCTTCGGGGCGGGCCTCACCCTCTCACCGGCGTCGCTGTCGGTGCTGGGCTGGGCGTACGGGGACCCGGCGATCGAGCGCTGGAACGACACGGGACATCTGGACTGACCGCGCCGGGAGGGGACTTGACCGCCCGGTGACGTGAGGCCGCCGTCCCGCGGCCCGGTGCGTACGGGCACCACTCGTCCGGAAGACCACTCGTCCGGAACACGTCTCGTACGGAACACGTCTCGTACGGGTCAGGCCGAGCGAGGGCGCGGCACCATGCGGCCCTGCCGGGCGAGGAACTGGCCGACCGGGCCGTGGTCGGCGTACGGGCGCAGCCTCTGTGCAGTGGTCTCCAGCATCGCGCGGATGCGGGAGGACTGGACCGGGCCGAGCAGGGCCTGCGCCTCGCTGCCCGCCTCCGCCGCTTCCTCCGGGCGCTGCAGGGCGGCCAGGTCGCACGCCAACTCCGCTGTGAAGAGCGCCCTGTTGCGTACGAAGTGCGGGTCCTGCAGCGAGACGGCGAGCCGGGCCTGGGCGGCAGCGCGCTCCCAGTCGTGCAACGCCGACCAGCACTGCGCCTCCAGACCGGCCAGTTCGGCTTCGCCGAAGAAGCTCATCCAGTCGGGGTCGGCGTCGGCGGGCCCGCGCTCGAAGAGGGTGTGTGCTCTGCTCAGTGCTTCCTGGCACGCGGCACGGTCGCCGAGTCCGGCCCAGCCGCCGGCTTCGCGGAGAGTCAGCAGGGACAACAGCCGTGCCGAGCCCAGGTGTTTGGCCGCCTGCTGCCCGGCCTGAGCCGCTCTGACGGCCTCGCGCGGACGTCCCGCATCGCGGGCGAGGAACGCTGTGTTGCAGAAGGCGTGAGCCTCCAGCCCCGGATCCGAGGCGACCCGGGCGGTGGCGAGCGCTTCGGCGTAGTGCGAGCGCGCCTCGCAGAAGCGGTCGGAGTCGTGGGCGAGCCAGCCCACGGAGATGGCGAGTTCACCGGCACCGTTGTGCAGCCGGTCGCTGATGGACTTCCGGTTCGGGACGCCTGCGTCGAGGAGTTCGTAGGCGGCGCTGAGGGAGGCGCCGGCGGTCTGGTAGAGGCTGTCGGCGCCGTGTCTGTCGTCCAGCAGGCGGATGCGCCGCACGGCCTGTTCCAGGGTCTCGGCCTCTGATTCGCCGACGCGCCGCCGGCTGTGCGCGGACGAGGCGCGCCCGTTCGCGGGCGCGTTGCCGGCGGGGGGAAGGGTTGTCAGCGCGGCGGCCGGGCCGCCGATCATGAACGCGCGACGTAGCACGTCGCTCTCCTCGTGGATCTCGGAAAAGTTTGAACAGATGGGGCAGGCAGGCGAGTTGGGGCATGCGGAACCTGCCTCGGAACCGGTGGGGCTGGTGTGACAACTGTGGTCAGTGTTGCCACTGGTGCTGCTGTGGCCGAAGACCATACGGGAAGCTTCATGACGCGTCGTCAGATGTGTCGGCGAATTATCACCTCCGTGAGCCTCTCGGAGGCGCGCCGCGCGGTGCCCGCGGACGCTGTCACGGTCGGAGAAGCCCATGTCGGCGAGCGTGTGGCCCGGGAACATGTGCAGGAACACGCGCTCGTAGGCGTAGTTGGGGCAGCGGATCTCACCGGACTCGACACGTCCGATGTAGCGCGCGTCGCATGCGACCTGCTCGCCGATGGACCGCGCGGCGCGGCGTACGGAAGCGGCGAACTCCGCAGGCGAGAGCGTGCCGCGCAGGAGCCGGAAGGCGGTGTTGGGCTCCCGTTGCGGGCCCTTTGACGCAGAAAGTGACGACGCCATGGGCGGACCGTACAGGCTGTGACATGGTCAACACGCAGGGTTTAGCTACAAAACGGATATCTCACCCACCATCTGCCATGAAGTGCCATCCTTTGTGGCGTCGTGTGCCGTACCCCGTTGACGTCGAGGGCGTTGAACTCTGCATGACCACTGCGGAGGAGCTCGGAGGAGGGGTCCCCATGCTGGACACCGGCCTAGGAGTCCGCACCGTCGCCGGCGGTGTGCCCTGCGATCTGGTGACGGTGCCCGCGCGGCAGGGCCTGGAAGCCGTCGACATCCTGCGCCTGCGGGACGGACTCGGTCCGGTCCTGCTGTGCGACGGATCCGGCGACATGGTGGGGTTCCTGGTGCCGCCGGGCACCGCGGCCTGCTGGGATCTGCCGGGCAGCGCATGCACCCAGACCCCCGGCAGGCCCCGCACCGTCGCGCAGGAGCTTCCGGCTTCCGCGAGCGGGTGGCTGGTGCCGCCGGAGGGGGCGTTCGGTGTGGCCACCGACGCGTCCCTGCTGCGGGCGGCGCTGGGTGAGGCCGCCCGCACGATCGCCGCGGCGGACCGCTGTACGTAACCGCTCGGTGGCGCACGGTCGTTGACCGCGCCCAGCTGTGGCGCTCAGCGATACTGGACGAGTGGCGAAGGACAGACGGCGCGCAGCCCGCGCGGGCTCCGGTCAGGACCGGACGAACGACGGGCACCGCGGCCGAGGCCGGCAGGCGAGGGAGACGCTGAGCGCGCAGGTCGAAGGCGGCCTCGCGGAGTTGCGACCGGACCCCGACCGTGCGGACGGCTGGACGCTGCTGCTGGAGAACGCGCCGCAGTCCTACGTCGACCTCCACGACCCCGCGTACCTCGACTTCGAGTACCAGCGCAGGCTCGGTCACGTCGTCGACGCCGCCGCACCCGGCGGGCAGCCCCTGAACGTGCTGCACCTGGGCGGAGGCGCCCTCTCCCTGCCCCGCTACGTGGCGGCCACCCGGCCGCGCTCCACACAGCAGGTGATCGAGAAGGACGTCGCGCTGACCCAATGGGTGCGCACCGCCCTGCCGTTGGAGCGGGGATGGCGGATCCGGATCCGCGGCGCCGACGCGCGCGCGGGTCTCGGCAGGCTCCCTCAGGAATGGGCGGACCTCGTGATCGCGGACGTGTTCGGCGGCGCCCGCACGCCCGCGCATCTGACCAGCGGCGAATTCCTGCACGAGATCCGGCGCGTGATGCGTCCCGGCGGGCTCTACGCGGCGAACATCGCGGACGGCCCGGGATCTGCCGACGCCGGCGGTGAGGGCCGGCGCCCGCTGGAGCATCTGCGTTCACAGATCGCCACCGCCCGGGCCGCGTTCACCTGCGTCGGGCTTCTCGCCGATCCGGCCGTGCTGCGCGGGCGGCGCTTCGGGAACGGCGTACTGCTGGCCTCGGACGAGGAGTTGCCGGTGGCGGAGCTGACCAGACGTGCGGCGGGGGACCCGCATCCGGGGCGGATGGAGACGGGCGGCGCGCTCGCGGACTTCGTGGGCGGGGCCGTGCCGGTCACCGACGCGACGGCTCGCCCCTCGCCGCTGCCTCCTGAGGGCGTCTTCCGCTGATCTCTTCGCCGGAGCGGGTGTGCCGTGCGCTCCGAAGCGGCGTGCCGACAGGGGCGTTCAGCCCGGGTAGGTCTCGATGCGGGGCGGACCGTCGTCCCAGCGGCAGAAGATGGAGGAGGAGGTGCCGTCCTTGGAGAAGGTGACCCGGATCCAGGTCGTGTCCTTCCACACCTGGGTGTCCCAGCCCCCGTCGGGCGTCGCCGAGACGAGCGTGGCGTAGTCGTCGCGCATGTCGAAGACGGCCCGGCCGCCCGGGACGCTGGCGCTGCGCACGTCGCCCGCGCTTCTCGGAGCGCCCGGCGGCGAGGAATCGTACGGAGGCCCGCTGGACTCCTGGCCGCGCGTGGGCGGCGTGGACCGGGGCGGCTTCGACGAGCGGGATTCGGAGGGTGTGGACGAGGCCCGGGTCGGAGAGGGCTCGGGCGGCTTCTGCGTGGAGGAGGCCCCCGGCGCGGCCGTCGACTCCTTGCCGGACAGGGGCAGCGTGCGCGGCGCGTCGTACTCCGTGCTGTCCAGGACGGTGTGCACCCCGAACCACGAGAGAGTCACCGCCGCGCTCGTGGCAAGTGCCCACGCTGCCGCGTGCACGAGTGGTCGTCCCATCGCAGCCACCATAGCGGCCTTGGACATCCGGCTCACCCGGATCGGTGAATGGGCGTAACGTGCGGCCATGGCTCGTGTGCTCGTGGTCGAGGACGACCAGTTCGTACGCTCCGCCCTCATCCGGCACCTCAACGACGCCTCGCACGCGGTGCGCAGCGTCGGCACGGCCCTGGAGGCGTTGCGCGAGGTCGCGCAGGTCGGGTTCGACGTCGTCATCCTCGATCTGGGCCTTCCCGACCTGGACGGCGCGGAGGCGCTGAAGATGCTGCGCGGCATCACCGACGTGCCGGTGATCATTGCGACCGCACGCGACAACGAGAACGAGATCGTCCGGCTGCTCAACGACGGCGCGGACGACTATCTGGTCAAGCCCTTCTCGGTGGAGCACCTCTCCGCCCGGATGGCTGCCGTGCTGCGCCGCTCCCGCGGAGGTGGTGCCGGCGGCGGTTCCGGACAGGGCGACGCAGGTGAACGGGTGCTGCGCGTGGGCGGGCTCGCCATAGACCCGCTGCGCCGGCAGGCGGAGCTGGACGGTGCGCTGCTGGACCTGACCCGGCGCGAGTTCGACCTGCTGGCCTTCCTCGCCGGGCGGCCCGGCGTCGTCGTGGCGCGCAGGGAACTGCTCGCCGAGGTGTGGCAGCAGTCGTACGGCGACGACCAGACCATCGACGTCCATCTGTCGTGGCTGCGCCGCAAGTTGGGGGAGACCGCCGCACGCCCCCGCTACCTGCACACGCTGCGCGGAGTGGGCGTGAAGCTGGAACCGCCGAAGGAGCGGCAGCCGTGAGAGCGGCCACGAGGAACGGAGCTCGGGCATGAGATGGGCGCTGGTGAAGGTGTGCCTCGCCGTGACCGCCATGGTGGTGATCGCCTTCGCCGTGCCGCTGGGTCTCGTGGTCAAGGAGACGGCGCGCGACCGTGCTTTCTCCAACGCGGAACGGCAGGCCGCGACCGTCGGCCCGGTGCTGGCCATCACCAGGGACCGTCAGCAGTTGAAGATGGCCGTCGCCAGCACGGAGGCCGGTGGTGACGGACGCCTTGCCGTCCACGTGCCGACGTCGCAGAAGGCGGAGAGCGGTACGCGATCGACCCGCCCGCAGAAGCGGGCCGCCGTCCAGATCGGGCGGCAGCGCGCGACCGACGAGCAACTGGCGACCGCACGGGGCAAGGGCCGCGCCTCCACGGTCACGGTGCCCGGCGGTTACACGCTGCTGCGGCCCACGGCCGTCGCCAGCGGCGAGTTCGCCGTGGTCGAGGTCTTCATCTCCAACGGCGAGGTCACGCACAACGTCACCACGTCCTGGGTCGTCCTTGCCGGCGTGGGCATCGCCCTGATCCTCGGGTCGGTCGTGGTCGCCGACCGGCTCGGCACCCTGATGGTGCGCCCCGCCGGGCGGCTGGCCGCCGCCGCCCACGCCCTGGGCGAGGGGAAGCTCGGTGTCCGGGTGCCGGAGGAGGGGCCCACCGAACTGCGCTCCGCAGCCTCCGCGTTCAACTCCATGGCCGACCAGGTGGTCCAACTACTGAACAACGAGAGGGAGTTGGCGGCCGACCTGTCGCACAGGCTCCGCACGCCACTGACGGTGCTGCGGCTGAACGCCGCCTCGCTGGGTGACGGCGACGCCGCCGACCAGACCCGGGAGGCCGTCGCCAAGCTGGAGACAGAGGTCGACCAGATCATCAGCACCGCCAGGGAGCAGCGGGAGCAGCGCGCCCAGTCGCCGGGCGGGCTCGAGGCCTCCGCCTGCGACGCCGCGGAGGTGATACGCGAGCGGATGGCCTTCTGGTCCGCGCTCGCCGAGGACGAGGGGCGCGAGGCGCGGCTCGCCGGCGTGGAGCGTCCGGTACGGGTGCCGGTGGCACGTGGCGAACTCGTCGCCGCGCTGGACGCGATGCTCGGCAACGTCTTCCGCCACACCCCCGTGGGCACCGCCTTCTCCGTCGACGTGCACCGCGGAGGGACCGCGAGCAATTCCGTGATCGTGCTCGTCTCCGACGCGGGCCCCGGCATAGCCGATCCGGCTGCCGCGCTGCGCCGCGGCCACGGTGACGGAAGGCCCGGCTCGACGGGGCTCGGCCTGGACATCGTGCGCAGGGTGGCCGAGGCGACGGGCGGTGACGTACGCGTCGGCCCCTCGGTGCTCGGGGGGACCGAGGTACGGGTGTGGCTGACGCTCGACGGCGGGGAGGGCGTCGAGCGCAAGCGTGTGAGGCGGCGTGCCGAGCGTCGCCTCAAGTACCCGATGAGGCGCGCGACTTGAGACCGAACCGGTCTTCGTGCCGGTCTTCGCGAGGACCTTCGGGACGCCCCTTCGGGCGGCTTTCGCGCGTCCATCCCTAACCCCGGCATTGCCCTGGCTTAAGGGCGGCCTAAAGTCCCGAACTCCCGCCCGCAACAAGGGAATTGTCCGAGTCGGCCTCGCTACTTTGCTGCTCTCCGCACGATTCCCCCACCGAGCGAGGCGGCCCGACCATGACGCACGACGCAGAAGCGCACTCACCCCGGCCCG
>NZ_JACBXA010000273.1 GCF_013870515.1 Streptomyces albidus (ex Kaewkla and Franco 2022) | reverse complement strand
TCCGGCAAGGCGTCGCGGTCGAGCTTGCCGCTGGGTGTACGCGGCAGCTCGTCCACCATCGTGACGAGCCCCGGAACCAGGTAAGCGGGAAGCCGCTCGGTCAGCCATTCGCGCAGCGCCTCGGGGCTCGTGCTCCCGCCCGCCGCGGGCACCACGTGGGCGACGAGCCTGGGCTCGCCGTGCTTGTCGCGCCGTACCGCGCAGACCGCCTCGGAGACGTCGGTGTGCCGGGCGAGTACGGACTCCACCTCGCCCAACTCGATACGGAAACCACGGAACTTGACCTGATCGTCGATGCGGCCGAGGAAGTCGAGCTGCCCGTCCTCGCGCCAGCGCACGAGGTCGCCGGTGCGGTACATGCGCTCACCGGGCGCCCCGAACGGGTCCGCCACGAAGCGGTCCGCGCTCAGGCCGGGCCTGCGCAGATAGCCACGGGCCAGTCCGGCGCCGGCGAGGTAGAGCTCGCCGGGCCGTCCGGGCTCCACCGGCTGGAGCGCTCCGTCCAGGACGTAGGTGCGCACGTGGCTCAGGGGGCGGCCGATGGGCGGGGCCGCAGTCGCAGCCTCCGACGAGTCGTCCGCCCATGCCGTCGCGTACACGGTGGCCTCGGTGGGCCCGTAGACGTTCAGGAGCCTCGTGCCGCGCATCGTCCTGCGCACGCGTTCGGTGAGCGCGGCGGGAAGCGCCTCCCCCGCCATCGACAGCGTCGTGGCCGACAGGTCGAGGTCGCCGTACTCGGTGAGCTTGGCCAGGACCGACGGGATCGCGCACACGAGCCCGCCGGACCAGCGCGGCGGGTCGCCGTCCATCAGCGACAGCAGGTCCCTGACCACCTCGACACGTCCGCCGGCCGCGAGCGCGGGGAAGATCTCCGCGACCGAGACGTCGAAGCTGAACGAGGTGGCGGCCAGCGTGTGGGCCAGGCTCTCCGGACCGAACTCCTCGCGCGCCCAGGCGATCAGGGCGAGGACGTTGCTGTGGGGGACGACGACGCCCTTGGGGGTGCCGCTGGACCCGGACGTGTAGATGACGTAGGCGGGGTGGGAAGGGGAGAGCCGTACGGCCCGGTCCGCGTCGGTGAGCGGGGCCGGGGACAGGTGGCCCAGCTCCTCCGCGGTCCCCGCGGCGTCAAGGACGACGGCACCGGCTCCGGCGACACCCCGGTCCGCACCGGCGGTGTCCGTCAGCACGCAGGAAGGGCGCGCGTCGCGGACCATGAAGCGCAGGCGCTCAGCCGGGTAGCCCGGGTCCAGCGGCAGGTACGCGGCACCGGCCTTGAGTACGGCGAGCATCGCGACGACGGTCTCGGCCGACCTCGGCAGCATCAGGCCGACCACGCGCTCGGGGCCGGCGCCACGGGCGACGAGCAGGCGGGCCAACCTGTTGGCCCGCTCGTCCAGTTGGCGGTAGGTCAGGCTCTGCCCACCGTCCTCGACGGCGACGGCGTCGGGGTGCCGTGCCACGGAGGCGTCGAGCAGTTCGGGCAGCGTGGAAGCGGGCGGCCTGGGCTCGCCCGTCCCGCGCGACCAGGAGAGGACCTTCCGCCGCTCGTCGGCACCCAGCAGGTCGAACGCCCCGACCGGACGGTCCGGAGAGGTCACGGCCCCGGCCAGCAGACGCCGGAACCGTTCGCTGTGCGCGTCGAGTTCGGCGGCGGTGTAGCGGTCGGCGGCGCCGGTGAAGGTGATCCGCAGCGTTCGGCCGGCAGGGTCCTCGTCGATGACGACGCGCAGATCCACGGGGTCGTCCGCGCCGACCCGGCGGACCGCCGCCGGGTGGTCGCCGAAGCGGACCTCGTGGGTGTTGGTACGGACGTCGACGACAGGCCCGTACAGGTCGGGGTGCGAGGCGCTCGACCCGGGTTCGCGGGACTCTCCGTCGCCGAGTTCGCGGCGCAACTCCTCGTGCCGGAACCGCTGATGGCGCCGCACCCTTCGGCTCTCGTGCGCCACCTTCCGGACGAGATGGGTGAAACCGCTGCCGGACCGGACGGTCACACGCAGCGCGGCGACGTCCTCGGCGGCGGCCGGGACGCGCCGTGACGCCCGGCTCGTGCGGCCGTCGACGGGCAGGCCCAGCACCACGTCCGTGCCTCCGGTCACCCGGTGGACGTACGCGGCGACGGCTGCCAGCAGCACCGGGCCGGGGTCGGTCCCGGTGTGCCGGGTGACCGCGCGCACCTGTGCGCTCAACTCGGCGGGGAGCGCGGCCGTCTGCGAACGCGCGGGCTCCTGCGAGTGCGGGTCCGAGGGAGCGCCGGTGGCGAGTGAGAGCGGCTCGGGCCGGTCGGCGTACCGCTTCAGCCAGAACTCCCGGTCCGTGCGGTGCTCGTCGGAGACGCGGTACTCCGACTCCTCGGTCTCCAGGAGCGACAGCGGGACGAGCTTGCCGTCCTCGTGCGGCCAGCCCTCGCTCCGCCCCGTGTACACCTCGGCGACGCGACGGGTGACCAGCGCGCAGCCGAAGCCGTCGAGCACCGAGAGGTGGTGGCGGTGGAACCAGCGGAAGCGGTCCGCGGAGAGCCGGATCAGCGCCTGTGCGGACGCCGCGTCCTGCGACGGCCGCTCAAGCTCCCCGCGTTCCCACTCCTCCGCGGCCGCGCGGGGGTCGGGCTCGTCGCTGAGGTCCACGTGCCGGAGCGGGAACTCGCCGGACGCCTCCAGGTGCGGCGCGTCCTCGCCGTGCGCGTCCCCGAAACCGAGGCGGAGCGCCTCGCTCTCGGCGGTGACGACACGCACCGCGTCCTCGAAGAGCGAGGTGTCCAACGGACCGCGGATCTCGACGACTTCGGCGACGTACGGGCCCTGCGTCCTGCGGCCGGACGCCGCCTCTCGCCAGACCTCCCGGCCGGCGGCGGACATCGGGATGCGCGCAGTGTGGTGGTCAGCCATGACTGGTGTCTCCCCGTGGGACGAGCGGGCTCTTGGGATGGTGGTGGAAACCGATGCCGGCCTTGTGGCCGACCTTGCCGTCCGCGACGAGCTTCTGAAGCAGGTCGCAGGGCCGGAAGCGTTCGTCGCCGGTGTGCTCGCGCAGGACGTCGAGGGTGTCGACGATGGTGTCGAGTCCGATGAGGTCGCCGGTGCGCAGCGGGCCCATCGGGTGGCCGAAGCACTCCCGGAAGATCTTGTCGACGGTCTCGGCGTCGGCGGTGCCCGCTTCCAGGACGGTCGCCGCCTCGTTGACGGTCAGCATCAGGACGCGGTTGGTCACGAACCCGGGCCCGTCCCCCACGACGACGGGCTTCTTGCCGAGGCGCTCCAGGACGCCCAGCGTGATCGCGAGGGTGTCCTCGCTCGTGTGCGGCGAACGGACCACCTCCACCGCGTCCTTGAGCGGTGCGGGGTTCATGAAGTGAGTGCCGACGACCCGGTCGGGCCGGCCGGTGAAGGACCCGAGCCTCGCGATCGGGATGGCTGAGGTGCACGACGCGAAGACGGTCTCCGGGCGGCACACCTCGTCCAGGGCACGCAGGATCTCCTCCTTGACGGCCACCCGCTCCCGCGCGCACTCGACGACGAAGGAGGCGCCGGCCAGGTCGGAGATCTCCGCCGAGAACTCCACGAGGCTCGCCGGATCCGGGGGCGACCCGGCTCCTGAAGTCCCTTCGGCGGCAGGCGAGTTCCCCGTCTCCCCCGCCCGGCCCGCCGTCTGTCTCCCCCGCAGCAGACTCCGCAGGCGCAGTCCCGCGCGAAGCCTCGACGCCCCGTCGCGACGCGCCTGCGCATCGGGGTCGACGACCACCACGGGGTGGCCGGCCTGTGCGAAGCACTGGGCCACGCCGGCCCCCATGGTGCCGGCGCCGACGACGCCCACCGGCGCTGCCGGCTCGATGTCCTTGCGTTCGCCCACGGTCGCGGGGTCCCTTTCTTTCCGTTGCTCTCGAGGTCGGGGAGGTCAGTCGGCGTACGGCGAGGTGCCCGGGAGCCAGAGCTCGCTCAGCGGTGCGCCGGGCTCCCGGCATCCCGTGCCGAGCAGCGTGACGAGGCCGTCGGCCATGGCGGCCACCGTGGCGGCGTCGAACATCTCCGTCCGGTAGTCCACGCAGACGTTCAGTTCGCCCGGTTCCGGGCCTTCGACGACGGACCAGGCCAGGTCGTGCCCGCCTGCGCCGCCCGCGCCTCCGGCGTCCACCGGCATCGTCAGCCGCGCTGCGCCAGTCCCCGGCCACCGCACCGGGCTCACCTCGAGACCCGCCTCGCGGCCGAGGGTCTGCGGCAGCCGGTGGTGGGCGTAGGTGACGTCGAAGACCGGTGCCCTTCCCGGCTGTCCGGGCAGCCGAAGGGCCCGTACGACGTCCTGGAAGGGCACGTCCCCGTGTCCCTCGGCGGCCGCGATCACGTCGTGGACGCGGGTGGTGAGGGTGTTCAGGCCGGGATCGTCGGCAGTGTCGATGCGCAGCGCCAGCGGGTTGGCGAACGGGCCGATCAGTTCGCCGAGACGTGGCCTGGCGCCCGCGTCGGGAGCCGAATCGGGGTCGGGGGCCGCCTCGGTGAGACCGATGACCACCTCGTCCGTTCCCGATCGCAGGGAGAGCAGCGCGGCGATGCCCGCCAGCAGGCCCTCCCGCGCGCCGTTGCGGGCGAGTTCGGAGGCCAGGGAGGCCGGGATGCGGAACTCGTGGGAGGCGCTCTCGTGGGTGCCGGTCATCGGCCGCGGCCTGTCGGACGGGGTCTCGAATGCCTTCAAGCCGCTCAATGCGCCTTGCCAGTAGGCGAGTTGCCCGTCAAGCAAGCCGTCGGCCCGCAGGTTGCGCTGCCACTGAGCGTAGTCGTTGTAGGAGACCGGAAGCGTGGCCGGTCCCTGTGCGGCTCCGCCCGAGTGCGCTCCGTAGAAGGAGAACAGGTCGCTGAAGAAGACCGCGGGCTGGGCCCCGTCGTAGACCTCGCGGTGCGTCGTGACGACGAGGACGTGTTCGGCGACGCCCGTCGTCACCAGCAGTGCCCTCAGCGGTGATCCCGTGACCGGGTCGATCGCCGTACGGCCGTGATCCCGGGCCAGGTCCCGTGCCGCGGCGGCCGGGTCGGTGCGCCCGGAGACGTCCACCGTGGTGAAGAAGCCGGCGGCCGGGGTCCTGGGAGCGCGCGCGAAGGGCGAGAGGGTCGCTTCCGTCGGAACCGGGAAGCGGGTGCGCAGCACGTCATGCCGCTCCGTCAGGTCGTCGAACGCCGCCCGCAGCGCCTCGGCGTCGACCTCTCCGCGCAGCTTCAGGCACGCGGAGACCCCGTCGCCCTGCGGTCGGGATTCCGGGGCGGACTCCGGCTCGGGCGCGGCCAGTTGGGGGGTGACGTCCGTACGGGCGGTGTCCCCCGCGGGCACGCTGCTCTGCGTCCGGGCGGCGGGCGGGCCGGCGGGCAGCTCCCTGTGGTCGAGGTCCTCGTTCTCGGTCGCTGCCCACAGCAGGGCCAGCAGCGAGTCGGTCATCGCCGCGACGGTGGAGGCGTCGAAGAGCTGGGTGCTGTACTCCAGGGCGACTTCGAGGTCGTCGACGTCCGGCCGCTCCGCGACGACGACGGTGAGGTCGAACTTGGCCGTACCCGGGGGAAGTCCGGGGAAGAGCGGTGTCTCGTCCTCCTCGCCGCCGGGGCGCCCGGGGTTGAACGTGCTCTCGCCGAAGGAGAAGTTCGGCGGCAGCGTCTGATGGACGTACATCACGTCGAAGATCGGGTTCCGGCTCGGGTCGCGGTCCGGTGCGACCTCCCGCACCACCCTGTCGAACGGGATTTCCTGGTGCTCCATCGCGCCCAGCACCACCGCGCGGACGCGGCGCAGCAGTTCGCGGAAGCCGGCGTCCCCGGACAGGTCGTTGCGAAGCGCGATGGTGTTGTTGAAGAAGCCCAGCACGCCCCACAGTTCGGGTCGGCTGCGTCCGATGGTGGGGGTGCCGACGACGATGTCGCGCTGCCCCGACCAGCGGGAGAGCAGCACGTTCAGACCGGTGAGGATCACCATGAACAAGGTGGCGGTCTCACGGCTGCCGACGGCCCGCAGCCGCTCGACGAGTTCGCCCGGGATGGTGAAGCCCATCGTCGCGCCCGCGTAGTCCATGCGTGCCGGACGCGGCCGGTCGGTGGGCAGCTCCAGCGCGGGCGGATCGAGCAACTGCTCACGCCAGTAGTCGAGTTCGCCGTCGAGCAGGGACCCCTCCAGCAGGTCGCGCTGCCAGCGGGCGTAGTCGCTGTACTGCACGGGCAGCGGTTCCGGCCGGTGGACACGGCCCTCGCAGCGGGCCTCGTAGAACTGGAGGAGTTCGCCCATCAGGATCTGCGGCGCCCAGCCGTCGTTCACCCCGTGGTGCATCGTCCAGCAGAAGAGGTAGTCGCCCGGCCCGATGCGTACGACCGTCACCCGCACCAGCGAGTCGCGGGCCACGTCGAAGACCCAGTGCGTCTCCGCCTGCACGGCCGCTCGGGCCGCGCTCTCCGGGTCCGCCTCGCCGGAGACGTCCAGGACGCGGAAGAAGTCCCCGAGTTCAGGACGTATGACGAGCTGCGGCCTGCCGTCGACCTCGGCGAAGTTCGAACGCAGGGCCTGCTGCCGCTGGGCGAGGTCCTCCCAGGCCAGCCGCAGCGCTTCCAGGTCGGGTTCGCCGCTGAGCCGGGAGGCGCCCGGCAGGTTGTAGAGCGTGGTGCTCGGGTCCAACTGGTGGTGGAACCACATGCGTTCCTGCCCGTAGGAGAGCGTGGGCTCCTGTCCGGGACGGATCGGCGGCAACGGGTGCACGTCCCCGGAGGAGGTCTCCGCCTCTCCGGTGCTCCGCTCCGGCGTCCCCTGCTGCTGCCCGGCCTCCCCCGGTGTCCCGGGCATGCGCTCGGTGATGGCGCGGGCCAGATCCGCGACACAGGGGTGGGTGTAGATGTCCACCAGCTTGAGCGACGCGCTGTAGCGCGTGATCACTCGCTCGATGAGCTGCAGCGCGATGACGGAGTTGCCGCCGATGGAGAAGTAGTCGGCGTCGGCGGCGACATGCTCGGCGTAGAGCAGTTCGGCGAGGGTCCCGCGCAGCCACGCCAGTACCTCGTCCGCCTCGTCCTCGCCCTGCGCGGGGTCGGCGACGGGCACGGCTTCCGCGGCGGGCTCCTGGGCCTCGGCCTGCTCCGGCTTCGCGGCGGACGTCTCGAGGCCGGACGCCGAGGGAGCGGGCAGCGGTTGTGGCGCGTGCACCTCGGGCTCGGGCTCGGCCTCAAGCTCGGGCTGCGGCTCCCG
>NZ_JACBXA010000272.1 GCF_013870515.1 Streptomyces albidus (ex Kaewkla and Franco 2022) | reverse complement strand
CGGGTGTCCTTGGTCTGCTTGTCCTGCGAGTCGTCCTGCGAGGAGCCCGAAGAGCGTGCCGGTGGTACTGAAGTCACGCGTCCACGCTACCGCCGAGCTTCTCGGCCGTACGGACCGCCCTGAGCACGGCCGCCGCCTTGTTGCGGCACTCGGTGTCCTCCGCGGCGGGGTCGGAGTCGGCGACGACACCGGCGCCGGCCTGCACGTATGCCGTGTCCCCGCGGAGCAGGGCGGTGCGGATCGCGATCGCCATGTCGGCGTCGCCGGCGAAGTCGAGATACCCGACACATCCGCCGTAGACGCCGCGCCGCGTCGGCTCCAGCTCCTCGATGATCTGCAGGGCGCGCGGCTTGGGCGCACCCGAGAGCGTGCCGGCGGGGAAGCAGGCGGTCAGCGCGTCGAAGGCGGTGCGGTCCCCGGCCAGGCGGCCCGTCACCGTCGAGACGATGTGCATGACGTGGCTGTAGCGCTCGATGGACATGAAGTCGACGACCTCGACGCTGCCGGGCTCGCAGACCCTTCCCAGGTCGTTGCGGCCGAGGTCGACCAGCATCAGGTGCTCCGCCCGCTCCTTGGGGTCGGCCAGCAGCTCGTCGGCGAGTGCGTTGTCCTGCTGCGGGGTCTGCCCGCGCGGACGTGTGCCCGCGATGGGATGCAGCATGGCGTGCCCGTCCTCGACCTTGACCAGGGCCTCCGGGCTCGACCCGACCACGTCGAAACCGGGGGCGGAACCGGAGCCGTCGCCGAAGCGGAAGAGGTACATGTACGGGCTGGGGTTGGTCGCCCGCAGGACGCGGTAGACGTCGAGCGCGCCGGCCTTGCAGGGCGTCTCGAAGCGCTGCGAGGGCACGACCTGGAAGGCTTCGCCCGCGCGGATGCGTTCCTTGATGTCCTCCACCCACGACTGGTAGGTGGCTCCGCCCGAGCGGGCGGTGAACTCCGGCAGTTCGGAGGGCGGCAGCGCGGCGGGGGTCGCGGGCGCGGGACGGGCCAGATCCGCGGTCATCGTGTCCAGCCGTGCCACCGCGT
This sequence comes from Streptomyces albidus (ex Kaewkla and Franco 2022), assembly GCF_013870515.1. Classification (GTDB taxonomy): domain Bacteria; phylum Actinomycetota; class Actinomycetes; order Streptomycetales; family Streptomycetaceae; genus Streptomyces; species Streptomyces albidus. The sequence goes on along the minus strand of NZ_JACBXA010000272.1, from coordinate 6,186 downwards.
CGGCGTACGCCTTGTCCACACCCGTGTCGAGGTCGTTGTGGTTGATGGCGTTGGCGATCAGCATCACCGTGCCGTCGCGGTGGTCGAGCACGGCCAGGTCGGAGGCGAGCATCATCGTCAGCTCGGGCAGGCCCAGGTCGTCTTCCGTGGTGTCGCTGTCGCCCACCTTCTCCAGGCGCCGCACGATGTCGTAGCCGAGGTAGCCGACCATGCCGCCGGTGAAGGGGGGCAGGTCGGAGTCCTCGTGGAGGTCACGCGGCGTGTGCAGGGCCTCGACCGTCTCGCGCAGGGCCCGGAGCGGGTCGCCCTCGGCGGGGACCCCGACGGGCGGGGTGCCCAGCCAGTGGGCCGAGCCGTCGCGCACGGTGAGGGTCGCGGCGCTGCGTACCCCGATGAAGGAGTAGCGCGACCAGGTGCGTCCGTTCTCCGCCGACTCCAGAAGGAAGGTGCCGGGGCGTTCCGCGGCGAGCTTGCGGTAGAGGGCGATGGGGGTGTCGCCGTCGACGAGCAGGCGCCGGGTCACAGGGATGACGCGGCGGTCCTTCGCGAGCGTACGGAAGGTGTCGAGGTCCGGGGTCGTCATGGTCGGTGACCTTACTGGGCGTCACCGGTCATCGGTGTGCGGCCCGTCCGGGGATTCTCCCCCCGCCGAAGGCGCGGGGAGAGGGAGTTCGTCGGCGTCGAAGCAGGTGCGGTCGCCTGTGTGACAGGCGCCGCCGACCTGGTCGACCTTGACCAGCACGGTGTCGCCGTCGCAGTCGAGCGCCACGGAGCGTACGTGCTGGACGTGGCCGGAGGTGTCGCCCTTGGCCCAGTACTCCTGGCGGCTGCGGCTGAAGTAGGTGGCGCGGCCGGTGGTCAGGGTGCGGTGCAGCGCCTCGTCGTCCATCCAGCCGAGCATCAGCACCTCACCGGTGTCGTGCTGCTGGGCGATGGCGGGGAACAGGCCGTCGGCGTTGCGCTTGAGGCGTGCGGCGACGGCGGGGTCGAGCGAGGTCGCGGAGGATCGTGCGGGCATGGGACCCATTCTCGCGCACTCGCTCCCGTCCTCCTCACGGCCACCTCACCGGCCCCGCGGGAGGGGCGCGGGACCGGGGCGTGGCGCGCGCCGCGATTCGCCGATGCCGGGGAATCCTCGACGCAAGGTGACGGTCCGTCGAATTCCCGCCGCACTTCCCCTGGATTCGTCCGGAGCCGTACGGCCTTCTGTTACGGGGATTCGCCATAGAAAAAATCTATGGCGTTTCTTTGTTTTTTCTATTCGACACCGGATCCGGCATCACCCATTGTATTGCGTGGAGTTCGCGCAAGGCGGAGAGGGGATGCACTCGATGGCACCGATGCCGGACGAGGCCGATCCGTGGGCGAAGCCTCACAGGCCCCCGCTGCCGCGCAAAGAACTCAAGAGGTTGCAACGGCGACGGAATGGTCCGGCCATGCGGTACATGGCTGGTCACGTGGCCGTCGGTGCCGCCACCACGATCCTGATCGGGCGGGGCTGGGCGACTTGGTGGATGGTCCCTGCCATGTTCGCCCAGGGGATCGTGGTGGTGTTCCTCTTCGCACCCATGCATGAGTGCACTCACGGAACGGCGTTCCGCACCCGGTGGATGAACAGAGCGGTGGCGACTTTCTGCGGCACGGTCATGATGCGCCCCGCTCTGTATTTCCGATACCGCCACACTGCTCACCATTCCTACACACAGGATCCGGAGCGTGACCCCGACCAGGTTCCGATGCCCGAGGGAATTTCCGGGTATCTGGGCGAGGTTTTCGGGATGGAATTCTGGCCCAAAGTCGTCGGCACCCTGTACCGGGGATTCACCGGACGCTTCAACGACCGCGAGAAGTCCTTCCTTCCGGAATCCGAGCGTCCGCGTGTGATCCGGGAGGCGCGTCTGATGGTGGCCTTATACGCGCTCGTCGGTGCCCTCAGCGTCGTCACCGGGTGGTGGCCGGGGCTGCTCGCCTACTGGCTGTTCCCCCGGCTCATCGCCGAGCCCGCCCTTCGGCTCGTACGCATGGCGGAGCACACCGGCATGTCGGAAGGAGCGGATCCGCTGACCAACACGCGGACCACGCTGACCAATCCGGTCGTGCGCTTCCTGTACTGGAACATGCCGTACCACGCGGAGCACCACATGGCGCCGTCCGTCCCCTTCCACAACCTCCGGCAGCTGCACGAGGCCCTGCCCGGCGCCCCGGAGAAGCGGGAGTACGTCGTGAGCAGGGGTTACGTGCAGGCCCACCGCGACATCGTCGCCAACCTCGGTAAGGGATCCGGATCGACGGTGCCGACCAGCACCTCGGCAGCCGCGACCGGCTGACGGCTCGCCTCCACATCCCTGAACACCGTGATGCAAGGGAGCATCCGTTGTCCGGACACCTTTCGCTCGGCATCGACATCGGCACCACCAACGTCAAGGCGTGCATCCTCGACACCTCCACCGGGAAGGTCGTCGCCTCCGCCGCCGCGGAGCACCCGCTGCACCACCCCCACCCCGGCTGGGCCGAGCAGGAGCCCGACGACTACTGGCGGGCGGTCACCTACTGCATAGCCCGCTGCGTGGAGCAGTGCCCGGGCCCCGCGTCCGCCATCGCCGGGGTGTCGGTCTCCGGCCTGGTGGGCGTGACCCTCCCGGTGGACCGCGACGGCAGGCCGCTGCGCCGGGCGATGATCTGGATGGACAGCCGCGCCCAGCGCGAATGCGAGGAGATCCGCGAACTGGTCGGCGAGGAGCGGATCAAGGCCGTCAACGGCAACCGTGTCGCCTCGTGGTTCATCGAGCCGAAGGCGATGTGGCTGCGCCGGCACGAACCCGAGGTCTTCGACTCGATCCACAAGCTGCTCTCCCCCGCCGGCTACTGCACGATGCGGCTGACGGGCGAGTACGCGATGAACCACGGCGACGCCGGCCTCTTCTACCCCTACGAACACCGGCACTCCCGCTGGGACCACTCACTCACCGAGGCGCTCGGCCTGCCGCCCGGCATCTATCCCGACATCCACACCTCGGACACGGTCATCGGCACCGTCACCTCTCATGCCGCGCGGGAGACGGGGCTGCGTGAGGGCACGGCGGTCGTGGCCGGGGGCACCGACATCGGCGCCGCCGCCCTCGGAGCCGGAGCCGTCGAGGCCGGGCAGGCGTACTACTCGATGGGCACCGGCTCCAACCTCGGCGTCCTCGTACCGCGCGAGGAACTCCCCGAGGAGTACCGCATCCTCAAGTGGCCGCACGTGCTGGACGGCATGACGCTGTTCGACGCTCCGATGGCCTTCACCGGCGCGTCCCTGAAGTGGTTCCGCGACAAGTTCGCCGACCCGGAGAGCGCGCTGGCCGCGCGTATGGGCCGCAACGTCTTCGACCTCGTCACCGCGCAGGCCGAGCAGATCACTGCGGGCGCCGACGGCCTGCTGTACCTGCCGTACCTCGGCAACTCGCTCTCGCCGCGCTGGGACGAGAACGCGTGCGGCGTCTTCTTCGGGATGCAGCCGTTCACCAGCCGCGCCCACGTCATCAGGGCCCTGATCGAGGGCGTCGCCTACGACCTCTACTCCAATGTCCGCATCGCTGAGGACGGCGGAGCGGTCTTCCCCGAACTGGTGCTCAACGGCGGCCCCACCAAGAGCCCGCTGTGGAACCAGATCACTGCCAACGTCACCAACCGGCGCCTGCTCATCCCGGACGTCGACGAGGCCGCTCCGCTCGGTGACGCGGTGGTCGCCGCCACCGGAGCCGGCCTCTACGCCGGCATGCGCGAGCCGATGAAGGACCTGGCCCCGATACGCCACGTCGTCGAGCCCGACCCTGAACTGCACGAGATGTACGTCGACTTCTTCGGGCTCTGGTCGCAGCTCTACGAAGACCTCAAGCCGAGCATGAAGCGCCACCACGCCCTGGTGCAGCGCTACAGCGATCCCGCACCGAGCGCCATGAGCGGTGCCGGAGGCAGCAGTTGACCGCCGGCGCCGCTCACGCGGCAGTACGCCGAAGAAGCAGACGAGGAGCGACATGGCCGACCGCGACGAGAGCGACTGGCGTGCCCTGGCCGAGACCTGGGAAGTCGAGGAGGACGACGTCATAGGCGTGAAGGTGGGCGGGCGGACCCTGGCCGTCTTCAACATCGGCGGCGCCTACTACGTCACCGACGACTGCTGCACGCATCAGCAGGCGTCACTGTCCGAAGGCTACGTACAGGACGACACGATCGAGTGCCCGCGCCACCAGGGCGTCTTCCACGTGCCCACGGGAAAGCCCATGAGCCCCCCGCTGACGACCCCCTTGCGGGTGTATCGGGCGCGGGTCGAGGATGGCCGGGTCTGGGCCCGAGTCTCGGAGTAGGGGTGACGGAGCTGTGTCCGAGGCCGTGTCCGACGCTGTGAGCGACACCGTGGCCGACGAGGGTACGAGCAGGCCGAAGCCCGCTCTTCGCGGAACGCCCACGCGGCCGAACGCCCTGCCGTACGTGAGCTTCAACCAGCTGCGCTCCTTCCACGCGGTGGCCGTCGCGGGAAGCATCACGGCGGCGGCCTCGCTTCTGCACGTGAGCCAGCCGACGGTGACGATCCAGCTGCGCCAGCTGGAGGCCCACTACGGCGTGGAGCTGGTCCGCCGCACCCCGCGCGGCATACGGCTCTCCGAACTCGGCGAGTCCCTCTTCACCATCACCAAGCAGCTCTTCGCCCTCGAAGGTGAAGCGGTGGAGCTGCTGAACTCCGCCGGCTGCACGCTGCGCGGCGAGCTCCGAGTGGGGGGCGTGGCACCGTACTTCGTGATGCGGCTGCTGTCGGCCTTCAACAAGGCGCACCCGAGCGTGACCATGACGCTCCTGCTGGACAACTCGGCCACCATCATCCGCAAGCTCGTCGACCAGGAGATAGACGTCGGCATCGTCGGCCAGACGGCCCTCGACTCCCGGCTCCACGCGCTGCCGTACAGCCGTCAGGACGTGGTGCTCTTCTGCCGCGACGACCATCCGTGGGCGGGCCGCCAAGGCGTCGAGCTCGCCGAACTCGCGGACGAGGCACTGGTGTTGCGTGAGATCGGCTCGACCTCTCGGCTCATGCTGGAGCGGGCGCTGCAGGAACACGGCATCGTCCCCCGGGTCACGCTGGAGGTCTGCCGCGAAGGGGTACGGGAAGCGGTCGTGGCGGGCTTCGGCCTCGGCATCACCACGGACGTCGAGTACGTGCCGGACCGCCGCACCCGGATGCTGCGCATCCTCGACGCCGACGTCTTCACCGAGGCGTTCGCGGTGTGCCTGCGCGACCGCCGTGCGGTCTCGGTCACCAGGGCCTTCATGACGACGGCGGAGGAGTTCTTCGAACGCAGCCGCCAGTAGGGATCGCCTGGCGCCGAGGTGGCGGTGCTCCTCGCCGGGCTCGCGCGCGCCGGGGGAAATCAACGCTGCGCCGGGCGACCCGCCGTACCCTTGGCCGCATGTCGACCCATGCCAAGCGTGAACGTCTCATCCTGGCGGATCTGTTGGAGAGCGCAGGCCCGGAAGCTCCGACCCTTTGCGGGGAATGGAAGACCCGCGACCTGGCCGCGCACGTGGTGGTGCGCGAGCGCCGGGCGGACGCAGCGGGCGGGATCCTGCTCAAGCCGCTCGCGGCCCGACTGGAGCGGGTGCAGGCCGAGTTCACGGCCAAGCCGTACGAGGAGCTGATCCAGCTCATCCGCACCGGGCCGCCCCGCATGTCGCCGTACGCCCTCAAGCAGGTCGACGAGGCTGCGAACACCATCGAGTTCTACATCCACGCCGAGGACATCCGCCGCGCCACCCCGGACTGGACGCCGCGCGAGCTGGACTCGGTCTTCCAGGACGCCCTGTGGAAGCGGCTGGAGAGCTCGGCCCGCATCTTCGGCCGCAAGTCGCCGGTCGGGCTGGTGATGCGCCGGCCGAACGGCCAGACCGCCGTCGCCCGCAAGGGCACACCGGTGGTGACGGTGAGCGGTGAGCCCAACGAACTCGTGCTCTACACCTCGGGGCGCCAGCGCGTGGCCCGCGTGGAGGCGGAGGGCGAGAAGGAGTCCGTCGCCCGCGCGTACGAGGCGAACCTGGGCATCTGAGGACCGAGGCGCCCGGGAGCGTACGGGCTGTGAACGCGGCGGCGGCAATGGACAGTTCGCCGCCGCCGCGTCGGCGTCCCCGCGTGAACGCCCGCCCGGCACCCCCGCC
>NZ_JACBXA010000271.1 GCF_013870515.1 Streptomyces albidus (ex Kaewkla and Franco 2022) | reverse complement strand
CCGGACCAGGTGCGCCTGGACGACCCGGTATTGATCGAATGCAGCCTGGTCAGCGCCATCGTCACCGAGAAGACCGAGTAGGCGGTGGCCGCGACCGATTCGGTCACCTCGCGTTCGCGCACCAGGAAGAGCGCCGACCACTCGGCGCACGTACCCTCGGCGACCGCTGCGCACAGGGCCACGACCGCCAGCAGCCACAGCCGCCTGCGGAAGACGACGTCCCGGAACCTGCCCGCCGCACGCTGCTCCGGCTCCGGGCGTTCGCCGGGCACCGATCGCCAGGCGACCAGCAGCGCCAGCAGCCCGGCTGCCGAGACGAAGCAGAAGTGCCGGGCGGGCAGCACCGACATCGCGGCTGCCAGGCCGGCGCCAAGCGATCCGAGCAGCCCTCCGATGCTGAACCCCGCGTGGAAGAACGGCATCAGGGGCCGGTCCAGATCCCGCACCACGGCCACGGCGGCGACGTTCATCGCCACGTCGACCGACCCCATGAGGGCGCCGAGCCCGGCCAGCGCCAGCCCGAGCGTCAGCACGGAGCCCGCCAGGCCCAGCAGCGGAAGCACCAGGCACGCACCGGCGAGTGCGGCCATGATGACGAACCGGGCTCCCCACGCGGCGCAGGCACGGGCCGCCAGCGGCGCCGTAACGATCATGGCGATGCTAGGACCGAGCAACGCGAGCCCGATTCCCGCCGGTTCAGCGCCGACCTGTGACGCCAGAGCGGGCACGCGGGCGGCCCACGCACCGTAGAGACCGCCGTTCACGACGAACACCACGGCCACCGCGGTGCGTTGGGAAACCACTCGTGCACCTCTCTCGGGACTCCGCGAGCGGTCAGGCTATTGGCAACACCGCCAGGGCGACGGGCGATTGTGCTGACGGACGCTCATTTCCCCCTGCATCGCCGAGTGTTGGGGCGCCGAGACGAACGGAGTTCGTTAGCGACGCTCCGGTGACGGGCAGACCCTCAGGCAGACCGGCAGGCGACGGCAGGAGTGTCGGAGTTCCATGACCGTTTTGTGGGGAATATCTTTCGATGCCACGCCGATTTCCGGTTTGGTGGTCGAGTTCGTCAAGACAGCGCGCCTTTTCCGGGAGCAGGGGTACCGGGTCCATCTCGACCTCGGCTATGACGTGAAGGCGGACAAGAACGCGTTCTTCCGCCCCTACCAGGACGAAGGATCGCTGCTTCCCGGCTGGGTCCGCCTCGACCGGATCGACGGCATCGACGAAATCCCCGGCTACGACCAGCAGTTGGTCTCGGCCGTTCTGCGCGAGTACATCCAGGAGGGCGCCGGGGAGCATCTGCTGCCCCGGATGGACGCCGCGGCCGAGATGATCGGCGAACGGATCGTCGAGACCTGGGAGAGGCTCGACGTCTCCTTCGTGATGGTGGAGAACGGCACGCTTCCCGAGAACATCGTGTACACCAGAGCGCTCTACTCGGCCATCGAGCGTTACGGCAGACGCCACCGGCTCGGCCGCTATGTGCTGTGGCGCGACCACGACCTCATGTGGCAGAGCGAGCCGGGGATCAAGAAGTACGGCGACTTCCCGTACCCGCGCACGGTGGCGCCGGTGAATTCCCCGCACATCCACTACATCGCGCTGCACGAGGAGGCCCGGGACAAGACCCTCGAATGGGTACCCGGCCTCGAGAACATCGACGTCCTGCCGAACACCTTCACCCACACGCCCGCCGTGGCCGACCGGCGCAACTCCGCATTCCGCCGTGACCACGGAATCCCCGAGGACGCGCCGCTCATCGCACGCTGCACGAGGATCATCCCGCAGAAGCGCATCGACCGGGAGATCCACCTCGTGGCGGCTCTCGCGGACCGCGCGGACGTCCACCTCTTCATCGCCGGTGACACGGCCGAATCCCCGGACGAGCACGCCGAGTTGCTCCACCTCGCCGAGTCGCTGGGCGTGCGGGACAGAGTCGTCTTCGGCGGCTGGCTCGCCCCGCACGAGGCCGACATCGGATCCGCCAGCGGGCGCGGGTACTCCGTACGCGACCTCCTCGCCCACGCCGACCTCGTCTCGTTCCTGACCTCCTACGACTACGAGAGCTACGGGAACCCCATAGGCGAGGCCATCGCCTCGCGCGTCCCGTATCTGACCACCCGCTACCAGCTGTACGACACGGTGTACGGGGACAAGGGGTTCCGCGCCCCCGTCATGGAACTCACCACCGGCGACCTGCCCACGCAGTCCTTCGTGGACAGCGTGGCCGAGCTGATCCTGGACGAAAGGAAGCGCGAGGAGATGGCGGAATACAACCACCGGCTCGGCAAGCGGCACTTCGGTGCCGACCGCGCGGGCGAGTTGCTTGCCGAGCTGTTCCTGACCCCCATGGGCGAGCGCACCCGCATGAGCGTCGTGCTCCCCGTCTACAACGAGGCGGACAACCTGCCCGCCGTGCTGCGCTCCCTCTACGAACAGCGCGGGGAGAACGGCCCGTTGGACAAGTCGCTGTACGAAGTGGTGCTGGTGGACAACAACTCCACCGACGAGACCGTGAAGATCGCACGCCGCTTCGCCGCCGACCACCCCGACCTCGCCGTCCACGTCGTACCGGAGCCCGAACAGGGCGTGGCCTGCGCACGGAAGACCGGCATGGACTTCGCTTCCCAGCGCAGCGCGCGTCGCGGGCCCTCCGACGCCGAGAAGCGGTTCTACCTCGTCTCGGCCGACGCCGACTGCCGGGTGGACGAGCACTGGCTGTGGGAGCTGCTGACCGCGATGGAGTCGGGCAAGGCGGCCATCGGAGTCTGCGACTACTACTACGCGCCCGAGCACTTCACCCGGCGGCCGCGGCTGTGGGACGCCATCCAGCGCACGCTGCGCTGCCGCGCCGTGACGTTCGCGCTGTTCGGCGGCTTCCCGGACGGCAAGGGCTTCGCCGTCGAGAGAGGCGCGTACGACAAGGTCGGCGGCGTCGAGGTCTTCTACCAGCTCCAGGAGGGGCGGTTCGTCAACCACCTGTCCGACGACTGGGACTTCGGGATCAGGGTGCGCGGCTCGGGTGAGGACATCGCCTATGTGCCCGGCTCCCGCGTGGAGATCAACCCCCGGCGCGTGAACCACGCCATCGACGAGGTCATCACCGGCCGCGCCTACGGATCCGACGGGATCATCGTCATGCGCGACATCCGGGTGCCCGAGACCGCAGTGGACCGCGAGGGCGATCTCACCGAGGAAGAGGCCCTGCAGGCATGGGAGTTCTCCATCAAGGACTTCACGCCGAAGAACACGATCCTGCCGGTGCTGCTGACCCCGTCCCTGCTCGACGACGACGCCGTGGCCGAGTTCTTCGGGCCCTCCCTCGCCGAGCGGCTCGGGCGCCGGATCGCTGAGATCAAGGACGAGATGAGGGTCGTCGACTTCACCCCCATCCACTCCTACAAGACCCCGTCCTACCGCCTCTACTTCGAGTTCGCAGACGAGATCTTCGCCCGGCTGCGCGCCACCGTAGGTGAGGACATCGGCCACCCGCCGCCGCTGCCCCCCTGCCTCCAGGACGTCCCGCCGGAGCGTTTCACCGAGTTCGTCAGGTACTTCTGCGAGGACCGTGAATCCGGAGAGGCACACAACTACTTCGGGAACGGAGGGGTGTTCTGATGGACATCGGCCACAAGCAGACGTACGAGCAGTCGATCGCCTCACTGCGCGCGACCGACCCCGGCCACCCCGTACCGGTGGTGCTGGAGACCCTGACGGACCCCGCCAACCGTCATCTCGTCGAGTACGTGACCGAGGACCCGTTCGGCGCGCACGTCTTCCCCGGCAACATCCCGGACTACCCCCCGGCCGACTTCCTCTCCGACCTCGACCGCCAGCTCGCCGCCACCGCACCGATCCACCTGTGGTCCTACATCCCCACCTGCGCCTACCGTTGCCGCTTCTGCCAGTACCCGGTCGTCCTGGTCAAGGGATCACCGGAGGTCGCCGACAGCAAGGCGACCCAGTGGGTCGACTGGAACATCCGCGAGGCCGAACTGTGGCTGCGCGACGTGCCGAACCTGGCCTCCGCACCCGTCGGCGAGTTCAACGTCTTCGGGGGCACCCCCTCGCTGCTGCCCCCTGACGCCATCCGCCGGCTGCTCGACTTCTACCGCGAGAACTTCAACTTCACCCCGGACACGGCGATCCGCTTCGAGGGCGACCCCAGCACCTTCACGCCCGCGAAGCTGGAACTCCTGGCGGAGCTGGGCTGCACCAAACTGAGCAGCGGCGTGCAGTCCTTCGACGACCCTGTGCTCGAGCAGTGCGGACGCGAGCACACGGCGCAGATGTGCGTGGACTTCGTACGCAACGCCCAGCGCATCGGATTCGAGTGGATCAGTGTCGACCTCATGTACGGGCTGCTCGACCAGACGGTCGACAGCGTGCGCCGTGACCTCGACATCGTCCTGGAGAACGAGCTGACGGCCGTCGTCTGCACGAAGCTTCATCTGGCGGACTACAGCGACACGAGGACGGGGGTCGCGGGGGAGAAGCCCGCAGCCTGGCAACTGCCCGACTACCGCGCCAAGTTGGTCAAGAAGGGGCATCGCTGGCCGACGCTCGGCGAGCAGTACCAGATGCGTGAGGTGCTCACCGAGGGCCTGGTGCGCAGCGGGTACCGCGAGCATCCGACCATGTACTTCGCGCGGGACGGCCTCGGCCCTGAGAAGTGGAAGGCCATCATGGTCGACCAGGACAAGCAGGAGGCGGAGGTCGCGATCGGGCTGGGAGGCAGCTCCAGCTGCCGGACCTCGGAAGCGATCACCGACGTCAACTGGAAGCTGTACTCCGAGGCCGTCGAGGCGGGCCGCGTTCCGCTGGGTTCGGCGACGCGGTTCTCCGAGGAGGCCCAGGAGGCCAGGGCGGTCAAGATGGCCCTGTCGACCCTGCGCCCGCTCGACGACCAGCTCCACCAGCAGCGCTTCCCCGGACGCTCCCTCTTCGACGAACCGTGGCTGGGCCGCTTCCGGTCGCTGGAGGAGCGCGGCCTTGCCGTCGTGGACGACGGCGCGAAGCAGATCAGGCTCACGGCGGACGGCGAGGTGCTGGTCGAGGCGATCATCAACTCCGAGCTCTGACACGGCAGTTCTCCGCCGGCTCCGGAACCCGTCACCCCCGGGCGGGCAACCTCCGCGTCAGTGGTCGGTGTGGCCGGCCTCCCCGGCCAGCCACCGCTGTCCGGCCACGACGTGGCGGAGGATCAGCGCCGAGTCGCCCAACTCGTCGACGAGCGTCCCCAGCACCGTCTCGAGGGAGGCCGCATCCACCCCGCGCGCCGACAGGTACGCCGTGGCGAAGGCGAGATGGCCGGTCAGGACCCGGGGGTCGCCGACGTAGACCCCGGCAGCGAGTGCGTCCAGCAACTGCCCGAGGAACGCGGTGTCTTCGTCGTGCTGCTTGCCGGAGCGCTCACGCATGACGGGGAACCGGCTGCGGAGGTCCTCCACGGCCTTCTCCAGCAACTCCCGGCGCTGCCTGAGCAGTTGTGCGTACGCCTCGATGCAGGTGTCCTCCACCGCCGATCCGCCGCGAAGGAGCGGTGGCCATCGCTCTTCCAGCAGTTCGGCTGCGGTGCGGGCGTCGGGCGCGTACAGGTCCGCCCCCAGCGCGTACGCCCAGACGCCCTGCGGTCCGAATCCGGGACCGCCGGCAAGGACCGGGACCCCCGCCTGCCTGCTCACCTCGATCTGGCGGTGTGCGAGCGGCAGGTTCACCGAAAGCGTGCAGGACAGGGCGACCACGTCCGGGCCGTTCTGATGGATGTCGGAGATGAGCTGGGCCGTCGGCACGTGCCCGCCGAGGAACCGCACCCGAAAGCCGCGCAGCCGCAGCACCTCGCTGAGGATCCGTGCCGCGAGGACGTGCCACTCGCCGTCGCTGCATGCGGCCAGCACACCGCCGGACCGCTCGTCCCCGGACTTTCCGCCGGACAACCTGCCGGGATTCCCGCCGTCGTACGAGGCGCTGTTCCCGCGCACGGCGGCGGCGATCGCGTCGACGGTCCGCCCGCTGACATGGGTGGCCGCGTGCTCCTGGGCGACGCTCCACTCGTCGACCGCCCACCGCTCCCCGACCCTCACCTGCGCGGGAGCAACCAGGTCGAGCAGCACAGCCTCGGCGTCCACGCCGCCGTCCAGCAGACGCACGGCGAGTTCGACGGCCGCGTCCTCGTCGGCACCGGCCAGGCAGGTGTCGAAGGCCGCACGGATCTCCTCGGTGATTCCCTTACCGTTCACCGGCTGACGCTCCTTTCCTGCCGCGCGCCGCTCCGCAGCGGCGGCGCCTGCAACACCAGTACGGCGATGTCGTCGTGGGGCCGCCCGGCCAGCCACTGGGTGGTGAGGAGTTCCAAGCGCTCCGCCACCGAACCCGCCGGCATCCCCAGACAGCTCGCCAGCGCGCCGGCGAGCCGCTCCTCGCCGTACATCTCGTCGCCGGTCGGGCCGCCGCGCGCCTCCGTGACCCCGTCGCTGTGGAGGAGCACGGCCTCGCCGGGTTCGAGCCGGAACTCCGCCCGTCCGAAGCTGGGATCGGGCACGGCTCCGACGACCGTGCCGCCGAACGTGACCTCCTCCACCCGGCCGTCGCCGCGCAGCACCAGCGGCGGCAGATGCCCGCCACCGGCCGTCTCGACGATCGCGCCACCGCCGGGAAGCGGGCGGGCGGAGCCGGTCAGCAGCGTCGTGAAGCGGTACTCGTCGTCGAGCATCGCCTCGTTGAGCACCTCCAGCTCCCGCAACGGATCCAGCGCGGTCAGCTCCAGCATCCGCAGGCTCTGCCGTACGCGTCCCGCCGAGACCGCCGCTTCGGCGCCCTTGCCGCACACGTCGCCGAAGAAGAAGGTGACGCCCTCCTCGGGGTGACGCGCCACGTGGTAGAAGTCGCCGCTGAGGCGGAGCGCCTCCGCGGCCGGGCGGTACGCCGCGCCCAGCCTGAGCCCGTCGGCGACGGGAAGCGGCCCCGGCCGGAGGCTCTCCTGCAGCACGGCGATGGTGTGGGCCTGCTGCGAGTACAGGGCAGCGGTGGCGAGGGCGAGCCCCGCCCGTGCGGCGAAGCGGTGCGCCAACTCGCTGTCCGTAGCGCCGAATCCCGCCCGCTCCGGCCCGCGGAGAAGGACGAGCGCACCGGCCGGTACACCGCCGCCCGAGAGCTGAAGCACCAGAGCGCTTCCGCCCCCGGACGTCTCCCACGGCAGGGGGAGCTCGCGAAGGAGCTTGAGGTCGCCGCGGCGGACAACCTCAAGCGGGTCCGCCG
>NZ_JACBXA010000270.1 GCF_013870515.1 Streptomyces albidus (ex Kaewkla and Franco 2022) | reverse complement strand
CCTCGGCTGCGACGAGGCCCTGCTCGACGCGGGGAGCGGCACACCACTGCGGCTGGGGCGGCGCCACAGCGAGATCATGGTGCTGCTCGCCGCGCACCCCGAAGGCCTCACCGGCGAACGGCTCGCCCTCGAGCTCTACGGGGAACGCTCCGTCACGCCCGTCACGCTGCGCGCCGAACTCTCCCGGCTGCGCGGCCTGTTGGGGCCGTTGCTCGACTCCCGCCCGTACCGCCTGAGGCAGCGCCCGTGGACCGAGTACGAGGCCGTCGGCGACGCTCTCTCCGCGGGGGACCTGCGTTCCGCGCTCGCCGCCTACCGCGGCCCGCTGCTCCCGCTCTCCGACTCTCCCGGCGTCGTCAGGCTCCGCAGGCTGCTGGAGGACCGGCTGCGCCGCGCCCTGCTGAGTTCTCAGGACCCCGCCCTGCTGGAGGAGTGGGTGCGCACCCCGTGGGGTGAGGACGACCTGGAGGCGTGGGAAGCGCTCCTGAGCTGCCGTCACTCGAGCGAGACGCGCAGGGTCACCCTCGCCTCCCGCGTGCGCGAACTGCGCCGCTCCTACGGCCTGGAGGCTGCCGGAGGCTCCGCGAGGTGGCAGCACGGAGCGGATGGGGAAGCGCACGCAACGTATCCGCAACGTTCCCGCCTCTAGCCTCTCCCGCAGATCGAGCCCGCCGACGCACGAGGCGGGATCGCCCGTACCAATGGGGAGGCAAGCAAGATGAGCCGCTACGCCGCGCCCGGGTCCGACGGGGCCGTGATGAACTACCAGTCGCGCTACGACCACTGGATCGGGGGCGGCTACGTCGCCCCGAAACAGGGCGGCTACTTCGAGAACCCCACTCCTGTGACAGGAGCGTCCTTCACGGAGATCGCCCGCGGAACGGCGGACGACGTGGAGCGCGCCATCGACGCCGCGCACGAAGCAGCGGGCCCATGGGGACGCACCTCCGCGGGCGATCGTGCCGCCGTCCTCAACAAGATCGCCCAGCGAATGGAGGAGCACCTCGAGGAGCTCGCGGTCGCGGAGAGCTGGGAGAACGGCAAGCCGGTGCGGGAGGCCCTGGCCGCCGACATACCCCTGGCCATCGACCACTTCCGCTACTTCGCCGGCGTGCTGCGGGCCCAGGAGGGCTCGCTCTCCGAGATCGACGAAGACACCATCGCCTACCACTTCCACGAACCTCTCGGCGTCGTCGCCCAGATCATTCCGTGGAACTTCCCGATCCTCATGGCGACCTGGAAGCTGGCACCCGCGCTGGCCGCCGGCAACGCGGTGGTCCTCAAGCCCGCCGAACAGACCCCGGCGTCCATCCACTTCTGGATGAGTCTGGTCGCCGACCTGATCCCGCCGGGCGTGGTCAACATCGTCAACGGCTTCGGCGCGGAAGCGGGCAAGCCGCTGGCGAGCAGCCCCCGCGTGGCCAAGGTCGCCTTCACCGGCGAGACCACGACGGGCCGCCTGATCATGCAGTACGCCTCGGAGAACCTCAAGCCCGTCACGCTCGAACTCGGCGGGAAGAGCCCCAACATCTTCTTCGACGACGTCTCCGTCGCGGACGACGACTTCCTCGACAAGGCACTCGAGGGCTTCACCATGTTCGCCCTCAACCAGGGCGAGGTGTGCACCTGTCCGTCCCGTGCACTCATCCAGCAGGGCCACTACCGCGAGTTCCTGGACGCCGGCATCGCCCGTACGGAGAAGATCGTCCAGGGGCACCCGCTGGACACCGAGACCATGGTGGGCGCCCAGGCCTCCAACGACCAGCTGGAGAAGATCCTCTCCTACCTCGACATCGGCAAGCAGGAAGGCGCACGGGTGCTGACCGGCGGCCAACGTGCCGAGCTGGGCGGCGAGATGGAGGGCGGCTACTACGTGCAGCCCACCATCCTCGAAGGCAGCAACCAGATGCGCGTCTTCCAGGAGGAGATCTTCGGGCCGGTCGTGGCGGTGACCTCGTTCAGCGACTTCTCCGACGCGATCGCGACGGCCAACGACACCCTCTACGGGCTCGGCGCCGGCGTGTGGACGCGCGACGGCAGCACCGCCTACCGGGCGGGGCGTGCGATCCAGGCCGGACGGGTGTGGACCAACTGCTACCACGCCTACCCGGCGCACGCGGCGTTCGGCGGATACAAGCAGTCGGGCATCGGCAGGGAGAACCACCGGATGATGCTGGACCACTACCAGCAGACCAAGAACCTGCTGGTGAGCTACTCGCCGAAGAAGCTCGGGTTCTTCTGATGGCGTCCGCTGAGCAGACGGAGGACGGCCGGGCCGAACCCCAGGCCCCTGAGCGCGTCGCCGTCACCGACGAGGCCGCCACGATGATCCGGAAGCTGACGGATCAGCACGGGCCGCTGATGTTCCACCAGTCCGGCGGCTGCTGCGACGGCAGCTCGCCGATGTGTTACCAGCTGGGGGAACTGCGCACGGGTGACTCGGACGTACTGCTCGGCCGGCTGGAGGTGGACGGCGTCGCCGAGACGGTGCCGTTCTGGATGTCCGCGAGCCAGTTCGCGTACTGGAGCCACACCCACCTCACGGTGGACGTGGTGCCGGGCCGCGGCAGTGGATTCTCGCTCGAAGCACCGGAAGGAGTGCGCTTCTTGATCCGCTCCCGCCTGCTGGAGGGGAGCGACTGAACGGCCGGCCGGCGGACCGGGAGAAGGGTCCGTCGGCCGGGCGCCGAGGGGGTGTCCCCAGAGTCGCGCCCCAGGCGGGACTCTGCGGACACCCCCTAGGCCGACTCGGCGGGGTGTGCGCTATGCGAGTACCTCGAACGAGTCACCACTGCGCACCCTGCCCGTGCGCTCGGGGATCAGGTTCTGGCCGAAGACCAGCTGGTCGCCGAAGCGACGGTGGCGGGCCAGGGTGCGCAGTGGCTCCTTGCCGCGCTCCGCCGTCGACTGATCGGTGGTCGTCACCACGCACCGTCCGCACGGCTTCGCCACCCGGAAGACCGCTTCGCCGATACGGACGCGGCGCCAGGAGTCCTCCGCCCAGGGCGCCGTGCCCTCGATGACGAGGTTGGGCCGGAAGCGGCTCATCGGCAGCGGGCCCTCATCCGCGTGATCCCCTTGTGCGATGAGGGAGTTGAGCCCGTGCAGCGAGGACAGCGAGGCCACCAGGAGCGGAAAGCCGTCGGCGAAGGAGACTGTCTCGCCGGGGCGTGAGGTCTCAGGCTCGATGTGGCGCCGCCGTTCCGGGGCGTCCATGTACACCAACTGCGCTTCTTCGCCCAGGTAGTCGGAGAACCAGGCGCTCGCCTCCGCGGCCGCCGGGACGACCTCGATCTTCTTACGGAAAAGCTGTACCGGGACGGTCCCCTGATCGTCCGGTGGTACGTCGACCTCCAGCGCCTCTCTCCCCGCGGCCGTGACCCGGATTCCCCATCCCCCCGGACTTCGTCCGGACGGACCCCCGGGCAACGGCTGTGCGGTGACGAGCGCAAGGCGTGGGTGCTCGCGCTGCGTCAACTGGTTTCCATCAGGCGCTGTCAGCATCCAGCGCCTGTCACCGGCCGGGCCCCAGGGCTCGACCGTCAACTCCTCGCTCACCGTCCCCGCCAGTGCCTTCACCGGGTAGACGTGGAGGGAGGCCAGCCTCGCGGTCGTCATGAGGCCATCCTGCCACCCTGCACGGACAGTTGAGCGCTGGGATCAGTAGCCGCGACCCTGGTACTGGTGACCGCCGTAGGGGTCGTCGTAGGAGTTGTTCGGCATCTGCCTCGGTGCGGCCGGGCGGGGTGCCGCGGGGCGAGGAGCAGCCGGCCGCGGTGCGACAGGGCGCATCTGCTGGGGCGGCGTGGGCTGTTGCTGCTGGTACTGCTGGCCGCCGGGATAGCCGTAACCCTGCTGCGCGGGTGCCTGCTGCGGGATGTACGGAGCGGGCGTCTGCTGCAGCGGAGCCGACTGCAGGGGCGCGGGCCGTGCCATGCCGGGCGGGGGCTGCTGGCCCATGGTGCCCGGATAACCCTGTTGCGGAGCGTTGTACTGCTGGTGGCTCGGGCCGGCCGGCAGGGCGGGGAGCGCCGGCGGCAGAGCGGGGAGGGAGTGGCCGATCGGTTCGTACGCCGACGGGACCCGGATCGGCGCGATCTGCGGCGTGCCTCGCTCGTTCACGAGCATGTCGTAGATCGGGGTGTCTGGGTACGAAGGGCCAGCGTAGTAGCCGCCAGGGGAGTAGCGGGGGGAGGTCATGCCCATAAGGTAAGCCCAACATGTGGCCGTTGGGGAGCCCGGTCAGAGGGCCGTTTCTTGTGCTTGCAGTGACGCCGTATCACTAATACGAGCGAACCTGGGGAAAACGGTCACGTTGTCATGTCGAGATGTTGTAAAGAGATCCGTCACTCGCCGCTGCACGGCCGTTGGAATAGGTTGGCGACGCGGGCCGGCAGGGGTTGAGCCGCTGCCACAGGAACAAGCAGCAACATGGGGCACAAGGGGAGTGGCATGACGATGCAGAAGGGCACCAACGTTCCGGTCGCCGCGGCATCCGTCCGTATCGAACTCGGCTGGCAGCAGGGCGCGGGCGTTCCGGATGTGGACGCCTCGGCGCTGCTGCTGTCCTCGGGCAAGGTCCGGTCCGACGGCGACCTCGTCTTCTACAACCAGCCCGCGCACGCCTCAGGCGCGGTGCGCCACGACGGGAAGAACCCCCAGGGCGGCGCCGTCGTCGACGCGTTGAGCGCCGATCTGCACCGCGTTGAGGGTGACGTCGACCAGATCGTGGTGGCGGCCTCCGCCGAAGGCGGCAACTTCGGGCAGGTCTCCGGGCTGTACGTACGGGTGGTGGACTCAGCCGGCGGTGCGGAGCTCGCACGCTTCGAGAGCACCGACGCCACCGTGGAGACGGCGTTCGTCCTCGGCGAGCTCTACCGCAGGCAGGGCGGCTGGAAGTTCCGCGCCGTCGGGCAGGGTTACCAGAGCGGACTGGCCGGTCTGGCAACGGACTTCGGGATCAGCGTCGACGAACCGGCACCGGCGCCTGCAGCTGCACCCGCTCCCCCCGCTGCACCCGAGCCTCCCCGCCAAGCTCCCACGCCCCCCGCGCAACAGCAGCCCTCCGCGCCCGCGAGCCCGTCGGCCGCGCCGCCGGAACCGGTTCGGCTGACCAAGGTCACGCTGACGAAGGAGGCGCCCTCCGTCTCCCTCACCAAGCAGGGCGGCACCTCGGGATCGCTGCGGGTCAACCTCAACTGGCAGGTCCACAAGCAGTTCTCCGGCTGGGGCAGGAAGCTCGGCAAGGCCATTGCGGCGCACTCCGACCTCGACCTGGACCTGTGCGCCCTCTTCGAACTCACCGACGGACGCAAGGGCGTGGTCCAGGCGCTCGGCAACGCCTTCGGCTCGCTGCACCAGCCGCCCTTCATCCACCTCGACGGCGACGACCGTACGGGCGCGGTCTCCTCCGGAGAGAACCTCACCGTCAACCTGGACCACGCCAGGGACCTGCGGCGGATCCTCATCTTCGTCACCATCTACGAGGGCGCCCGCAGCTTCGCCAGCGTCAACGGCACCGTCACCCTGCAGCCCCAGCACGGCGCGCCCGTCGAGTTCTCGCTCGACGAATGCACCGTCGCCTCCAACGTCTGCGCACTGGCGCTCATCACGAACGAGGGCGGCGACCTGGTCGTGCACCGCGAGGCCCGCTATCTCGTCACCCAGCGCGGCAGCAGCCCGCAGCGCACCGTCGACGCGGCCTACGGGTGGGGCATGCAGTGGACGCCGGGCCGCAAGTGAGGCTCGCACAGCGGAGTCCGGCCGGATGGTGCCTGCGGGAAGGGCGGCTCAGGTCCCCGGCCGTGTCCTCTCGGGAGCGTAGGTGCGGCCCTTCCAGGCCGCGCCGCGCCCGCGGTGGTGCTGCCGGGCAGAGTCGAGCGTCATCAGCAGATACAGCGCGGCGGTAGCCGGGAGGGTGAGGGCCCACCAGGGCGCCAGGCCGTAGTAGCGCAGCATCGGCACGTACGTCAGCGTCATCACCGCCCACGCCACCGCGCCCACCGCGGAACCGGCCAGTGCCGTGATCGGCGGCACCAGATACACCAGGGCCAGCCCGAGGACCGTGCCCGCCAACACCAGCGGGCTGTGGCCCAGTTGCGCGTACGCGCTGCGCGCCACCATCTGCCACAGCTGCGGGAGACGGTCGTACGGGCGCACGCTGTCGACGCCGTCCGCCAGCCCGAGCCAGATCCGGCCCCCGCCCCCGCGCTTGACGGCGCGGGCGAGTGTCACGTCGTCGATGACAGCGCCCCTGATGCTCTCCGGAAGCCGTGCGCGCAGCGCCGCGTCGTTCCGCAGCAGCACGCAGCCCCCGGCCGCAGCAGCCGTACGGGCCGAGGGGCGGTTCACCCAGCTGAAGGGGAAGAGCTGCGCGAAGAAGTAGACGAAGGCGGGGACGATGAGGCGCTCCCAGCCGCTGTCCGCCCGCAGTCTCGCCATCTGCGAGACCAGGTCCAGGCGGCTGCCGATCGCCGCGCTGACCAGGCCGCGCAGTGAGCCGGGCGCGTGTGCGATGTCCGCGTCGGTCAGCAGGAGGAAGTCGGCGTCGGTGCGTTCACGGGCGAGGGCCATCCCGTGGCGCAGCGCCCACAGTTTGCCCGTCCAGCCCGCCTCCGGTTCACCGGGCGAGTCCACGGTCAGCGCGAGCCCTTGCGGTGGGGCGAGGACGGCCAGTTGCCGTGCGAGTGCTCCGGTCCCGTCCGTGGAGCCGTCGTCGACGAGGAAGATCTCCGCGCGTCCCGGATAGTCCTGAGCGAGGAGGGAGGGCAGGCTCAGCGGCAGTACCTCCGCCTCGTCCCGCGCGGGGACCACGATCGCCACGGTGGGCCAGTGTGACGGCTCCTCACTCGGCGGCAGACGGATGTCCGTACGCCAGAACAGGCCCTGCCCCAGCAGCAGCCACAGCCATGCGGCCAGCGAAGACGCGGCGATCCAGGTGAGCAGGCTCATCGCCGCAGTCTGCCGCACGGCACCTGCCGGTCACGGGAGGGCGGGCGCGCCCGGAAGTGCCGGTGTCGGACCGGCCCCGGCGCTGCGCGGAGCGCGGTGGCCGCCCCTGCCCGCGGATCAGCCGCATGGCCCATCGACTAGAGTTTCGTGCCGTGAAGATCGCGCTCGTGGACTCGGGACTCGGCCTGCTCGCCGCAGCGGCAGCGGTACGCAAAGCGCGCCCGGATGCCGACCTCGTCCTCTCCAGTGACCCCGGCAGCATGCCCTGGGGCCCCCGCACCCCGGACGACATCACCGCGCACGCCCTCGGCTGCGCCAAGGCGGCCGCCGCACACGAGCCCGACGCGCTGATCGTCGCCTGCAAC
>NZ_JACBXA010000027.1 GCF_013870515.1 Streptomyces albidus (ex Kaewkla and Franco 2022) | reverse complement strand
CCCGCCCACCTCAAGGCGCGTGCCGAGGAGGCCGCGAGTCGCGAGGGCCTGTCGGTCAACGCGTGGCTGGTCCGGGCCGTGTCGGCGGCGGTCGACGGCGGCACGCGGCCGCGCACGACGCAGAAGACGCAGACCATCGGACAGAACTTCACGGGCTGGGTGCGCTGACCGCGCCTCGCCCGCACCACTTCACCCCACCACTTCACTCACACCACGTCCCACCAGCGGGGACGCCCTGAAGACCCATGAGGACGGGACAGCCATGCCTACTTTCGACACCCCCGAACCGATCTCGGCCACCGCGCATGTGGAGGCCGGTTCCATCCAGTTCACCGCGGGCGACCGCCTCGACACCGTCGTCGAGGTTCGGCCTCGCGACGCGAAGAAGGACCTTGACGTACGAGCGGCCGACCAGACCGAGGTCACCTGCGTGAGCGGCGTACTGAACGTCAGGACGCCCAAGGCCAATCTGCTCGGCCTCGGGCGCACCGGCACCGTCGACGTGACGGTCGAACTGCCCACGGGCTCGCGCATCGACATGACCGGTGCCTGGGCCCAGGTGCTCGGCGAGGGCCGGCTCGGAGAGGTCCGCGTGAAGACCTCGTCCGGCGACGTCCGCCTCGAGACGACAGGTCCGCTGCAGCTGAAGGCGTCGCACGGCTCGATCACCGTGGACCGGGTCGAGGGCACGGCGGAGATCACCACCAGCTCCGGCAGCCTGCGCGTCGGCCTCGTCGACGGGCCCGGCGTCCTGAAGAACTCGCACGGCACCACGACCGTCGGCGCCGCGACGGGCGAGCTGCGGGTGAGCGGTGCCAACGGCGACATCGCGATCGGGCGCGCCGAGGACTCGGTCACGGCCACCACCGCCCACGGCACCCTGCGCGTGGACGAAGTGGCCCGCGGCACCGTCCAGTTGGAGACCTCCTACGGCGCCATCGACGTCGGCATCCGCGAGGGCACGGCCGCCTGGCTGGACGTCAGCTCCACCTCCGGCCAGGTGCGCAACACGCTCACCGCGTCCGAGGCGCCGGAGGAGGCCGAGGACACCGTCAAGGTCCGCGCCCGTACGAGGCACGGCAACATCGACGTCCGCCGCGCCAAGGCCTGACCCCGGAGGCACTCGCCTCAACTCACTCCACTCCACTGCTGTTTCAGCCTTCGAATGGGAGGGCCCCATGCCTTCATCTGTCATGCCCACGTCCAGACTGGGCGACGGTCACCCGTCGCCGGCCGCGGTCTCCACCGTCGGTCTGCGCAAGTCGTACGGCGACAAGACCGTCCTCGACGGCATCGATCTGTGCATCCCGGCCGGTTCCGTGTTCGCGCTGCTCGGGCCGAACGGCGCCGGCAAGACCACCGCCGTGAACATCCTCTCCACCCTGATCAGTGCCGACGCCGGCGACATCCGCGTCGGCGGCCACGACCTGGCCACCGACCCGCAGGCGGTGCGCGCCGCGATCGGCGTCACCGGGCAGTTCTCCGCCGTCGACGGGCTGATCACCGGTGAGGAGAACATGCTCCTGATGGCGGACCTGCACCACCTGTCGAAGCGGGAGGGGCGGCGGGCCGCCGCCGAGCTGCTGGAGCGGTTCGACCTCGTCGAGGCCGCCAAGAAGCCGGCCCAGACCTACTCCGGCGGCATGAAGCGGCGCCTCGACATCGCCATGACGCTGGTCGGCAACCCCCGGATCATCTTCCTCGACGAGCCGACCACCGGTCTCGACCCGCGCAGCCGCCACAACATGTGGGGGATCATCCGCGAGTTGGTCTCCGACGGCGTCACCGTCTTCCTCACCACCCAGTACCTGGACGAGGCCGACGAGCTCGCCGACCGCATCGCCGTACTCAACGGCGGCAAGATCGTCGCCGAGGGCACCGCCGAGGAGCTGAAGCGGATGATCCCCGGCGGGCACGTCCGGCTCCGCTTCTCCGACCCGGCCGCGTACCAGAACGCCGCGTTCGCGCTGCGCGAGGTCACACGGGACGACGAGGCGCTGGCCCTGCAGATTCCGAGTGACGGCAGCCAGCGGGAGCTGCGCTCCATCCTCGACTGGCTGGACTCCGCCGGCATCGAGGCGGACGAACTGACCGTGCACACCCCCGACCTCGATGACGTGTTCTTCGCCCTGACCGGCGCCGACGACAGCGCCGGCACCCCGCCGAACCAGCCCAAGGAGGCTGTCCGATGAGTGCTCCCCTGGCTCCCGCCCGCCCGCTCCGTATCTCCCTCGCAGTGCGCGACTCCTCCACGATGCTGCGGCGGAACCTGCTGCACGCGCGGCGCTATCCGTCACTGACGCTGAATCTGCTGCTCACGCCGGTCATGCTGCTGCTGCTGTTCGTCTACATCTTCGGCGACGTGATGAGCGCCGGCATCGCGGACGGCGGGGCGGACCGGTCCGAGTACATCGCGTATCTCGTCCCGGGCATCCTCTTGCTGACCATCGGCGGCACCACGATCGGCAGCGCGGTGTCCGTCGCCGCGGACATGACCGAGGGCATCATCGCCCGCTTCCGTACGATGGCGATCGACCGGGGGTCGGTGCTCATCGGGCACGTCGTCGGCAGCGTGCTGCAGTGCGTGATGAGCGTGGTCCTCGTCGGGGCCGTGGCGGTGGCCATCGGGTTCCGGGCCACGGATGCCACCCCCCTGGAGTGGATCCTGGCGGTCGGGCTGCTGGGGCTCGTCTCCCTGGCGCTCACCTGGATCGCGGTCGGCATGGGCCTGTCGAGCCCGAACGCAGAGGCGGCCAGCAACAACGCCCTGCCGCTGATGGTCCTGCCGCTCCTCTCCAGCGCCTTCGTGCCGGTCGACGCGATGCCGGGCTGGTTCCAGCCGGTCGCCGAGTACCAGCCGTTCACCCCGGCCATCGAGACCCTGCGCGGCCTGCTGCTCGGGACCGAGATCGGCAACAGCGGGTGGCTGGCCGTGGGTTGGTGCCTTGGGCTGGCCGTGCTCGGCTACTTCTGGTCCAAGTCGCAGTTCAACCGCGACCCGAAGTAGGAGTCAGCAGTACGAGGGCCGGAGCCCGAAGCCCGTCCCGTCGCGAGGGCGGCGTACCCGACACCGCGTCGGCGTACGCCGCCCTGTCGGCGTTCTCCGCCGCCTGCCGGGCCCGTGCCGAGGACGGACACCGCCGGCTCGAACTCGCGCTGCACCCGCAGCCGTTCGCCCTGCGCAATCCGCGGCGTGGTGACGGCCCTGGTCTGACGGGCGCTGTTCGTGGTATCCAAACGCCGCGGCCGGCTCCGACGGGGAGGACGGTCGAGCCACGCACCAGGAGGCGCCGGTTCACCGTCGTGGTCGTCGCGTTGATCGAAACCGTCGTCCTGCTCTCGCCCTCGACCCCGGCCACGGATCGGGGGGCGCGCAATGACCGGGCGGCCATTCCTGTCCTGCCGTAGGAGCCCGCAGTGTCCATAGTCCACAACCTCCGCAACACCGTCCGCCCGGCTCGGCGCCGTCGCGGTGTGGACCTCAGCCATCCCGCCCGCTCACCCCTCGGCAGCTCCGTGGTGAACTGCGTGGTCTACATCGACGGCGTCCGTCAGGCCGGCCACAGCCCCACGGACGAGGCGGTCCAGCTGGTCCGTGAGAAGCAGGGCAACGGCTTCGTCTGGATCGGCCTTCACGAGCCCACTCAGGCGGAGTTCGCCGGAGTCGCCGAGCTCTTCGGTCTCCACCCGCTCGCGGTGGAGGACGCGGTCCTCGCTCACCAACGGCCCAAGCTCGACCGGTACGACGACACCTTGTTCACCGTCCTCAAGACCGTCCGCTACGTCGAGCACGACGAACTCACCGCCACCAGCGAGGTGGTGGAGACCGGCGAGATCATGGTCTTCACCGGGTCCGACTTCGTGATCACCGTCCGGCACGGAGGCCACGGCTCCCTGGGCCCGCTCCGCGAGGGCCTGGAAGCCATGCCCGACCACCTGGCCAAGGGCCCCGCCGCCGTGCTGCACGCCATCACCGACCACGTCGTCGACCACTATCTCGACGTCACCGCAGCCGTTCAGCACGACATCGACACCATCGAGACCGACGTCTTCTCCGACCACCGCGGACGAAGCTCCGACGCGAGCCGGATCTACCAGCTCAAGCGCGAACTTCTCGAACTGAAACGAGCGGTGGCCCCGCTGGCCGGCCCACTGGACCAACTCGCCAAGGAATCCACGCCGTTGGTCGACGAGTACATTCGCGCGTACTTCCGCGACGTCGCCGACCACCTCATGCGAGTCAGCGAACAGATCACCGGGTTCGATGCCCTGATCGACACGATCATGCAGGCCGGCGCAGCGCAGATCACCGTCACGCAGAACGAGGACATGCGCAGGATCAGCGCCTGGGTGGCCATCATCGCCGTCCCCACCATGATCTGCGGCGTCTACGGTATGAACTTCGACCACATGCCCGAGCTGCGCTGGACCTACAGCTATCCGGCCGTCCTCGCGGTCATCGCCGTGGCGTGCACCCTCATCCACCGCGGCTTCCGCCGTAACGGCTGGCTCTGACACACCAGCAGCCGCGCAGACGGCAGTTGGCCATCTTGGCCGTGCGCAACCACCAGGTGAGAACTGCGCCCTGCCCCGTGGGCGTCATGACGTGGCTGTCGCCGGAAGGTCGGGAGGCGCCGGCGAATGGCCGGCCGCGGGCCTCAGCGTGAGGACCATGGTGAAGCCGCCTCCGGGCGTGTCCTCAGCGGCCAACGTGCCGCCCATCGCCTCTGCGAAGCCCCGGGCGACGGCGAGCCCCAGGCCGACTCCCGTCCCGCGCGGTGCGTCACCGTGGCGCTGGAAGGGAGCGAAGATGCGGTCCTTCGCTTCGTCCGGGACTCCTGGCCCTCGGTCCACCACGCGCATCTCCACGCGGTCGGCGATGGCGCTGGCCGAGATCAGCACACGTCGGCCCTCGGGGCTGTACTTGACCGCGTTCTCAACGATGTTGGCGACAGCCCGCTCCAGGAGTCCCGCATCCACGGCGACCATCGGCAGGTCCTCGGGAACGTCCAACTCGACGCTGTCGTCGGGCAGTCCGCCGAGCGCCATGGGCACGACCTCGTCGAGGTCGATCTCGCGGATGAGCGGGGTGATCGTGCCCGTCTGCAGCCGGGACATGTCGAGGAGGTTGCCGACCAGGTTGTCGAGGCGGTCGGCTCCTTCCTCGATTCCGGCCAGCAGTTCGGCCTGGTCCTCCTCGGACCAGTCGACGTCGCCGGAACGCAATGACGTCACCGCCGCCTTGATCCCCGCGAGCGGGGTGCGCAGGTCGTGGCTCACTGCGGCGAGCAAGGCGGTGCGGATGCGGTTGCCCTCGGCGAGCTCGCGGGCCTGCGCGGCCTCGCCGACGAGGCGCTGGCGGTCGAGCACGACGGCTGACTGCGCGGCGAACGCGGAGAGCACACGGCGGTCTTCGGCGGGCAGGACGCGGCCGGTGAGGGCCAGCGCCATGCGCTCTCCGACCGGCACGTCCACGTCAGCGTCGTCGGGCCGTACGGGGGGAGGGGCGTTCCCCACGCTCCCTGTGCAGGTCCAGGGAGCGACGTCGCTCTCCCGCTCCAGGAGCGCGACGGAGTCCATGTTGAAGGTCTCGCGCACCCGGTCGAGAAGTGCCTCGAGTGTGGTTTCTCCGCGCAGCACGCTGCCGGCCAGGAGGGAGAGGATCTCGGATTCGGCGCGAAGACGGGCGGCCTGGTGAGTGCGCCTTGCCGCGAGGTCGACCACCGAGGCGACCGATACGGCCACCCCCACGAAGATCACGATGGCGACGATGTTGTCGGCGTCGTCAACGGTCAGCCCGTGCAGTGGGGGAGTGAAGTAGTAGTTCAGCAGCAGGGATCCGAAGGCCGCCGAGGCCAGCGCCGGCAGCAGACCGCCGGCCAGGGCGGCCGCCACGGTGAGTGCCAGGAAGAGAAGCATGTCGTTGGCGAGGCCGACGTCGGGGGCGACGCCCTTCAGAAGGAGGGTGAGCAGCACGGGGCCGGCGATGCCCACGAGCCATCCCCAGATGACCCGGGAGCGGCCGAGACGCGCGCCGCGGGCCACGGGGAGCCCGCGTCCCTTGGCGGCCTCCTCGTGAGTGACGATGTGGACATCCAGGTCGGGGCCCGATTCGCGTGCCACGGTCGCGCCCACGCCGGGGCCGAAGATGTTCTGCCAGGCCTTGCGGCGGCTGGAGCCGAGGACGATCTGAGTGGCGTTGACTCCGCGTGCGAACTCCAGCAGGGCGGACGGGGCGTCGTCCCCGACGACGTGGTGGAAGGTGCCGCCCAGGTCCTCCACGAGGGTTCGCTGGACGGCCAGTTCCTTGGGAGACGCGGAGGTCAGCCCGTCGCTCCGGGAGATGTAGACGGCCAGCACCTCGCCGCCGGCCCCCTTCTCGGCCAGCCGGGCGGCGCGGCGGATGAGGGTGAGCCCCTCGGGGCCGCCGGTGAGGCCTACGACGATGCGCTCGCGGGCCTGCCAAGTGGTGCGGATGTTGTGCTCGCCGCGGTATTCCTGGAGATACTCGTCGACCCGGTCGGCGACCCAGAGCAGCGCGAGCTCGCGCAGGGCGGTGAGGTTCCCGGGGCGGAAGTAGTTGGAGAGCGCCGCATCGATCCTGTCCGGCTTGTAGATGTTGCCGTGGGCCATGCGGCGGCGCAGCGCCTGCGGGGACATGTCGACCAGTTCGATCTGGTCCGCCCTGCGCACCACCTCGTCGGGGACGGTCTCTCGCTGCCTGACCCCGGTGATGGACTCGACGACGTCGCCCAGCGATTCGAGGTGCTGGATGTTCACTGTGGAGACGATGCTGATGCCGGCGCTGAGAAGCTCCTCGACGTCCTGCCACCGCTTGGCGTTGCGCGAGCCGGGGACATTGGTGTGTGCGAGCTCGTCGACGAGGGCGACGGCCGGCCGGCGCTCCAGGACCGCGTCCACGTCCATCTCGGTGAAGACCGTGTCCCGGTAGTCGATCTCCTGCCGCTGCACCTGCTCCAGGCCGTGCAGCATCACCTCGGTGCGCGGCCGGTCGTAGTGCTCGACGAAGGCGACGACGCAGTCCGTTCCGCGCTCCCTGCGGCGGTGTGCCTCGGAGAGCATCGCGTAGGTCTTGCCGACGCCCGGCGCCGCACCGAGGTAGATCCGAAGCTTGCCGCGTGCCATGGTTCCGGTCCTTGCGGTCGACGGGACGGTTACCGGGGTCGTCTTCTCATTCTGGGCAGCCTGCCAGGATGAGGAGATCTCACGGTTCGAAGCGGTAGCCCATCCCGGGCGCGGTGATGAGGTGGCGGGGGTGTGCGGGGTCGGCTTCGAGCTTTCGTCTGAGCTGAGCCATGTACACGCGGAGGTAGTTGGACTGCTTGCCGTAGGTGGGGCCCCACACCTCCTGCAGGAGGTGTTTCTGGCTGACCATTCGCCCACGGTGGTGGATCAGCACTTCCAGCAGGTGCCATTCGGTCGGGGTGAGGCGGACGTCGTGTCCGCCGCGCTCGACCGTCTTCGCCAGCAGGTCGACGGTGAATTCCTCGGTCGTGACGATCGCCGCGGGGTCGGTGGAGACCACGGTCGCCGTGCGGCGGGATGCGGCCCGCAGCCGGGCCAGCAGTTCGGCCATGGCGAAGGGCTTGGGAATGTAGTCGTCGGCTCCGGCGTCGAGTGCCTCGACCTTCTCGTCCGAGGTCTGACGTGCGGAGACCACCAGGATCGGCACGTGGGTCCAGCCGCGAAGTCCCTTGATCACTTCGATGCCGTCCATGTCGGGAAGGCCGAGGTCCAGCAGTACGACATCCGGGGGACGTGAGGCGGCGAGCCGGAGGGCCGATTCTCCGTCAGGGGCCGAGTCGACGTCGTACTTGCGTGCTTTCAGATTGATCTCGAGAGCCCGTGCGAGCTGTGCTTCGTCCTCCACCACCAGCACCCGGGTCATCGCTGTGCCGCCTTTCTGTCGTGCGCGAGACGCGTGTCGACCAGCTTGCCGGGAGCCGGAGGCCCCAGGCAGGTACCCGGGCCTCCGGTCGCCTTCCGCTGTTGCAACAACGGTCACTTCCCGGTGAGTTCCTTGAGTGCGACGTTGAGCTGAAGGACGTTCACCCTGGGCTCGCCCATGAAGCCGAGGGTCCGGCCGTCGGTGTGGTCCTCGACCAGATTGTTCACCTGCTTCACCTCGAGGTCGTTCTTCTCAGCGACGCGGCGAACCTGGAGATCCGCGTACTGGGGAGAAATGTGCGGGTCCAGGCCCGATCCGGAGGAGGTGACCGCGTCCGGCGGCACGTCGGAAGGCGCGGGTGTGTAGCCCTTCGCGTGGTTGTCCGCGATGACGGCCTTCCTGGCGCCCTCGACCCACTGGACGAGTTCGGGGTTGTCGGCGGATCGGTTGGTGGCTCCGGAGAGGACGATCGAGTACTGGGTGTTGACGCTGTTGGTGCCCAGGCCGTTCGACGGGCGCGGCTGGAACCACTTCAGGTCCGGCCGTGCGGCTTCCTCGGCGTCGGAGGGGTCCTTCTTCGGCAGGTCGTACGTCTGGCCGATGAGTTCGGAGCCGACGACCTTGCCGTCCGATGCGATCTCCGAGCCGTTGGCCTTGTCGTTGAAGACAGTTTGCGCGAAGCCGGTGACGGCGAGCGGGTAGAGGACGCCCACGACCACCGTCAGGACGAGGAGAGCGCGGAGACCGGCTCCGACGAGGCGCGCGGTGTTGCCCAGTGAGTTGTTCATGGCGATCAGCCGATTCCGGGGATGAGTGTGATGAGCAGGTCGATGATCTTGATGCCGATGAAGGGGGCGATCAGGCCGCCGAGACCGTAGATCCCGAGGTTGCGGCGGAGCATCTTGTCCGCGCTGGTGGGCCGGTAGCGCACTCCTCGCAGCGCGAGGGGCACGAGCGCGACGATGATCAGCGCGTTGAAGATGACAGCGGAGAGGATCGCCGACTGCGGGGAGGCCAGGGCCATGATGTTGAGCTTGTCCAGGCCCGGATGGACTACTGCGAACATCGCGGGAATGATCGCGAAGTACTTCGCGACGTCGTTGGCGATGGAGAAGGTGGTCAACGCGCCCCTGGTGATCAGGAGTTGCTTGCCGATCTCGACGACCTCGATCAGCTTGGTGGGGTTGGAGTCCAGGTCGACCATGTTCCCGGCCTCCTTGGCGGCCGAGGTGCCCGTGTTCATGGCGACGCCGACATCCGCCTGAGCCAGGGCCGGCGCGTCGTTCGTGCCGTCGCCTGTCATCGCCACGAGCTTGCCGCCGGCCTGCTCCCGCTTGATGAGGGCCATCTTGTCCTCGGGCGTGGCTTCGGCGAGGAAGTCGTCCACGCCGGCCTCGTCGGCGATGGCGTGAGCGGTCAGCGGGTTGTCACCCGTGATCATGACGGTCCTGATGCCCATCCGGCGCAGCTCGTCGAACCGCTCCCGCATGCCCTCCTTGACGACGTCCTTGAGATGGATGACGCCGAGAACGCGTGCACCGAGGTCGTCGTCCACCGCGACGAGAAGCGGGGTGCCTCCCGCCTCCGAGATCGCGTCGGCCGCTGCGGCCGCGTCGGCAGCCACCAGCCCTCCGCGCTCGGTGACCCAGCTGACGACGGAACCGGCCGCGCCCTTGCGGACCCTGCGTCCGTCCACGTCCACACCGGACATGCGGGTCTGAGCGGTGAAGGCCACCCACTCCGCGTGCACGAGTTCGCCCTGGTCGCGCTCCCGCAGGTGGTACTTCTCCTTGGCGAGGACCACGACCGAGCGGCCTTCGGGCGTCTCGTCGGCCAGCGACGAGAGCTGCGCCGCGTCCGCCAGTTCGGCCTCGGCGACGCCCTCGACCGGGACGAACTCGGCGGCCTGACGATTTCCGAGGGTGATGGTTCCGGTCTTGTCGAGCAGCAGCGTGGAGACGTCGCCTGCGGCCTCGACCGCGCGGCCCGACATCGCGAGCACGTTTCGCTGCACGAGCCGGTCCATGCCGGCGATGCCGATGGCGGAGAGCAGCGCGCCGATGGTGGTCGGGATCAGACAGACCAGAAGCGCGATCAGCACGATCATGGGCTGCTTCTGGCCGGCGTAGATCGCGAACGGCTGCAGCGTGACGACCGCGAGCAGGAAGACGATGGTGAGCGACGCCAGAAGGATGTTCAGCGCGATCTCATTGGGCGTCTTCTGCCGGGCAGCGCCCTCGACCAGTTTGATCATCCGGTCGATGAAGGTCTCGCCCGGCTTCGTTGTGATCTTGATGACGATGCGGTCGGACAAGACCCTGGTGCCGCCGGTGACGGCGCTGCGGTCCCCACCGGACTCGCGGATGACCGGTGCGGACTCGCCTGTGATTGCAGACTCGTCGACACTCGCGACCCCGTCGACGACATCGCCGTCGCCGGGAATGACGTCCCCGGCCTCGCACACCACCAGATCACCGATGCGCAGCTCGGTGCCGGGGACCTGCTCCTCGGTACTGTCACGCAGCCGCCGCGCGACGGTGTCGGTCTTGGCCTTGCGCAGGGTGTCGGCCTGAGCCTTGCCACGGCCCTCGGCCACCGCCTCCGCGAGATTGGCGAAGACCGTCGTCAGCCAGAGCCAGGCGGCGATCGCCCAGCCGAACCAGTCGGTGGGGTCCTTGAGCGCGAAGACCGCGGTCAGTACGGAGCCGATCAGCACCACGAACATCACGGGGGACTTGATCATCACCCGTGGATCGAGCTTGCGGACGGCTTCGGGGAACGACGTGATCAGCTGCCGGGGATCGAACAGGCCCCCGCCGACGCGGCCTTGCTCGGGCTTGTGTCCTGAGGGCACATCCTCGTGAGGCGCACGGGTCGGAGTGACGGTGGACATAACGCCGCGCTCCTCCTGCTTCTGTGTCGTGGTGGTCATGACGCCAGCCCTTCTGCGAGCGGCCCCAGCGCCAGTGCCGGGAAGTAGGTCAGACCGGCGATGATCATGATCGTTCCGACCAGCAGGCCGGTGAAGAGCGGCTTCTCGGTGCGCAGGGTGCCCGCGGTTGCGGGGACCTTCCTCTGCTCGGCGAATGAGCCGGCCAGCGCCAGTACGAACACCATCGGGAGGAACCGGCCGAGCAGCATGGCGAGCCCGATGGTGGTGTTGAACCACTGGGTGTCCGCGTTCAGGCCCGCGAAGGCCGAGCCGTTGTTGTTGGCGCCCGAGGTGAACGCGTAGAGGATCTCCGAGAACCCGTGCGCACCCGAGTTGGTCATCGAGTCTGCCGGAGTGGGCAGGGCCATCGACGCGGCGGTGAAGCAGAGCACCAGTGCCGGCGTGATGAGGATGTAGCAGGCCGCCAGCTTGATCTCACGGGTGCCGATCTTCTTGCCCAGGTACTCGGGCGTACGGCCGACCATCAGCCCCGCGATGAAGACCGCGATGATCGCCATGATCAGCATGCCGTAGAGCCCGGACCCCACCCCGCCGGGGGCGATCTCGCCGAGCTGCATGCCCAGCATCGTGATGCCGCCGCCGAAGCCGGTGTAGGAGGAGTGGAAGGAGTTGACCGCTCCGGTCGAGGTGAGCGTGGTGGCGACCGCGAAGATCGACGATCCGCCCACTCCGAAACGTGTCTCCTTGCCTTCCATCGCACCACCGGCGAGCTCCAACGCCGGGCCGCCGTGGTGGAATTCGGTCCACATCATCAGCGTGGTGAAGCCGAGCCAGATCGTCGCCATCGTGGCGAGGATCGCGTAGCCCTGCTTCAGCGAGCCGACCATCCTTCCGAAGGTGCGGGTCAGCGCCAACGGGATGACGAGGATCAGGAAGATCTCCAGCAGGTTCGAGAACGGGCTCGGGTTCTCGAAGGGGTGGGCGGAGTTGGCGTTGAAGTAGCCGCCGCCGTTGGTTCCGAGTTCCTTGATTGCCTCCTGGGAGGCGACCGCCCCTCCGTTCCACTGCTGGGCGCCGCCCGTGAACTGTCCGACTTCGTGGATGCCGGAGAAGTTCTGGACGGCGCCGCAGGCGACCAGGACGATGGCTGCGATCACCGATACGGGGAGCAGGATGCGGACGGTCCCGCGGACCAGGTCCGCCCAGAAGTTCCCCAGTTCGCCGTTGCGGGTCCGGGCGAAGCCTCGTATGAGAGCGACGGCGACGGCGATGCCCACGGCTGCCGAGACGAAGTTCTGCACGGCGAGACCGCCGGTCTGCACGACGTGGCCCATGGCCTGTTCGCCGTAGTACGACTGCCAGTTGGTGTTGGCGACGAAGGAGGCAGCCGTGTTGAACGCCTGGTCCGGGTCGATGGAGGAGAATCCGAGCGATCCCGGCAGGCTGCCCTGAAGGCGCTGCAGGAGATAGAGGAAGAGGACGCTCACCGCGGAGAACGCCAGGACACCGCGCAGATAGGCAGGCCAGCGCATTCCGATGTCGGGGTCGGCGCCGACGGCCTTGTAGATCCACTTCTCGACCCGAAGATGCTTCGTGGAGGAGTAGACGCCTGCCATGTGGTCGCCGAGGGGACGGTAGGCCAGAGCCAGCGCCGCGACCAGCGCGAGCAGCTGGAGCACACCGGCAAGGAAGGGGCTCATTTCAGGCTCAGAACCTCTCCGGGTGCAGCAGGGCGAAAGCGAGGTAGCCCAGCAGGGCGACGGCCACGACGAGACCGACGATGTTCTCGGTGGTCACAGCTTTGCCACCCCCCTGGCTATGACGGCCACCAGCGCGAAGACCGCGATCATGGTGACGACGAAGGCCACGTCGGCCATCGTGAGCTCCTGGAATAGGTCGGGAAACGCTTGGCTCCTCGATGAAAGCCCCGTCGCCGAACGGGAGCGCCTGGTCTTGACGGGTTCCATACGGCAGAAGGCGCCACTTTGACGCTTCTCTTACGCCGCTCTGCCGACCCGCCGCGACTCGAGCAGGACGGTCGCGTGGTCAAGGGGCCGGTGCGCTGCGATGTCGAGGTCGAGCGCCTCGGGCTGCCGGACGACGAGGTGGAGCTGCGTACGTTCGCAGGTGGCCTCTCCTACGGGCGCCGGCCGCCTTCCGCAGTGCCGGGTGGTTCAAGTCCCGCTGTCCGTATCATCGAATCCATGACCGCTGAGCCCACGGAACCAGTCAGCCGGAGCGTGGTGCGCGCTTCCCATGCGGATCGCGAAGCAGTGGTCGAGCAGCTCAAGGAGGCTGCTGCCGAAGGCCGACTCGACTTCACCGAGCTGGATTTGAGGCTGGAGCAGGCGCTGAGTGCCAAGACTCGCGCCGAGTTGGGGCTTCTCACCGCTGATCTGCCGCCCGAAGTCGTTCCGGATCCGGGAGAGCCATTGGTCCTCGAGGGAGGACTCCACGGCGCGAAGCGTGTCGGACGCTGGCAGGTGCCCGGGCACGTGACGGCGCACGGCGGGATGGGCGGAGTCACGCTCGATTTCACCCGGACCGCCTGCCGGCTGCCCGAGGTCGAGGTGGAAGTGCACGGGGAGTTGGCAGGCGTCACGGTCGTCATCCCCGACAGTTGGGCTGCGGAGACCGGTGGGATGGATCCGGGCTTCGGCGGTCTCAAGGACAAGACGACTCCCGACAGGCTGCCGGGCACACCGCTGATCCGCCTCACCGGCGCGGGCGGCCCGGCGGGTGTGGTCATCCGTCACCCCAACAAGTGGGAACGTCGCAGGTTGAAGCGCAACAAGCCGGAGTGAGCCCACGCACAGGGCCGCAGACGCGACCTCTCGCCTCACGGCAACTCCACCGGTGCTAGGGGGTGTCCGCGAAGTCCCGGCTGGGGCGCGGGGTCTGGCACGCACGCTCCCGGCGTTGTCGGTCGTCGGCGCAGCCCGCTGCGCTCTCCTCCTCCGCCTTGCGATCGCACGCGCCAGACCCCGCGCCCCCCGCCTTGCAGGCGGACGACGCTACTTCGCGGACACCCCCCACGACCCGTTGGGTTCCGGCTTGTGGAAGGTGATCGACCCGGAGGGGCAGACGCGGGCGGCCATCTGCGCGGCCGCGCGGTGGGCGGCGGGCGGCTCGGCTTGGAGCAGGAGCACGCGGCCGTCGTCGGGATCCTGGTCGAATACCTCGGGGGCGGTCAGCGCGCACATCCCGGCGCCGATGCAGCGTTCACGGTCGACGCTCAGGCGCGCCGGACTCATGACTCCTCCTTGTCCCAGGTGACCGGCATGCTCTTCACTCCGTAGATGTCCGCGGTCTCCGAGCGCAGGCCGACCTCTTCAGCCGGTACGGCCAGGCGCAGCGTGGGGAAGCGCTCGATCAGCGCGCGGAAGGCGACCCGCATCTCGACGCGGGCCAGTTGCTGACCCAGGCACTGGTGGATGCCGTGGCCGAAGGCGAGGTGCCCGCCTTGCTGCCTGCCGAGGTCGAGGACATGGGGGTCGGCGAAGCGCTCGGGGTCGCGGTTGGCGGTGTTGTACGAAAGGATCACCGGCGAACCGGACTTGATGGTCCGGCCGCCCAACTCGACGTCCTCCAGCGCCGTCCTCATGAACGTCTTGGCAACGCTGAGGTACCGCAGCAGTTCCTCCACGGCGCCGTCGATGAGCGCGGGATCGGCGCGCAGCGCGGCCAGTTGCTCCGGATTGCGCAGGAGCGCGAAGGTGCCCAGGGCCAGCATGTTCGCGGTGGTGTCGAGCCCGGCTGCCAGCAGGATCAAGGCGATCCCCTTGAGCTCCTCATCGGTCAGATCGCTGTCGGTGAGATCGCTGAGCACGTCGTCTGTGGGGTTCGCGCGTTTGGCTGCCACCAGCTCCGCGAGGTAGTTCTGCGTAGCGGTGTAGGCCGCCATCAGGTCCTCGTCGCTTGTCTCCCCGTTCATGAACGAGTCGACCTGCTCCTGGAAGGACCCCCGGTCCTGGTACGGAACGCCGAGGAGCTCGCAGATGATGACGGCGGGGATGGGCTTGGCGTACGCGGTCACCAGGTCCGTCGGCGGCCCGGTCTTCTCCATGGCGTCGAGGTGGTCGGCGGTGATCTGCTCGATGCGCTCGGAGAGCAGGCGCATCCGCCGCACGGTGAACTTGCCCATCAGCGGCTTTCGATAGCGGCTGTGCTGCGGCTCGTCCATGAGGAGGAACTCGCCGGGCGGCGCCGGCGGGACCTCGAAGTCTCCGTAGTCGATGGTCGGGTGGTGGCGCATGAGCTCCTTGCGCGAGCTGAACCGCGAATCGGCGAGGACCGACCTGACGAGGTCGTATCCGGTGATCAGCCAGCCTGGCTTTCCGCCGGGGAAGGTGTAGCGGCTGATGGGGCCGTGCCGGCGGGCGTCGATCAGCTCCGCCGGGGGGTCGAAGGGGCAGCCGGACTGACGCGCCGTCGGCATCGTCGTGACGGTGTGGACCGATTCACCCATGACCATCTCTCATCTCGCGATAGTACGCGTTTATCACTTCCCGAAAGCTACGGCGCATTCCGAATCGAGTCAATCGACAATGGATCGCTTACGCAGGTCAGCGACGTAAAACAGGTGCAATGGCGCTGCCGTCGAATGCAATGCACCGTTGCAATGAATGAGCTTGAAGGCAATACTGGCGGCATGCCAGGAGGACGGTTGACCCAGCAGGAGCGCCAGCGCATCGCGGCCGGACTCGCCCACGGGCTCTCCTATGCGGAGATCGCCAGGCGGCTCGATCGGCCGACCTCGACGATCAGCCGGGAGGTCGCACGCAACGGCGGCCCCGGTGGCTACCGGCCCGAGCAAGCACATCGGGAGACGGTCCAGCGGGCGCGGCGTGGCACACCGGTGCCCCCGCGCGCGGCCGAAGCGCCGGGCAGCACGGTGGAAGCCGAGATCATCGAGCTGGCGGTCAGGACGGGGCTACCGAGGATGACAGCGCGCGTGCACCTCGACCTGTTGTTGTCCGAGGACGGCAGGCGCACTGCGGCCGAGCTGACCCGCAGGCTGAGGGTCAGTCCCGCATCCGTCTCCGTGGCCGTGAACTACCTGGTCCAGCACGGGTATGTCCGGCGCGAGCGCGATCCGCAGCGGCGTCGCGACATCTACGTGATCGATGACGACGCCTGGTACCACTCGATCGTCATCAGCTCGCGGCAGACGCTCGATTCGGCGCAGGCAGCGATCGCGGGGGCGGAGACGCTCGGGCTCGACAGCCCCGTCGGGCAGCGGCTGACCAGGGCAGGGACGTTCCTGGAGCGGATCAGCCTCGACATGATGGAGTCGGCCGACCGCTGGCGCTCCCTCCTGGCGTGACGAGTCTCCTGGCCCTCTGCCGGGGCGGTGCATGAACGCCGCGATGTCCCGGGTGTGATGGGAGGTCACCGCGTTCGTGAGCACAGGGCTGACGTGGGTCGTTCGCCTGTGCGCTCGTACTGTTCGCGGGCCGAGGTGAACATCCTGCACCCCGCCGAGCCGTCGCCCTTCGCATGACGCGGACCGCCGGCCACCCAGCCACCCTCTACCACTGCGCGGTGAGGAGCGAGTGGCCGCGAACAACTTCCCTTGTCGCGGGCCGCGTTGCGTGCTCTCACCGCGGAAGGGGCAGGGGTGGAACCCCTGTGCCTCACTCGGCACCACCCGCAGAGCCGGCAAGAGACACTGCTGTCCCGGGTGATCAGGTCAGTAGGTGGCTGAGGTGGGAGGCGCGGCGGGCGGCGTCCAGCAGGGCTCGTATCCCGGAGCCGGCTTGGTCGGCGTTCTTCGCGAGTGTCGTGAACGGCAGTCGGGCATCCCGGTGGCCGTCGGGATACTCAAGGCGCAACGTGACGCCGTACCCGTCCAGCGCCACCGGAACAGCGCGCACCAGACCCTTGTCCGGCAGCGGTCGCACGAGGCGCAGCAACAGGGCAACGTCTTCACCGTGGGCGTCCACGAGATGCGTGAGCATGCTCGCTTCGCAGGCGGCCAGGGGGTCGGGCGGCGTGGCCTGCAGTTCGTCCAGTGTCACGTACGAACGCCCGCCGGCGTCCTCGAGGACCGCCTGGCCGAACTCCATGCAGGTGCTCTCCTCGGCGTCCGGGTCGTACGGGGCCGCGAGCACTCCGGCCAGTGTGACTCGGGCCCGCAGCCGGTCCCGTACCGGTGTGGGTGCGATGTCGGTCAGCTCCAGCCTCACCGGGATGCGTGTCCCGCCCGTGGCGAGAGCGGCTTCGGTAGGTGCGTGAAGGTGGAAGTCACCCACCGCCTCCCTTCCGGAGAGCCGGTGCACTTCGGAGTGAAGCCCGTCGCTCACGACCGTCATCGAATGGGCCGCGGCCAAGATCGACCGCACGCGTTCGGCGGGCGTCGGCTCTGTGACGCGGGCACGGAAGGGACGCATCCAAGTTCTCCAAAGGCAGCGGTCTCAGAGGCATGGCCACACTCACGTGGCTTGATTAGGTTAGGCTAACCTAACATTCACGTCGTGGAGTCACGTCAAGGGGCGGCGCACGGCGCGAGTTCCGAAGACACAGCCGTCAACGCGCGGCGGTGACGACTGCGGCGATGGGGGAGCACCAGACCTGCCGTGCTTCGATGGATCCTGAGCCCAGCAGCGTGTCCGGATGTGTCAGTCGGCGGTGGTCGACCCCCCCCGCCGCGCGGTCTCACGCCGGACGGGTTCCGGAGGTCTCCGAGCAGGGAGCCGATCCTGGACAACCTGTCCGCCCACAAGGGCGCCGAGATCCGCCGCTGGGCGATGAAAAACAAGGTCGAGTTGTGCTTCACCCCGACCTACGCCTCGTGGGCGAACCCAATCGAAGCCCACTTCGGACCGCTGAGGCAGTTCACCATCGCCAACTCCCACCACCCCAACCAGACCGTGCAGGCCCGGGCCCTGCACGCCTACCTGCGCTGGCGCAACGCCAACGCCCGCCACCGCGACGTCCTGGCCGCCGAACGCAAGGAACGCGCCCGCATCCGCAGCGAGAAAGGCATTCGCTGGGGCGGGCGCCCCCTCAAGACAGCAGCCTGAACCAATCAGGCGAACCAATGCGGCGGTCACGGCCCTAGGTTGGCGGTATGAGCCTCGACATTCCTGACCAGGTCCGCAAGACGGTCATAGCCGAAGGGAACGAATCCTGGCTGGACGAGCTGCCAGGCGTGCTCGACTCGCTGGCCCAGGAGTGGTCTCTGATGATCGGGTCCAGCTTCGCGGGCGGTCATGCCGCCCTGGTCGTCGAGGTGACGCTTGTTGACGGGACTCCGGCGGCCCTCAAGATCGGTGTGCCAGGTCGGGACGTCGGGCAGGAGGCCATGGCGTTGCGCCTGGCGAACGGAGGGGGATGCGCCAAGCTGTTGGGCGAAGACGTGGGTCGACAAGCCCTTCTGCTGGAGCGCCTTGGGGCTCCTATGTACGACACCGTCGCCGACCCTGCAAGCCGCCACAACTTGCTGTGCGAAGTGGCGGTTCGCCTGTGGCGTCCGATCGGTCCCGACATTGACCTTCCAACCGGTGCGAAGCTGGCTGAGCAGTACGCCGATCGGTTGCCAAAACTATGGGAGCAGGCGGGGCGACCGTGTTCGCCAGCCACTGTGGCGGACGCGCTGAATTGCATGAATCGTCGTCGCCTTGCTCACGACGATCGGTCCGCGGTTCTGGTCCACGGTGATGTCCACGAGATGAACGCCCTGCAGGCGAGCG
This sequence comes from Streptomyces albidus (ex Kaewkla and Franco 2022), assembly GCF_013870515.1. GTDB lineage: Bacteria > Actinomycetota > Actinomycetes > Streptomycetales > Streptomycetaceae > Streptomyces > Streptomyces albidus. The sequence goes on along the minus strand of NZ_JACBXA010000027.1, from coordinate 23,960 downwards.
ACGGCAGCTACAAGCTCATCGATCCAGCCGGGCTGCGGGCCGAACCGGCGTGCGATCTCGGCACCATCGTGCGTTGCAACCCGGACCTCGGCGATGACCTCTGGGCGCGGACTGAGCAACTGGCTTCTCGCACGGGCGTGGATGCCACCGCCATCTGGGAATGGGGAACCATCCACCGAGTCGTCAGCGGCGTCTACGCCTGCAGCATTGGCTTTCAGCCCTTTGGCGATCTGCTGCTGGCCGAAGCGGACCGGCTCACGGCGTAGTCACCACACATCCATCCGTCACGACGACCAACCCGGCGAACCTGTGCGGTCGCAGCACCAGACCGGCCGGCTGATGCTCAGCCGGACGGGCGGCGGCCCCAGGCCGAGATCATCGGCGAGGTCGCGAGGTCGAGCCGCCCGGCAGCCACGTTGGCGAGGTGCCGCTCGATCTCCTCGTCCGTGGCGAGGCCCGCGGTGGTGAGCTTGTCACGCACCTGGTGGACGGTGGCCGCTTCGAGGACGTCGCACTGGGGCGAGGCGATGGGGAAACAGGCGTCGGCCTCGACCTCGGCGAGGCCGAACTCGCGTAGCAGCCGCGGCAGTTTGCGTCCGTAAGAGAGGTCCGCGCCGCGCTGCTGCAGCAGTTGGCGGAAACCGCGGCGCAGCCGGTTGGCGAGCTCCTGCTCCGGGCCGTACTCGTCGGGGCAGATCAGCGGCTGCAGAGCGGGATCGGCGTCCTCGATCAGCAGCCGGCCGCCGGGACGCAGCGCCCCGATCATGGAGCGCAGCGCGGCATCCCGGTCCGCGACGTGAACGAGGACCAGGCGGGCGTGGATCAGGTCGAAGGGCCCGGCGGGAGGTTCGTCGAGGGCGACGTCGTGACGGAGTACCTCGGCCCCTCCGGCGGCGGCCGCCTCGGTCCAGGACACGTCGATGTCGGTGGCGAGCACGCGCCCGGAGGGGCCGACGCGTTCGGCGAGCCAGGCGGGGACGGTCGGCCCACCGGCGCCGACCTCCCAGCACTGCCATCCCTCGTCGATTCCGAGCAATTCGAAGTGACGGAACGTGGAGGCATCGAAGAGGGCAGACAGTGCGTCGAAACGTGCACCCGCCTCGACCTGCCGGTTGTCCAGCAGATATCCCTTGTCCTGGGCCATGAGCCGATCATTTCACGGCAGAACGACGGTGCGACGGCGTAGTTCGCGCCAGAGGCGCGTGTCCGGATCCGGGCCTACGCCTCGCGCCGTGCCTTGTCGGCGGCTGCCTGCGCCCGATCCAGGTACTCGGCCATGGTCACGGCGTGGTGGCTCAGTTACAGGCTCGTCGCGCCCCGTGCATAGAGGGCGGCCCCCACGACCCCGAGCGGCACGGACACCGCCAGCATGAGCATCAGCTCCGACCAGACCGCCCATTCCACGGTTTCCGCGGCCCCGTACCCCGTGGCGATCAAGGCCTTGGTGTCCGCGGTGAGCAGGCGCACCAGCACCCAACCCCAGCACACGGCGGCCAGCGACAGCAGCCACAGCCCGATCGACCTCCATCGCCGCGCGAGTCCGGAGAACTCGCTCTGCAACCTGCGCCGGTCCGCATCGATGCTGCGCCGCACATTGTCAGGTGCCCCCACCGGTGACCCACCCCCCTGAATCCGACCGCCGTGGTCAGCCGAGCATACGAGACCGTCAACGCCGGGCGCGCGTCAGGAGGTTGGGCCGGCTGCTCGGTGGCCGGAGCGCAGGCGACGGGCCGTCAGTGGGGCTTGCAGGGCCGTGGCCCTCCGGCGATCGGGATTCCGGTGCGGCGGGCCTGGGCGACGGACGCGGGGGAGTCCTCGCTGCGGGCGGCCTCCGTCGGGATCTCGGCGTCGACCGGGACCGTCGGGCGGTCCGCCGGCGGGGTGTAACCCTCCAGGCGGGCCGTGCCCCACACGTAGGGGTCGGCCTGAGCGCTGCCGAACGGCGACCACGCGAGCCGGGTCTGACCGGTCTTGTCCTGGGTGTCGGAGTCGTAGACGAGAATGTTCGCCGCGAACCGCTCGGGATCCGCCGCGGCAGGCAGTTCCCCGAGAGGGATCTTCGCCTCGACGGTGTAGCCCCGGAACGGCTCGCTGACCTCGGCGGCGACGCGCATGCCGGGCGCGGTCTTCTCAGCGGGGCCCTGACGGTTGTCGGCGTCCCGCTCCGCGGCCGGGCCGCCGTCTCCGGCCGTGAACGGGAAGATCCCGGTCTTGAACGTGACCGCGGTGTCGTCGCCGTTGCCGCGGGGATCGAGCGCGATCTCGACGGAGTCGGTTCGCCAGTGCCTCTTGGCGTCCTCCTTGTCCAGGCGGGTCCCCTCCCGGTCGTCCGTGACAGTGACCAGTACGAAGAGGTCGTCGCCGTGCCGGGACATCTTCGCCGTCGCCGAGCAGTCGGCGTCGCCCACCTCGTCACCCTCCCAGTGCCGCAGGCGCAACTCCGGGCCGGGGTACTCGCCTTCGCCTTCGACGCCGTTCAGCACGGGTGCCACGTCGACTTCGGGAACGGTGGTGGACGGCGCGCCCGGGTAGTCGGGCTGAGAGTTGTTGGCCAGCCAGGGCAGCCCCACCTGACGCGTCCACTCGCGGAACTCGGCGTACACGGGCCGCAGTTCACCCTGGTCCCGCACTCGAGCCTTGACGATCCGGCCCCTTTCCGCCAGCACGCTGAACCAGTCCGAACCGAGCTTCTCCGGGTCCGTGGGAACCTCGGGCGGCATCGCGGCCCAGCCCTGGGTGCGGTACATGCGGCTCGCGTCCCGTTCGACCTGCGCCCAGGACTTCCCGTGCTCGCGCGAGGTGTGCCCTGACCAGACGCCGACGACGGGCAGGCCCGTGTCCGGGTCGGTGTGGCGCTCCTTGGCCGCGTCCGGGCCGAGAAGATCCGAGAAGCCGTAGTTCTGGGCCAGCAGCCGCCGCGGGCGCCACGGCTTCAGCCCCTCGCATGTCAACTGGTCGGGGAAGGCCTCGTGGTCGCCCGCCAGGAAGAACGCCTCGATCGCCAGCCGCGCCGACATCTGGTGCCCGCCGTGCTGGTTGAACGGACGCGGGTCCATCGTCACGACGGTGTGCGGCGTGGTCATGCGGAAGAGCCGGACCATGCGCTCCAACGTGTCCTGCTCGTGCCAGATCCGCTCGGTGAGGGGGGCGGACAGGGTGTACCAGAAGTCCGGCTTGTCGAGGTAGAAGACGTTCTCGATCCCCGCGAGCGCGATCGCGGAGCGCTCCTCGTCCTCACGCAGCATGCCGAGAGGCGCGCCCTCCTCCGGGCCGACAGCGTTGCCGCCTCCCTCTCCCCGGGTGATCGTGACGACACCTGTGCGAAGTCCACGGCGTTCACGCCACAAGCCGAAGGTGGACAGGTTTCCGGCCTCGTCGTCCGGGTGCGCGCTCACGAACAGCACGTCGTGGTGGGCGGGGTGGCGGCGGCCTGTGGCCGTGTGCCGTTCGGCGGCCCTCGCGGCGGGCATCCCGGCCGTGTACACCGCGCCCACCAGGCCGGAGGCCATGACGGCGGTCACGCGCCGCCGAGAGGGCCCCGCCGCGCTTGCTTCCTCGCTCGACTCGACCACGATGCAAACCGCCTCTTCTTCAACCCGCGGACCGTACCGGCCGCAACTCTTGGGCAATCCCCGCTCCACGGCAACCTTCTTACGCGCCGCATCCGTCAACTCGCCAGAGCGCACGCCGAGATCGATCGTCCGGGAAGTTCGGTCCCGCTGACCGATGAGAGACGCCGCCGCGCCGGGTCTGTACCGATTGAATCCAGTTCGATCGAGGCCTCAGGAGGTCGAAGTGTCTGCATCGGTTCTCTACATGTCGGTGTCTCTGGACGGTTTCATCGCCGACCCCGACGACTACCTCGGCGGTGACGACGGCCACCGGCTGCACAACTGGTTCGCTCCGGGCGGGCAGTTCGCCGAGCTGACCGGGCCGGCCGCGGAGCTGATCGACGAAGCGAAAGCCTGCGGTGCCGTCCTCGCGGGACGGCGGACCGCCGAGCTGATGGACCATTGGGGCGGTGATCACAACGGCCTCCCGATCTTCGTTCCCAGTCACCGGCCGCCGGGTCCGGCCGCGCGTTGGGGCTATCCGCTGGTGACGTACGTGACCAGCGGGATCGCCGACGCGATGAAGCAGGCGAAGGCGGCCGCGGGGGAGCGGAACGTGTTCGTGATCGGCGGGTACACGGCCCGGCGGGCGCTGGAGGCCGGCGTGCTGGACGAGTTGCAGATCCATCAGGTCCCGGTGCTGCTCGGTCGTGGCCGTCGGCTGTTCGAGGACCTGCCGTCGCAGATCGAGTTGGACGTCCTCCGGGTGATCGACACGCCGGAGGCCACGCACATCCGCTACCGCGTCCGTCGCTGAGCGGCCGGCCACCGGCGCTCCGTCGGGATCCAACTGCCGTCAAGCGGACGGCAGTTAACCGTTGAAGCCCGACTCCGCCACCTCGGCTTGTACGTTCTTGGGATGTCGCTTAGGTTAGGCTCGCCTAAGTAGATGGCAGCGACGTCCTGCACCCACGTCAAGGAGGCGACGCATGGCGCGAGTTCCGAAGGTCCTCGCCGAGTACGCGCAGCGACGCGGGTTCACCACGAAGGTGACGTCCGTGGAACGCCCCTCTCCCTCGCTCCTGCGCGTCACCTTTCACAGCCCTGCGTTGAGAGCTCGGAGCATCTCGCCGTGCGACGTCACCGCGTTCCGTGTGTGCGACAACGACTTCCGCCACTACACGACCGAGTCACACGACCCTGATGCCGGCACGGCGACGGTCCTGTTCCACGACCACGGCCGTACCGATGCCCCCGGACTCGCCCTGATCGAATCACTCGTCCCGGGCAGCGACATCGTCTGGTGCGGGCTGGACTCCGCGAGGAGCTTCCGCTGGACCTCCCCCCGTACGACGCTCGCCATGGGGGACGCGAGCACGCTGGGGCTGATGGCGGCGCTGACCGAACGCGCGAACGCGGAGGGCGCACGCCTGCTCGTCGCCGTCGAGATCGAGCCGTCGGACTGTGACTACGTCCGCACGCTTCTCCCCGATGCAGTCGTCCTGGCCGCAAGCGATGAGCACGGTGCCGCCCTTGACGAGTGGCTGGTCGACGCCGACGGTCAGATCCGCACACTCGCACCGCAGACCGTTCACCTCGCCGGGCACGGCGGCTCGATACAGCGGCAGCGCGACGCGTTGCGTACACGGCACGGCCTCGACCGACGTGCCATCCGCACTCAGCCGTACTGGGCGACCGGCCGAACCGGACTCTGAACATGCCGCCGCCCGTCGACCGCCCTCCGGTGCGGGGCCGGGCAGCGGTCAGCCGGCGGTGTCGGTCTCGCGCGGGTGGAGGAAGCGGAACCCGGGCGGGGGGTGCATCAGGAAGTCATGGTGGGAGATGTTCCACGCGTACGCCCCTGCCAGCGCGAACACAGCCCTGTCGCCCGCCCGGATTCCGGGCGCCGGCACGTCGCGTGCCAGCACGTCCTTCGGGGTGCACAACTGCCCGGTGAACGTGACGCGGGAGCCCTGCGCGACGGGCCGGGGCAGCGGATGGGGCCAGCGCTCCACCGCCAGGACCTCGGCCGGCTGCTCGTGCCCCTTCGCCGCAGGCGTGCGCAGATGGTGGGTGCCGCCGCGGACCACCGCGAAGTCCTCGCCGTGGCTGCGCTTCACGTCCAGCACCTCGGTCGCGTACCAGCCGCAGTACGCCGTCAGCGCCCGCCCCGGCTCGATCCGCAGGACCGGGCCGGGATGCCGCTCGGCGATGCGGGCCATCCCGGCCCCGAAGGAAGACCAGTCGAAGCGTTCCGCCGGGCGCGAGTAGTCGACGCCCATGCCGCCTCCGACCGTGAGCTCGCGCAGCCGGACGCCGCACCGCGCGGCCAGACGCATGGCTTCGGCGACGACCTCTTCGGCGAGTGCGAGCTGCGCCTCGGCGCCCAGTCCGCTCGCCAAGTGGGCGTGGAGGCCGACCAGTTCGAGCTCAGGCAGCTCGCCGTCGACGAACAGGCTCAGGGCCTGCGCCGCCTGTGCGGGGTCCATGCCGAAGGGCGTGGGCCGGCCTCCCATGGCCAGGGCGCTGCCGTGAAGCGCGCTCGCGGTGACCGGTGGGTTGAACCTGATCAGGACTCGGGGCCGCGTCGCGCTCCCCACGTGATGGCGGGATGCCGCCCGGGCCAGTAGCCGGAGTTCGTGGAGACTCTCCACGTGGAAGCGCTCCACACCGGCGGTCAGCGCTGCCACGATCTCGTCCGGGGTCTTGCCGGGGCCGCCGAAGGCGAGCGGTCCCTGAACGGCGCTGCGGACATGGGCCAGTTCGCCGCCGGAGGAGACCTCGAATCCGTCCGTGAACGGGGCCAGTGTCCGCAGGATCTCCGGCTCCGGGTTGGCCTTGGCCGCGTAGTACAGCTCCACCGCCTGCGGAAGCGCTGCTCGGATCGCGGTCACGTGCTGCCGCAGCGCGCTCAAGTCGTAGATGTAGCACGGGAGTTCATCGGGAGCGAGGGCGAGAGCGGCGTCTCGCGCGGCTGGGGTGAGCAGGCTCAACTCACGGGTCCGTTCGTCACGTTCTCGTCGGTCAGGGGGGAGGGCAGCCGGACGTAACCGGCCTCACGGTCCGGCGAACGCTGCCAGCGCGTGAGCAGATTGGCCTTGGCGGGCAGCGCTTCCCCGGCGAGCAGCGAGCGCAGCAGCGGCGGGTCGCCCAGGTTTCCGGCGCACCGTGCGAGTGTGTGCCGGACGCGCCCCCACAGTGCCGGTTCCGTCTCCGGGTGCAGGTCTGCGACGGCCGAGAGCATGTCGGAGAGGTGGTTGACGAGCAGGCAGTACACGACGCGGTCCCAGCCACGACGGACGTCGTAGGTGAGCATGTGGGCCACTTCGTCGGGCAGTTCGGCCAGCGCTTCGCGGTGCGTCCCGGATACCAGCTTGGTGCCCTCCAGATCGCGGAAGACCATACGCACAGGTGAGCCGTCCCCGTCGACGCAGACGACGACGTTCTGCAAGTGCGGTTCGAGGATGAGCCCGTGGCGGAAGAACGCGGACAGCACGGGCGGGACGACGAGGTCCACGTATCTGCCCCACCAGTCGACGGCGGCGGACGGGCCCGCACCGTCCAGCAGTTCGGCGACGCGCCCCGGCCCGGTGGGGTACTCGTCCGCAACGGCGGCCGCCAGCAGGGGCGTTGCTCCGGCGGGCACGTACGGGCCGAGCCCTTCCCTGATGATCACCCCGAAGCCTTCCAGCAGCGTTCGGTCCACACGGCCGTCGGGGGTGCGCAACGCGAGACTGCGGTAGGCGGGCTCGCGGAGCACGGACGCGTCGGGATGGCGCACAGCCAGATCATCGAGCGTGTGCTTGAGCAGCCGGGTGAGGGCCACGGCACCGGTGAGCTCGTAATGCGCGTTCTTGCGAAGGCAGTTGGTGATGCGCACGTCGAGACTGAACTTCAGGAACGTCTCGCCGTCGTACACGGTCCGCACCGACGCGGTCGGAGTCACCGGAGCGGTTCCTTTGCCCAGGTCGCGCACAGCGCCCGACGAGACGGCAGCGGCGAAAACCGGGTGGCGGTGCAGCAGTTGGAACTGCCAGGGATGTGCGGGCAGTAACCGGAACCCGGGAGGGGCCTCGCCGAGCCGGTCCAGCAGCGAGAGCGCACCGCGCTGCGCGGAGTCCTGTGTGACGAGGTCCTCGCGTACGGCGAGCAGGCGCAGCGGGAAACGGGCGCCCTCCTCGGGCGAGTAGGCGGCCCAGGTTCCCGGGTCGGCGCCGTGGGCCTTGGGGGTGGGGTGGAACCGGTGCCCGAGCAGGAGCGACTGCTCGCTGTCGAGATAGGCGGCCGGGCCGTCGGCGGATTGCGGCAGACGGCAGTACGGCCTCCCGCGGCGGGCGAGCGCGCTGCTGACGGCCCGGTGGCTCGCCGCGACCTGGCCGAGGAACTCGTCGTTCCGGGAGCTGGTGCGCAGAGTGAGTTCGGCGTGCACCTGATCGGCCAGCCGGTGCCAGCCGATCGGAGTCCAGCCCTCGGCCGTGTGTTCGTGCACCGGCCCGGTGAAGCGGTGGGCCCCGATCAAGGACGTGCGGCGCAGCGCCACCCGAAGCTCCACACCTGAGAACGGCAGCCGCAGCAGGAGCCGGCCGTCGACGACCCGGCGTGTGTCCTCGTCCGTCACCTCGCGCAGCACGCAGTTGAGGAGGGTGTGGGCGACGGCCTCGTCGGCGGTGGGCAGCACAGCGGGGACAGGGACCGGCGGGTGGGCCGTGGTGGTGCCGGGCATGGGTGGTCAAGCCCTCCGCAACAGGTAGTTGGGGCCAGTGGTGTAGTGCTTGTTGACGTCGGTGGCGCCGGACCGTGCTTTCGTCAGCAGGGTTCCGGCCGTCACCATGGCTTTGACGGGCAGTTCGGGCGCCTCCAGCACCTTGGAGCGCAGCACGTCGGCGGCCGTACGGTGCTGACCGGCGAGCCGGTCCACGGATTCGGCAAGCCGCCTCCGCACCAGGCCGATCAGGGCCTCACGCGTCGAGGAGCCGTCCCGGCCGAGGCTGAACGCCCAGGCGCCCGCGCACAGGTGCACGGTGACGGTGGTGAACAGGTCGGCGACGGGCCCGTCCTCGGCGACGCGGATACGCGGATCGTCGAAGCCGAGCCCGTCGGCGTCCGCGTCTGCCTCGCTCAGTGCCCTGCGCAGACGGACGGTGTTGATGCGCGGTCCGTCGTTGTCCTTGAACAGAAGCCGAGGTGTGGGGCCGCCGGAGCCCCCGAGGACGAGGGAGACGTTCTGCTGGTGCGACTCCAGGGCGATCCCGTAACCGAAGAGTGTGGTCTGCCAGTCCAGCAGCAGCATCAGGAACGCGTCGATGAGGGCGGCGACGTCTCCGCCGTAGAAGCGGCGTGCCAGCGAGTCGATGACCGGGCGGCCGTCCGGCGCCCGGGCCGCCAGCGCGGCCAGCGGGACGACGACGCAGTCGTCCGGCAGCGGCGGCTGACGACGGATCAGCGCACTCAGCAGTTCATGACCCGCCGTGGCATGGCGGGTCTCGTCAGCGAGCAGCACCCGGCCGCGGAACCGCGGCTCGCGTTCGATCACCCGCTCCAGCAGCCGCTGGCATGCGGCTCCGTCGAGCAGTGTGCCCGGCTGTATCGAGCGACGGTTCAGCCGGCCCAGCGTGGAGGTGGGCAGGGGCAGTTTGACGTGGGTCCCGGGGTGATCGGCCAGAGCGACGGTCCGCATCGAGAGAGTGGGTACCGCCTCCAGATACGGCTCCTCCAGCAGCACTGCCCGCCCGGTCAGGCCGGTGGTGGCCAGGGCCTCCTTCAGCGGACGCCCGACGGTGAGCGGATGCACCGGCAGCAGCACATGGGTCCGTCGCCACCCCTGAGGGAGTTCCGCGTCCCACGGGCCGTTCGGACCGGCCGGGACAGGCAGCCCGAGTGCCCGGGTGCCGCCAGGCCAGGACACGGCGACGTCCGCGGTCGGCAGCGCGAGCCATCGGAGCCGGAAGCGCGGATGGAACTCCGGTGCCCAGGAACGTAGTTGATGCTCCGTCATACCGGGACGGGCACGAGAAGCGGGGTACACCGGGTGATCGGTGCGAGCCGCGAGACTGTCGAAGGCGAGTGACGCGGCAAGACCCTGCCAGCGCGCGGGGTCCGGCCCATGGCGGGCCGTGAGCCGTTCGTATAGTTCGTCGCGGGTCGCAGCGTGCAGGCGGCGCGCCAGGATGTCCGCGCGGCACTCGTCGGCGAAGGCGTCGAAGCCGGGCCGGTCGGCCGGGTCTGCCACAGCGGCGAGTGCGGTCAGCACGTCGGTGACCGTGGTCAGGTCGGTGCCCTCCGCCTCCCGGCGCAGCAGCGGGAGACGGGCCGCCAGCGTGCACTGGAATCCGTCGTGACGTACCGGGATGAGCAGGGAGCCATGGCGGCTGTCCTGGAGCCGGAGCCAGAGTCCGTCTGGAGCGTTGAGCTCGGCCGAACGGGTGCGCAGCCCTGAGACGTCCTCACGCAACAGGGTGCTCAACACCCTCAGCAGCAGCTCCTGTTCCGCCGGGTGAGTGCGCGTCACGGGCGCAGGCCCGGCGGTCACGGGGTGATCTCCCACCGATGCTCGGCGAGGAAGTCCTCAGCGGCCCGGTCCACGGACTGCTGGTCTGGGCCGGTGGTCCGCAGGGCACCAAGGTAGTCGCGGTTGGTGTGGTGGAGGTCGTGGCGTTCTCCCACGTCCCGCAACGGCCGGTACGTCAGCCGCACCCCTCCTGCTGCGTGCACGTCGGAGGCGCTGGGCGCGGCGGTGAGGGTGCCTCCGCGGTCGGCGCACGGCCAGTCGATGCGTGCCGCCCCGCCTGCCCGCGTGGGCAGCTGTGAGGGCAGGAGATCACCCAGGTGAGCGCCGAGTATGTGGTCGAAGAGCGGGACGTCGAGCAGATCCGCGAGCAGCAGATCGCACTGGTCGCCGATGGCGCGGTAGTTGACCTCGATGATGCGTGCGCGACCGTCGTGGACCACGAACTCGGTGTGGCAGGCGCCGAGTCCGACACCTAGCACGCGGAGCTGGGCGAGGACCGCCTCCGTCATCTGCGCAGGGTGCCGGTGCGTGTACGTCATGCGCTGCTCGATGAAGCAGGGCGGCGGCGAGAGCGTGGTACGGAAGCCCCCGAGGTCGTGCAGACGGCTGGCGTCGCCCACGGTCTCGAGGCTGAACAACTCGCCGGGAAGGTACTCCTCCACCACGAGTGCCGCGCCCGGGCGCCGCGCCCGTATCTCCTCGCTCCTCCGGGCCAGTTCCGTGGCGTCCTCGGCGAGGAAGACGTCCTCACTGGCCACTCCCTCACGCGGCTTGACGACGCAGGGGAACGGGGCTTCGAGCGCCGGCAGACGGGATGCCAGGTCGTCCTCGGCGGCGATCTCGGCGGCCCATACGGTGTCGGCGCCTGCCGCGGCGAGGTGGCGGCGCATCTCCGCCTTGTCCTTGGTCCTGAACGCGGCGCGCCAGTCCTTGGCCGGCAGCCCGAAGTAGTCCGCGGCCAGCGCGGCGTGCAACTGCAGATGATCACTGTTGGTGAAGACGGCGTCGGGGGAGCGGTGACCGGAGATCCGGGCGATCACCGACCCGACGTCCCTCACGTCGCAGCCCAGCACCTCGACCTGGGCAGCCCCCGGACCGTCCCCGAGGGAGTGGGTGTGCTCCTGCGGACGGTCGGTGAGCAGCGTGACATGGACCCCCCGCCGTCGGGCTGCCGGTAGGAAGCCGCAGGTGACCGAGTCGGTCGGGTTCAGGGCGAGCAGGTACAGCTGCATGTCGGAACCCTTCCGGCGCTGTTCGACGCGAGCCGGAGCTGAGCTTAAGTTAGGTAATCCTAAATCCGCCAACTCGCCGAGGGGGGTGGAGGGTTCAGGCGGGACTGTGTGAGTAAGGTTCGCCTTACCTGTTGGCGCGGGGTGCTCGTACGCCCGCGCCCGGCATGAACGGCAAGAACTGCAAGGAGCCCCGTTGAACCTGGCCCCGACGTCGGCCTCCGCACGAGGCGTCGAGAGCTGCTTCACGCTGCTCACCTCGACCTACCAGCGCCTGGGTGCTCTGAGCCCCACGCTGAACCTCCACGTCGCACCCCCCGCTTCCGCGGCCGGACAGGACTGGGCGGACCTCGGCGAAGCGGCCCGTCACCCGCAGGTTCTCGAAGCCCTCCTTGAGGCGGAGACGGCCCGGTACGCGACACCACCACGCCCGGACGTGGTGGCCTCCCGCGTTCTGCACCGCCTCCTGTGGTGCACCTGTCTGCTGCTGAGCGGGCCCTGGTACCTCGAGCGCCGAGTGCCGCGTCTGCGCCCGGAAGACGTGCGGATCAGCCGCCGGGACGAAGCCTGGCAAGTGGTCCCCGGAGGCTTTGCGTGCCTGCCGGACGACCCCGCGGCATCGCTCCCCGGAGCTGTCCCCGTTGCGGGCGCGGACGCGCTGAACCACGAACTGCGCACCGCCGCGGCCGACCAGGCGCGACCTCTGATCGCCGCTCTCGGTCCTCGGCTCCGGCGCGGGCCGAGGGCGCTGTGGGGGATGGTCGAGGACGACCTCGTCTCCGGGATCTGGCATCTGGGCCGCGCCACAGGGGAGGAGGAGAATGCGGTCGCCGCCGCCGGTGAGCTGCTGCCTTCTCCGGTCCCGCCGTTCCCCGCGGGTGCCGGGTTCCGCCGTCTGCGAGGCGGCGACGGGACGTCGTATCCGACCCGTACCCGTGCCGGATGCTGCCTCTACTACGCCATCTCGCCCGACGAGGCGTGCGCCACCTGCCCGCGCACCGGGGACGCGGAGCGGCTGGCGCGCATCGACGCCGGATAGCTCAGCCGGGCGCCGCTCTTCGGGCTGGCTGCGGCGGGAGACGGCGACAAGGGATCTTGTTCGTTGGAGCTGGTGTGGTGCGCTGCTTGGACTGGGTGCCGGGTGATTTCGCCATTGCGCCGCCCGGTGAGTAAGTCCGGTCTCTTTCGGCCGCGGAAGCTTCGCCGAATCCCCGAACATTGCCGGTCGGCCGGGAACGGTCGGCGGCGCAAAGCCTGGTTTCAGGTTCTCCGGGGCCGGGGACGGTTCGGACCATTTCCTGCGTTCGAATTCTGCGCCGGACGGCGCGTGACGGAACAGGCGAGGGACACCCATGGGTTGGACACGCACACGTCGAGTGGCCGCGTCGGTCGTTCTCGCAGGAGTGATCGCCGTCGCCCCGGCGGCTCTGCCGTCGGCAGGCGCCGAGACACGGAGCGGGAACACATCGTCGTCCGAGAGCGCGGCTGCGGAGCGGCCCGGCTCGAAGACGCCGCGGCCGCCTCTCCTTCCGCGGAACTTCCGAGGGAAGGGCAAGTGGATCGTCAGGGATCTGGGCATCACGGTCCCGTTCACCTGGCAGGGAAAGAACGGCGACAGCCAGATGGTCGCCGGCGGCCCGCAGTACCCGATCTGGTTCACGAACCTGATCTACCGCGGCTCGCTCTACACGCTGACCTACAAGTGGCCCGGTCTGAACGAGCACTCGTGCTCGAGGATTCCGGGCTTCGACCTCGACGATGTGAACCAGGCGTTCAAGGGTTCGCGGTTCGTCGGGAGGGAGACCCTGGAGCGGAACCCGAGACGGCACGTGAATCACTGGCGGGTCGGTGTCGTCCTTCCGAAGCTGCCTCCCGGGAAATTCCTGCGGTTCCCGCTCGCGCTCGGCGACATCTACGTCGATCAGAACAACCGGAGTACGTTCTGGCAGGTGCTGCAATTCGGCGTCCAGAATCTCTACGACCCCGAGTTGGACGAGTGGCTCGTGATGGACACCTTCGAGCACAAGCCCGGAAAGGTCACGCTTCCCCCGCGGTGCCAGTCGCCGTCGTGACCCGGGGTCCGTCGTCGAACGGATCCCTCCCCTGAACATCGGCAAGACGAGACCGCTGCCTCTCAGGAGGGAGCGGTCTCGTCGTGAGCGGGGACAGGTGTGGCCCCGTCAGTGACCGGCCGCTGTCGACGTGACGGGCAACGGCTCCACCACCGCACGCTCACCCGGCACCGCCCGCTCCCTGACCCGGGCCCGCTTCGGGCCGGAAGGCCATTCACGGAACCGCCGGAAGCGCATCGGCACGCCGCGTGCGACGGACAGATCGGAGCTGTCCATGGCCTGGATGTGCACGTGCGGCTGGGTCGAGTTGCCGGAGTTGCCGCAGCTCCCGAGGTGCTGGCCTTCCACCACCGACTGGCCTGCGGAGACACGGATGGAGCCCGCCTGGAAGTGCGCCAGAGCGACGAAGGTGCCGCTCTCGCGGAGCGAGATGATCACGTGGTTCCCTGCCATGGCGGCCACGCCCCGGCGGAGCCGTGCGGCCTGGCCCAGCGCGTACGGCACCAAGGCCACTTGCGACCGCCGCCCTTCGTGATCGGGCTCGCCCTCGTGCACGGCGACGACGGTGCCGCTCGCGGGGGCCAGGACGGGCCGGCCGAAGGCGAAGAAGATCTCCGGCGGTTCGGTGGCGAGGAAGGTCCGCCAGCTACGGCTGCCGGCTGTCCGGTGGCGCTCGTCCACGCCGGTGAAGTCGATGGCGTAGCGCCCGCCGAACAGGTCGGTTCCATGACTGGGCACGCGCCGGGCCGGGCTGTTCTCGGTGCGCCAGAGGCCCGTGAAAGGCAGCGAGACCTCGATTCCCCGGGGCTCCGAGCTTCGTGAAGGCGACTCTGCGGCCATGGCGTCAGCATAGGCGAGCGCTGCGGCGGGCGGCGGGTGAAGCCAACTCACGTACGACAAACGGCCGTTGGGGCAAGGGAGGGGCCTCGGTCGTCTCGTGCATCTGTAGCGCGGGCGGACGGTCCAGCAGCGCGCGGCAACGTCCTCAATGCGGCGACGGGGGTTGCCCCCTGACTGGACATGCTACATCCTGCTGACGTGACGATGCTTTGCCGTGGACTAACGGTTGACCTCGGAGAGAAGGGCAAGAGCGGATGACGACCATTGATGGACGCCTCGGAGCCGCACCCGAGCCCACCGGCCCGGTGAGCAGGATCGACTACAGCGAGCGGATCCCCAACAACGTCGACCTGGCCGGTGACCGCAAACTCCAGAGGGCGCTGGAGCGTTGGCAGCCGAAGTTCATCGAGTGGTGGAAGAGCCTCGGGCCGCAGGTGCCGACCAAGGAGGTCTACCTGCGCACCGCCGTGGCCATCGACCGGGACGGCTGGGCGGTATACGACTTCGTGCCCATGGAGGAGTACCGCTGGGGGATCTTCCTCGCCGAGACCGACCCGGACCGCGAGATCAGCTTCGGCCAGCACAAGGGCGAGAAGGCCTGGAAGGAAGTCCCCGGCGAGTACCGCGCCGAGCTGCAGCGGCTCATCGTCATCCAGGGCGACACCGAGCCGGCCAGCGTGGAGCAGCAGCGCCAACTCGGCGCCACCGCACCGAGCTTGTACGACATGCGCAACCTCTTCCAGATCAACGTGGAGGAGGGCAGGCACCTCTGGGCGATGGTGTACCTGCTGCAGGCGTACTTCGGACGTGAGGGGCGCCAGGAGGCGGAGGAGCTGCTGCGCCGCAACAGCGGCGACTACGACAACCCGCGCATCCTCGGGGCCTTCAACGAGGACACGTCCGACTGGCTGAACTTCTTCATGTTCACCTACTTCACGGACCGGGACGGCAAGTACCAACTGGGCACGCTGAAGGAGAGCGGCTTCGATCCGCTCGCCCGCACCTGCGAGTTCATGCTGAAGGAAGAGGCCCACCACATGTTCGTGGGCACCACCGGCATCCAGCGGGTCGTCGAGCGGACCGCGGAGCTGATGAAGGAGCACGGCACCGACGACATCCTGGAGCACGGCGGGATCCCGTTCGCCGTCATCCAGAAGTACCTCAACCAGCAGTTCTCGGTGTCCATGGACCTGTTCGGTTCGGAGCTCTCCTCGAACGCCGCGGCGTACTACACCGCAGGACTGAAGGGCCGCTGGCAGGAGCGCCGGCGTAAGGACGACCACTCCCTGCAGGACCAGACGCGGGAGATGACCAAGGTCGAGACCGGCCAACTCGTCACCGAGACCGTGCCGCTGCTGAACGCGCTCAACCTCGATCTGCGTGACGAGTACGTCGCCGACTGCGAGAACGGCGTCCGCCGCTGGAACCAGGCGCTGGAGGACGCCGGGCTGCCGCACCGGCTGACCCTGCCGCACGAGGGCTTCAACCGCGAGGTCGGTGTGTACTCCGACGCGCACGTGAGCCCCGAGGGTGAAGTGCTCACCCAGGACGAGTGGGACGCCCGGGTCCACCAGTGGCTCCCCTCGGAACAGGACCTGGCCGACGTGCGGTCGCTGATGAAGCCCGAGTACGAGCCGGGCAGGTTCGCCGGCTGGATCGCGCCGCCAGCCCAGGGCGTCAACAAGCTGGGCGTGGAGTTCGACTACGTGCGCTTCTGGCAGGAGGACAACTGAGAGCCCGTCACCGTCGCACGGCGCCCGGTCCCTCGGCGGACCGGGCGCCGGTCTGTCGTCGTCAGGACCGGTCGTCGGCGCCCGTGCACAGGCGCTGCCAGTACGCCTGGGCCCTTCGGTGCCAGCGCTCATGGCAGCGGTGGAAGACCGTGGCCGCGTCCGGGCCCGGCCAGTCCTGGTCGAGCAGCTCCCCGGGCAGTGCCGGGTCCAGGGCTGGGAAGCGCCGCCAAGCGTGCACCAGGTGCACCTGGGCCACGAACGCCTCCTGCTGGTCGCCTACCTGCACGCTGTTGAACTGCTCGACGAATTCGCCGTAGGCCGTCTCGATCTTGTTCAGCGGCCAGGCGGCCGAGACGACGTCCTGGGGGTCGCCGATCCCGGCCGAGGGCCCCGTCCACGACATGGTGCTGTGCTCGATGCCGAGCTCCCGCACGATGGCCCGGACTTCCTCGGCCCGCCCGGCGTCGGGCACCACCCACAGGCCAGGTGCGGGCGATCCCATCCCCGCCCAGGTCAGGCGGGTGCGCAGCTTGTGCCGCAGCCTTCGCTGGGTCTCCGGCACCGTCACCGCGAGCACGAGCCAACGGCCGTCCCAGCGTTGCGTGTGCCGCATGAACGTGTAGATCCGCTCGGTGCCTTCCTCGAGCAGCTGTTCTCCGTCCGGCGTGAGGCTCCATCGCGTACGGCGGCCGACCCGGTCCGACACCAGCAGGCCTTCGGTGGAGGACCGCGCAAGCGCCTGCCGTGCCGCCTTCTCCTCGATGCCGAGGGATTCCAGCGCCCCGAGCAGGGCGCCCGTCCAGACCGGTTCCCGCCTCGGCAGAACGAACTCGCCGAGCACGGTCAGCAGCAGGGAGCGCGCACTCGACGAGCCCGGCCAGGCCTGCCGCGGGCTCGGTGCACTTTCCACAGGCGTACCGGCAGCGGCCACGTGTCGAGTCCTCTCGAAGGGGGCGGGAACACCCGGAATTCTAGTCCGCGCCCACAGCGGTCCCGGGCGTTCGCAGGGAAAAACATACTACGTGCTGTTGACGACTCACCATGCCAATGTAGAGTCATCGCTCAAGACGCATCGAGCGCTTGGAGGAGTGCGATGACCGCCGCGGTCGAGACCAGCACCCAGATCCCCGGCAGTGACACCGGCGCCGGGCACCTCGAGGCGGCTGAGGGTGCCGACGGCGTACCTTCCGTCTCGTTCGACACCTCGCCCGACCGCTACCGGCACTGGAAGCTCGACGTCGACGGCGAGGTCGCGACGCTCACGCTGCTGGTCGACCAGGACGGCGGGATCGTCCCCGGCTACCAGCTCAAGAGCAACTCATACGACCTCGGGGTCGACATCGAGCTCTACGACGCCGTGCAGCGGCTGCGCTTCGAGCACCCCGAGGTCAAGTCCGTCGTGGTCACCGGCGGGTTGGAGCGGATGTTCTGCGCCGGCGCGAACATCAAGATGCTCGCCCAGTCCACGCACGCCTGGAAGGTGAACTTCTGCAAGTTCACCAACGAGACCCGCAACGGCTTCGAGGACGCGACGCAGCACTCCGGACAGACCTACATCGCCGCGGTCAACGGCACCTCCGCCGGCGGAGGTTACGAACTCGCCCTGGCCTGCGACCAGATCGTCCTCGTCGACGACGGCTCGTCGGCGGTCGCGCTTCCGGAGGTGCCGCTTCTGGGCGTGCTGCCCGGCACCGGCGGCCTGACCCGGGTGGTGGACAAGCGGCACGTCCGCAAGGACCGGGCCGACATCTTCGCCACCAAGAGCGAGGGCATCAAGGGAACGACCGCCGTGGAGTGGCGACTTGTCGATGCCGCGGTCTCCCGGGGCCGGTTCGACGCCGAGGTCCGCACGCGGGCCGAGGAAGCAGCACGGCGCTCGCACCGTCCGACCGGCGAGCAGGGGGTCGCGCTGACTCCGCTGAACCGCGCGGAGACCGACGTGGCGATCACCTACCCGCACGTCGAGGCGCAGCTGCTGCGCGACCAGCGGCGCGTCGAGATCACGGTTCAGGCGCCCGCCGAGGCTCCGCCCGCGGACGCCGCGGCCGTGCACGAGCAGGGTGCCCGCTACTGGCCGCTCGCGCTGGCACGGGAACTCGACGACCTGATCCTGCGGCTGCGCACCAACGAACTCGAGCTCGGCACCTGGGTGTTCCGCACCAAGGGCGACGCCGGGACGGTGCTGGCCCACGACGCACAACTGGACGCACTTGCCGACGACTGGTTCGTCAACGAGGTCCGGCACTACCTCAAGCGGACGTTCAAGCGCCTGGACGTCACCAGCCGCAGCCTCGTCGCGCTGATCGAGCCGGGCAGCTGCTTCGCCGGAACGCTGCTGGAACTCGCGCTGGCCGGCGACAGGCAGTACATGCTGGCGGGCGTCTTCGAGGACGTCGACCCCGAGGCCGACCCGGCCTCCCTGGTCATCGGCGGCGCCAACCAGGGCGCGTATCCGATGGGCAACGGGCTGACCCGGCTGGAGTCGCGGTTCCACGCGGCCGAGGAGGAACTGCAGGCGGCGCTGGCCCGCTCGGGAGCCCCGCTCGAAGCCGACGAGGCCGCCGCACTCGGGCTGGTCACCATGGCGCTCGACGACATCGACTACGAGGACGAACTGCGCATCGTGCTGGAGGAGCGCGCCTCGCTGTCGCCCGACGCGTTGACCGGGATGGAGGCCAACCACCGTTTCGTGGGGCCCGAGTCGATGGAGACCAAGATCTTCGGGCGGCTGACCGCCTGGCAGAACTGGATCTTCAACCGTCCCAACGCATCCGGCCCGGAAGGCGCGCTGCGCCGCTACGGCACCGGTAAGCGAGCCGACTTCGACGTCAAGCGGGTCTGACACAGCCGACTGCTGCTGAGGAAGAAGGAGGCGAAGAACTCATGCCCACGCCGTCACGGTCTTTCAACGCCGCCACCTACCTTGTCGACCGGCACCTCGAGCGCGGCCGCGGCGGGCATCCCGCCGTGCGCCACGCCGGGGGCGACATCACCTACGCCCAGCTGTACGACGACGTGGCCCGCGTGGCCGGTGCGCTGCGGCGGCTGGGCATGCACCGCGACGAGCGGGTCATGTGCTGCATGTCCGACACCCCGGAGCTGCTGACCACGATCCTGGGCGCGTTCCGTGCGGGGCTGGTCGCCGTGCCGGTCAGCACGATGCTCACCGGCAGGGAGCTCGGTTCGATCCTGGCCGACTGCGGCGCACGAGTGCTCGTCTGCACGGCGGAGTTCGCCGACGCCTGCGCCGAAGCGGTCCGCGCGTCACCGGACGTGACCCACCTCGTCGTGGTGGGCGACGCCGAACCAGCAGTACCGGCAGGGGTGTTGCGCCTGCCGTGGGCGGAGGCCCTCGACGGTGTCACGGCAGACGACGGCGAGGCCGCAGCCACCGGTGAGGACACGCCTGCGTTGTGGCTCTACACCTCCGGCACGACCGGGATGCCGAAGGCCGCCATGCACCGGCACGCCAACATCCGCCACGTGTGCGAGACGTACGGGGACCAGGTGCTGGGGATCCGTCCGGATGACCGGTGCCTGTCGGTCGCGAAGCTCTTCTTCGCCTACGGGATCGGCAACTCCGCGTTCTTTCCGCTCTCGGCGGGCGCCACCACGATTCTCGAGCCACGCCGTCCCACACCCGAGGTCGTCGCCGAGAGGGTGCGCGCCGACCGGCCCACTCTCTTCTTCGGCGTCCCCACCTTCTACGCCGGGATGCTGGCCGCGGAGCTGCCGGCGGACCTGATGGCGTCGGTACGACTCGGGGTCTCCGCCGGTGAGGCCCTGCCCGCCCCGCTCCTGGAGCGCTGGCGGGGCCACTTCGGCGTCGGGATCATCGACGGTCTGGGCTCCACGGAGGCGTTGCACATATTCCTCTCCAACCGGCCCGACGACATCGGCCCGGGGACCAGCGGACACCCGGTGCCCGGGTACGAGCTCCAGATCCGCGACGAGCACGGCGCCGTACGGCCGCCCGGCGAGGCGGGGTCGCTGTACGTCAAGGGCGAGTCGATCGCGACCGGTTACTGGTGCCGCACCGAGACCAGCCGCCACGTCTTCCAGGGTGACTGGCTGGCCACCGGCGACACCTACGTGCAGGATGACGAGGGCCGATACACCTGCCTCGGGCGGTCCAACGACATGCTGAAGGCGGGCGGCATCTGGGTCTCGCCGGCCGAGGTCGAGAGCCGGCTGATCGAGCACGAGGACATCCTCGAGGCCGCCGTCGTGGGCGTCCCGGACGCGGAGGGCCTGGACAAGCCCGTGGGTTACGTGGTGCTCAAGGACGGCGCCACCGCCGACGCGGAGGAGCTGATCGGCTTCTGCCGGGACGGCCTCGCCCACTTCAAGGCCCCCCGTCGAGTGGTGTGCGTGGACGAGCTGCCGCGTACGGCCAGCGGCAAGTTGCAGCGCTTCAAGATCCGTCGGATGGCCGCCGAGGACGGCAGCGCGGATGGTCCCGCAGAGGGCACGCCGGCAGGCCCTGACCGGACGTCTGCCGAGCCCGAGGCCGTCGTCTGACCGCGAGCACGTGCAGGAGGAGCAGATGACCAGTGGAGAGCAGCACCAGGCCGGCGAACGGTACGAGGTGGACCTCGTACTCGTGGGAGCCGGGCCGGTCGGCCTCTACGGCGCCTACTACGCCGGCGTCCGCGGGCTACGCGTCGCGTTGGTGGACTCGCTGCCCGAGCCGGGCGGCCAGGTGACCGCGATGTATCCGGAGAAGCCCATCTACGACATCGCCGGCTTCCCGAGTGTCCGCGGGCGCGACCTCGTCGGCAATCTCGTCGAACAGGCCGGACGGTACGGCCCGTTGTACCTGCTCGGCCAGCAGGCGCAGTCGCTGGAGCGCGTCCCCGTCGAGGGCGGTCCCGACCGCTTCAGCCTGAGGACCTCCAGCGGCGCGGTGATCGACTGCGGTGCAGTGGTGGTGACGGGCGGCATCGGGACCTTCACCCCCCGGCCGCTGCCCGCCGGTGAGGAGTTCCTGGGACGCGGGCTGTCCTACTTCGTGCCGTCGCAGGCCGACTTCGCGGGCACCGACGTGGTCGTGGTCGGCGGTGGCGACAGCGCGTGCGACTGGGTGCTCGCGCTGAAGCCGGTGGCCCGGTCGGTGACGCTCGTACACCGGCGGACGGCATTCCGGGCGCATGCGGCCACCGTCGAGGCGGTGCTGTCCTGCGGCGCCACGGTGGTGACCGATGCGCAGGTGACCCGGATCGAGGGGAACGGGGCCGTCGAGAAGGTCGAAGTCACCTGCAAGAACCAGGAACCCGTCGTGCTGGAGGCCCAACGCGTCGTCGCCGCACTCGGCTTCCTCGCCGATCTCGGACCGATGCGCGACTGGGGATTCGAACTGCACGACAACCGGCACCTCCTGGTGGATTCGAGGATGGCGACCGACGTTCCCGGGGTCTACGCGGCGGGAGACATCTCGGAGTATCCCGGCAAGGTACGCCTGATCTCCGTCGGCTTCGGCGAGGTGGCCACCGCGGTCAACAACGCCGCGGTGCACCTCGATCCCGGCGAGTCGTTGTTCCCCGGCCACAGCACCGACGCGGCGCCCGTCGTCGCGGCCGTGGCCTGAGTACGAGGAGAAGCACCGTGCCCTACGTGATCATGTCGGACTGCATCGACATCACCGACCAGTCCTGCGTCGAGGAGTGCCCGGTCGACTGCATCTACGTCGGCGAGCGCAAGCTGTACATCAACGGCAAGGAGTGCATCGACTGCGGCGCATGCGAGCCTGTGTGCCCCGTCGAAGCCATATCCCAGGACCGCCGGGTGCCCGAGGATCAGCAGGAGTTCATCGAGGACAACAAGACCTTCTTCAACGAGGTGCTGCCCGGCAGGGAGGAACCCGTCGGCACGCCCGGCGGTTCACGGCTGACGGGTGACATCGGCGTCGACACGACGCTGGTGTCGAATCACTCAGGCAACTAGGGGTTCATACGATGTTGGACGGTCACCTGCTGGTCGACGCCCATGTGCACGTGCCGCTTCTGCCGAGCATCGCCCCGGCCTGGTCGCAGTGGGCCCTCGACTTCGGGCGGGAGGGCGTGCTGGAAGACGTCTGGGACGCCGACGGCAGGCCTGATCCGGCGAAGCTGGACCGTCTGTTCGCGGCCGAAGGCGTCGACGTGGCGCTGCTGTTCTGCGAATACAGCCCGAAGGCGACGGGCTACCAGCGGTTCGACGACCTGCTGCCCCTGATCGAGCACAACCCGCGGCGCTTCCGTCCGGTGGCCAACGTCAACCCGCATCTGCACTTCCCGGTCGACAAGGAGCTGCGGCGGCAGCTCGACCTCGGGGCGGCGGCGCTCAAACTGCACCCCGTGCACGGCGGGTTCCGCCTGGACGATCCGGCGCTGTATCCGGCGTACTCGCTGCTCGTCGAGCGGAACGTCCCACTCGTGACGCACTGCGGGACGTCGTCCTTCCCGGGCTCGATGAACGAGCTCGCGGATCCGACGCAGCTCTACCCGGTGCTGAGGCAGTTCCCGAACCTCAAGGTCGTGCTAGCCCACGGAGGGAGGGGGTGGTGGTACGACGCCGCGGCCTTCCTCGCCCTCTCCCACGACAACGTGTGGATCGAGCTGTCCGGACTGCCTCCCAAGCGCCTGACGACGTACTACGCGCGGCACGACCTGAACAGGCTCGCCCGCAAGTGGATCTTCGGCACCGACTGGCCCGGGGTGCCCGGCACCGCCGTCAACGCCCGCGCGGTGGCAGGGTTGGGCCTGGCCGACGACACCGTGCCGATGGTGCTCGCCGAGAACGCCATGCGCGTCTACCACGGCCTTGCGCGCGAGAAGGAGTGAACACCCCATGCCGGTCTACGCGTTCGACGGGATTCGCCCACAGGTGAGTGCCGACGCCTACATCCATCCCGATGCGGTGCTCATCGGCCGAGTCAGCGTGGGCGCCCAGTCGTCGGTGTGGCCGGGGGCCGTCCTGCGCGGCGATCACGGCCGGATCGAGGTCGGCTCGCGCACGTCCGTGCAGGACGGCACGGTCGTTCACACGACAGAGCAGTGGCCCACCCTCATCGGGGACGAGTGCGTCGTCGGGCACAACGCCCACCTGGAGGGCTGCACGGTCGAGAACCGCTGCCTGATCGGTTCGATGTCGGTGGTCCTCAACCGGGCCCACGTCCACGGCGGTTCCGTCGTCGGGGCCGGCGCGGTGGTGCCGGAAGGGCTCGTCGTGCCCGAACGGTCGATGGTGCTCGGAGTCCCGGGCCGGGTGAAGCCCTTGCCGGACGGAAAGCACGACGACTTCGTCGGTTACGGAGTGGACGTCTACGTCGGATTCGCCCGTCGCTACCCCCAGGCCATGACCCGCGTCGACCTCGCCGACTGCCGGGTGGACTGACGACGAGGCTCCCGTCCCCTTGCGCGGAGAGACGAGCAACTGGTCGGTTGGCCGTGCACGTCACCGCCTCCTGCCGAACGCGGGTCCCGTCTGCCGGACACCGGCGTCGTGGCCACGAAAGGGCCCTCCGGGCACGGCCGGAGAGCGGACGGAGCGAGGCATCGGCGGCGGAGATGCGGGTTTCGTCGCGGGCGGGTGGGACTGCCGCTTCCGCGGCGGACAAGCGGCAGGTAAGGGGTCAATGTGCATTCCGAGAACGCAGAGTTGGTCACTCACATCGACGAGTGCATGGGTGCCGTCTCGGCGGCCCGCGCCGGAATCGCGGGAGGGCCCGGGCAGTCGGGCGCGAGCCCCGACGTCCTGCCGTGGCAGCTCTCGGCGTCCCTGGAGGCACTGCGTACGGGACGCCGGCACCTCGACGTGGCGTACTCGATGCTCCTCGAACGGGCGTTGAACGAGGAGCCGAGCCACGAAGGCCTCGGGCTCTACCGGGAGGAGGAGGCCTGAGCAGCCCCTGCCGCGGGCAGCAGCAGAGGGCTCACCACCCGGTGTCGGCGGGAGCCTGCACGGGGAGAAGCTGCGGGCGCTTGGCCGTACGTCCGTCTCCGGATGACCGGCCGCGCAGACGCCTGCCGATCCACGGCCCGAGGAAG
>NZ_JACBXA010000269.1 GCF_013870515.1 Streptomyces albidus (ex Kaewkla and Franco 2022) | reverse complement strand
TTCGACCCGGACACCCCGCTCGAGGAGACGCCGGCCGGGACCCGGAGCGCCACCCGTGCGGGCGGTGCGAAGGGGTCGGCCTGCGCCCGTACGAGCTGGAGGGTCTCACCGGTGGCCTCGGCGCCGGGCAGCTCCCAAGTGCCGACGAGGCCCTTGTACCGCCCGTACGGTGCACCCTCCAGCCCTTTGATGTGCTGCTCCAGGCCAGAGCGTGGTGCGCGCTGCTCACGTCGCACTCCGTTCGCCCCTTTCCTGTGTGGACTGCTGTCTGCGACGGGACGATACATAGCGCGTGAAGGGGACCCGCAGCCGGTGCTCCGGGCGCCGCTGAGCCGGGGGCGACGCGCGGCACGGCTTTGCGCTGAGACCGTCCGCGTGCCTCGCGTGCCCGTTTCCGGTCCGTTCGCCGTACACCTGCGTTGACAGGGCAACGGGCGGCTGTTGGACTCCAGCGCGAGCCCGCGCGCAAGCCGCGCATCACGCTGTGCGTCCGAGCCGGAGCCCACCGCCGAGCAACCGAACCGTGAGGTCCCCACACATGAGCGCGCCAGCATCTCCCGCCGACGCGAACGCCGGCGCCGCGCCCGTCGCCGTGCTCGGCGAGTGCGTCGCCGACGCCTTCGTCAGGCCGCCGGCCACAGAGGCGGGGACTCCCGCGATCGGGCTGGACGTGCTGCCCGGCGGCGGCCCCGCGAACACGGCTGTCGCGCTGGCCCGGCTCGGCACCCCGACGCGTTTCCTCGGACGGCTCTCCTCCGACGTCTTCGGACGGCTCTTCCGCAGCCATCTCTCCGACTCCGGCGTGGACTTGAGCCGTGCCGTCGCGGCCGACGAGCCGAGCACGCTCGCCGTCGCCGACCTCGACCCGGACGGACGCGCCGACTACTCCTTCCACGCCGAGAACACGGCCGACTGGCAGTGGACCGGGCAGGAGCTCGCGAGCGCCGCGGAGGGCCCGGTCGCCTGCCTGCACACCGGTTCCCTCGCGCTCGTACGGCAGCCGGGGGGCGGGGCGGTCGAGGAACTGCTCGCGGACGTACGGGAGCGGGCGACGGTCTCGATCGACCCCAACGTGCGCCCCCTTCTCGTCGACCCCGCCGTCTACCGCAGCGCACTCCCGCGTTGGTGCGCCGCCGCCGACATCCTGCGGCTCTCCGACGACGACCTCGCCCACCTCGTGCCGGAGGGCACCTCACCGGAGAAGGCAGCGGACACCTTCCACGCGGACGGTGCGCGCCTCGTCGTCGTCACTCTCGGCGCGGACGGCGTCTTCGCCTCTCTCGACGGGGAGCGGCTTCGCGCGGCAGCGCCGCCGGTGACGGTCGTCGACTCCGTCGGAGCGGGCGACTCGTTCATGGCGGGCTTCCTGCACTCCCTGTACGGCGCCGGCACGCTCGGCGGCCGTCTCGACTCGCTCCGGCGCGAACAGGTCGCCGACGCCCTGGACTTCGGCGCCCGCGTGGCGGCCGCGGTCTGCGCGGTACGCGGCGCGAACCCGCCCTGGGCGAGCGAGCTCTAACGCTTTCCCTCTGCGAACCGCACGCAGGGCCCGGCACGGCGAGTGCCGGCCCCTGCGTGCGGTGTCCTGAGACGAGTCCTAGGACGAGACCGGGCGGGCCCGCTCCACGATCGAGGAGAGGTCCAGCGTGTGCGGCAGCGTGCCGAAGGCCGCGCCCCAGTCGCCGCCCAGCCGCGAGGCGCAGTACGCGTCGGCGACGGACGAAGGTGCGTACCGCACCAGCAGAGAGCCCTGGAGCACCTGGGCCATGCGCTCCACCAGACGCCGGGCGCGGGCCTCGATGCCGTCCAGGTCGGACAGTTCGGTCAGCAGGTCCTTGGTCGCGGCGTCCAGCCTGTGGTCGGCGCCCCGGGCCTTGCCGATCTCGGTGAGGAAGGCGTTCAGCGCCTCCGGTGAACGCTGGAGCGCACGCAGCAGGTCCAGCGCCTGCACGTTGCCCGAGCCCTCCCAGATCGAGTTGAGCGGCGACTCGCGCAGCAGCCTGGGCATGCCCGACTCCTCGACGTACCCGTTGCCGCCCAGGCACTCCAGGGCCTCGCCGACCAGCGGCGTACAGCGCTTGGTCACCCAGTACTTCGCCGCCGGCACGGCCAGCCGCAGCAACTGCCGCTCCTGCTCCGCGCCCTCGCCGCCGCTGTGGGCGGTGTCGAAGGCGGTGGCCAGCCGCATCGCGAGCGCAGTCGCCGCCTCCGACTCCAGCGCCAGGTCCGCCAGCACGTTCTGCATCAGCGGCTTGTCCGCCAGCAGACCGCCGAACGCGCTGCGGTGCGCGGCGTGGTGGGTGGCCTGTGCGACGGCCTGACGCATCAGCGACGCCGAGCCCGTCACACAGTCCAGCCGGGTCGCCGCGACCATCTCGATGATGGTGGCGACACCGCGCCCGACGTCGCCCACGCGTCGCGCCCACGTCGTGCCGTCGAACTCGACCTCGCTGGAGGCGTTCGAGCGGTTGCCGAGCTTGTCCTTCAGGCGCTGCACGCGGAAGGTGTTGCGGGTGCCGTCCGGCAGCACGCGGGGCACCAGGAAGCAGGTCAGGCCCTGCCCTTCGGCGTCCGCTCCCTCGCCGGGCACCTGGGCCAGCACCAGGAAGACGTCCGACATCGGCGCGGAACAGAACCACTTGTGCCCGGTCAGCGCGTATTCGCCGCTCTCGGGGCCGGTCCCTCCGATCGGCACGGCGACCGTCGAGTTGGCCCGTACGTCGCTGCCTCCCTGCTTCTCGGTCATGCCCATCCCCGCGATGGCGCCCGCCTTCGCGGAAGCCGGCCGGTCCAGGCCCGGCTCGTAGGTGTGCGAGGAGAGCAGCGGTTCCCACTCGGCGGCGACCGAGGCCTCCTTGCGCAGCGCGGGCACGGCGGCGTGCGTCATCGACACCGGGCAGCCGTGCCCCGCCTCGACCTGCGTCCAGACGTAGAAGCCCGCCGTGCGGCGCAGTTGCCCGTCACCCCGCGACCAGGCGTCCGTCAGACCCGCCCCGACCGCGCGGTCCAGCAGCTGGTGCCAGGCGGGGTGGAAGTCGACCTCGTCGATGCGATTGCCGTAGCGGTCGTGCGTACGGAGCACGGGCGGCACCTCGTTGGCCTGCCTGCCCCACTCCTGAGCCTGCGCCGAACCGGCGCTGCGGCCCAGCTCGCTCAGTTCGGCGCGTACCTCCTCGGCCCGTTCGGGCGCGGCGTACCGGGCGACGGCTTCGACGAGGGCCGGGTCCGCCGTGAAGACGTCGTAGTCGACAAGGGGAGGCGGCTGATTGGTCACGGTGTGAGTGGAGGCTGGCATGGCAGATACGTTAAGGAGGTGCAACCAGCCGACGAAACCCCACAACGCCAGAGCGGACGCTTCCGCAGAGCGCGAGTCATCTACCGCAACGTCCCCAAGCGCAAGATGGCATGGCTGTTGCTCAAGGACACCGTCAACTCCTGCATCGAGTACCGGGTGCTCGGTCTCGCGGCGGAGGCGGCGTTCTTCACGCTGATCTCCATCCCGCCGCTGCTGCTCGGCCTCATCGGGCTGCTCGGCTACCTGGACACCTGGATCGGCACCGACACCATCGACTCCATCAGGCGCAACTATCTGGACGCCTCGGCCGCCGTGCTCTCCGACCGCGGGGTCAGGCAGCTGGCTCGTCCGCTCATCGACGACGTGATCCGCGGCGGACGCCCCGACGTGATCTCGCTCGGCTTCGCGCTGGCGCTGTGGTCCGGGTCGCGGGCCGTGAACGTCTTCATCGACACCATCACGGTGATGTACGGGCTGGACGGGCAGCGCGGCATCGTCAAGACACGGCTGCTGGCCTTCCTGCTCTACCTCGTCGCCCTGCTCATCGGTGCCGTGGTGCTGCCGCTCATGGTCGCGGGCCCCGACGCGGTCCTGCGGCTCGTCCCTCAGGCGCAGTGGCTGGTGACGTCCTTCTACTGGCCGACGGTGCTTCTGCTGTGCGTCGCCTTCCTCACCACGCTCTACCACGTGTCGGTGCCGGTGCGTTCACCCTGGCGGGAGGACATCCCGGGCGCGCTCGTCGCGCTGGTGATGTGGGTGCTGGGCAGCGCGCTGCTGCGGCTCTACATCACCAACACCGTCGAGGGGCCTACGATCTACGGCTCGCTGGCCGCCCCCGTCGCCGTGCTCCTGTGGATCGGCGTCTCCGCCTTCGCCGTACTGGTGGGGGCGGCGGTGAACGCAGCCATCGACCACGTGTGGCCTTCGGTGGCCACGGCAGCTGCCCGCCGGATGAACGAGCGGGCACGCGAGGAGGCCGCGGCGGAGGTCGTCGCGGCGGCCGCGGCCCGTCGAGCCATGCGCAGCGCGGAGAGCACCGGCGGGGAGGACACGGAGGACCCGCCCGCCGAATTCCCCGAGCGCTGGACGAAGTTCCTGCCGCACGCCGACGTACGGGCCCGGCTGCGCTCACGCCGCGACCGCTGAACGGCGTCCGAGGAACCTCCTTCACGGGAGGTCGGCCCGTCCTGAGGCGAGGGGGGCCCGTCCTGGGGTGAGGGGCCGCCCGGTGCGCGGAAAAACCGGTGGCCGCTTCCCGCGGCCCTCGCTAGAGTCCCTTCAGCCCAGTGGGCGGCCCGGGTGTCGTATGCCCCGGGTCGTTCCGGAAGCCGAGCAGAAGCAGGAGGTGAAGACCGATGGCCGTCGCCGTGGTGGGCGCTGCCCGCATCCCGAAGCCCGCTCTTCCCACCTCCGTGGTCTCCGGCTGACCTGCACCCGACTCTGTCCGCGCCCCGTGCGCGGAGGGCGCCGCCGGGCCACCCTTCCCTGAAGGGTTCACCGCTCGTGAAGTCACAACGCTCCGCGCGTACTTCATCTTCGTCACCGTCCACCGCGCCGACCTCCGGCTCGTCCACCGACTCGACCTCCACCGGTCCGCACCCCGCGCATCCGCTCGCCCGCTACGGCTGGCACGCGGACGTCGCGGACGCGTTCGCCCCCTACAAGGACGAGGGCCTCGTCCCCGCCCGTGTCGTACGCGTCGACCGGGGCCAGTGCGACGCGGTCACCGCCGAGGGCGTCGTGCGTGCGGACACCGCGCCCGTCGCCACTCCCGATCCCACCCGCACCATCTGCACCGGCGACTGGGCCGCCCTGCGACTCGACGGGCCCGGCGGCATGCCGGAGGTGCGGGCGCTCATGCCGCGCCGTACGGCGTTCCTGCGCTCCACCGCCACCAACCGTTCGGAGGGCCAGGTCCTCGCCGCCAACGTCGACCACGCGCTCATCGCCGTCTCGCTGGCCGTCGAGCTCGACCTCTCACGCGTCGAACGCTTCGTCGCACTGGCCTGGACGAGCGGTGCCCAGCCGCTCGTCGTCCTCACCAAGGCGGATCTCGTGGACGACCCCGACACACTCGGCCAACTCACCGCCGACGTCGAGGAGTCCGCCCCCGGCGTCCAGGTGCTCACCGTGAGCGCGGCCGCCGGAGAAGGACTCGACGTGCTGAGCGCCGTCATCGGCGGCGGCACCTGCGTGCTGCTCGGCCAGTCGGGCGCTGGCAAGTCCACGCTGGCCAACGCGCTGCTGGGGGAGGAGGTTCAGGACGTACGCACGACGCGCGACAGCGACGGCAAGGGGCGGCACACCACGACCACCCGTGACCTGCTGCCGCTGCCCGAGGCCGCCGGTGGCGGTGTCCTCATCGACACCCCCGGGCTGCGCGGAGTCGGCCTGTGGGACGCACAGGACGGCGTCGGCCAGACCTTCGCCGAGATCGAGGCCCTGGCCGGGGAGTGCCGCTTCCACGACTGCCGGCACGAGGCCGAGCCCGACTGCGCGGTGCTGGCAGCCGTCGAGAACGGCACGCTGCCGCACCGGCGGCTGGAGAGCTACCGCAAGCTGCTGCGCGAGAACACCCGCCTCGCTGCGCGTACGGATGCGCGCCTGCGAGCGGAACAGAAGCAGCGCTTCAAGCAGATGTCGGCGCTCGGCCGTCACATGGCCGAACGAAAGCGGGGTGTGCAGCGCAAGCCCTGACCTGTGATCCTGTGGCCCGACCGCCATCAACGGAAGGGCCGCCGGTGACGACGTTCGGACGTCGCGATTTCCAGTTCGTGCTGCTGCGAAGGATGGCGGACTTCCAGCAGGACCTCGTCGAGGAGGCCCTCGGGCGACTGGGCGCGGGGCGCGCGGAGATGCGGGAGGCCAACCGCCGCTGGCAGGCGATGCTCCACTCCGCGCGCACCCGCAGCGCGGTCGGCCGCTACCGGTCCGTCCTGGGGCCGCCCGAGCAGCACGCCCGGCAGAAGATCGGCGACCTGGACTGCGAGGTGCTGACCTGGGAGCTTCCCCTCTGGCCAGAGCTGCGGTTCCAGGTCGTCACCGTCCCCGGCGGAGGGGTCGTCAACGAGTGGCTCGTGCGTGCCCCGGGTGCGACGGCCCCGGCACTCCGTACGGTGCAGGACCTGACTCCCTGGTCCTGCACCGTCGACGAGGTCGCACGCGCCTTCGCCCCCGCGCAGCCCATGGAGGGGTCCGCGCCCAGCCGCTGGCGGCTCGGCTTCGTCGCTCCGGATGCCGCGGGGGTGCCGCAACAGGTGATCGCCGAGTTCACCTGGGGGTTGCTTCAGCGGCTGCCGGAGGTCCGGCCGCTTCCGTGACGGTTCGGGGGTCGGGCCGGCTCGTGGAGGACGCGCCGGCGAGCCGGAAAGCGCAGAAAACACAGTGCCGTGCACCGGCCCGACGCCGTAGGCTGAACGCATGACCTGGCGACATTGATTCTCAACGGAAGCTTCTTCGACACCCGCTGCTCCGGCCCGGCCGACAGCGGTCGTGCGGCTTGTCCGCAGCCTCTACGCGTACGCCTTCCTCGAAGACCTGATCCTGCTCTATCCGGTCTACGCGTTGCTGTTCGCCGAGAACGGCCTGTCCGCGGCCGAGATCTCCTCGCTGTTCATCATCTGGTCGTGCGTCACCTTCGTGCTGGAAGTCCCGTCCGGCATGTGGGCCGACCTCTTCTCCCGCCGCAAGCTGCTGGCGCTGGCACCGCTGCTGAGCGGCGCGGGCTTCGGCGTGTGGACGTGGGCGCCGTCCTATCCGGCGTTCGCGGCCGGATTCGTGCTGTGGGGCGCGGGCAGTTCACTGTGTTCTGGGACGCTCCAGGCGCTGGTGTACGAGGAGTTGGCGCGCGCGGACGCCGCCGGCTCGTACGTCCGGTACATGGGCCGCTCCCAGGCGCTCGGCACCACGGCGATGATGGCCGCGACCGCCCTCGCGGGACCCGTGCTCGGCGTGGGCGGCTATCAGGCGGTGGGCACGGCCAGCGTCGTGGTCTGCCTCTTCGGCGCGCTGGTCGGCTGGTGCTCGTGGAGGACGCGCCGGCGAGCCGGAAA
>NZ_JACBXA010000268.1 GCF_013870515.1 Streptomyces albidus (ex Kaewkla and Franco 2022) | reverse complement strand
CCACAGGCCCGGCCGTGCCGGAGCCGGGGCGGCCGCCCGACCGTCTCCCCTTGCCCCATCACAACCCCCTTACCGCGCTCGTCCGGCTCGCTCCGCAAGCTCGCGCCCGTAAGCGCTGTAGGTGTGTCATGCCGCCGGGCCACGGCGGCGCTTCCGGCCCTCGATCAGCGATTCCTGGATGTTGCGCAGCGGCGCTCCGTCCGAGTCGTGGGCGTGGCGTGTCCATTCGCCGTCCGAGCCGAGATGCCAGGAGGCGGTCGCGTCGCCCATCCCCGTCTCGAGAAGCTTGATCAGCGAGGTGCGGTGGCCGGGGTCGGGGACCCTCACCAGCGCCTCGATACGGCGGTCCAGATTGCGGTGCATCATGTCGCCGCTGCCGAGCCACACCTCCGGTTCGTCACCGTTCCCGAAAGCGAATATTCGCGAGTGCTCCAGGAACCGGCCGAGGACGCTGCGCACCCGTACGTTCTCGCTCAGGCCCGGAACCCCGGGGCGCAGCGCGCAGATCCCCCGCACCCACAGGTCCACGGGCACGCCCGCCTGGGAGGCGCGGTAGAGGGCGTCGACGACGGTCTCGTCGACTATCGAGTTGAGCTTGAACCTGACGAAGGCCGGCCGCCCGGCACGGTGGTGGGCGATCTCCCGCTGGATGCGCGAGACCAGTCCGTCCCGCAGCGAGGTGGGCGCCACCAGCAGTCGCCGGTAGGTCTCCCGGCGCGAGTATCCGGACAGCCGGTTGAAGAGGTCGGACAGGTCGGCGCCCACCTGCTGGTCGGCGGTCAGGAGCCCCAGGTCCTCGTACAGGCGCGCGGTCTTGGGGTGGTAGTTGCCGGTGCCGACGTGCGCGTAGCGGCGCAGCGTCTCCCCCTCCTGGCGCACCACCAGAGAGAACTTGCCGTGTGTCTTCAGGCCGACCAGCCCGTGCACGACGTGGCAGCCGGACTCCTCCAGCTTCCGCGCCCACTTGATGTTGGCCTGCTCGTCGAAGCGCGCCTTGATCTCGACCAGGACCAGCACCTGCTTGCCGGACTCCGCGGCGTCTATGAGGGCGTCGACGATGGGTGAGTCGCCGGACGTGCGGTAGAGCGTCTGCTTGATCGCCAGCACGTCGGGGTCGCCGGCCGCCTGCTCCAGGAACGCCTGTACGGAGGTGGAGAAGGAGTCGTAGGGGTGGTGCAGCAGCACATCACGCTCGCGCAGCGCGGCGAAGACGTCCGGCGGCTGCGCGGACTCCACCTGTGCGAGGTCGCGCTGCGTTCTCGCCACGAACTTGGGGTACTTCAGGTCCGGCCGGTCCATCGCCGAGACGATCCCGGACAGCCCCGTCAGGTCCAGCGGGCCGGGCAGCGGATAGACCTCCGCTTCGGAGACGTTCAACTCGCGTACCAGCAGCTCCAGTACGTACGCGTCGATCGACTCCTCCACCTCCAGCCGGACCGGCGGTCCGAAGCGGCGCCGCAGCAGCTCCTTCTCCAGCGCCTGGAGAAGGTTCTCGACGTCGTCCTCCTCGACCTCCAGGTCCTCGTTCCGCGTCACACGGAACATGTGGTGGGCCAGCACCTCCATCCCGGGGAAGAGCTCCTCCAGGTGTGCGGCGATGACGTCCTCGAGCGGGACCCAGCGGTGCGGCGACGCCTCCAGGAAGCGCGACAGCAGCGGCGGAACCTTCACACGTGCGAAGTGCTGGTGCTGGGTCACCGGGTTTCGCACGACGACGGCCAGGTTGAGCGACAGCCCGGAGATGTACGGGAAGGGGTGCGCCGGGTCGACGGCCAGCGGGGTGAGCACGGGGTAGATCTGCTGCCGGAACAGGGTGAAGAGCCGGGCCTGCTCCTTCTCCGTCAGCTCGCCCCAGCGGATCAGGTGCAGTTCCTCTCCGGCCAGCGCGGGCGCGATGTCCTGCTGGTAGCAGCGGGCGTGCCGTTCCATCAGCTCGCGCGAGCGCGTCCAGATCTGCTCCAGGACCTCGCGCGGCTGGAGCCCGGAGGCGGAGCGCGTCGCGACGCCGGTCGCGATGCGCCGCTTCAGGCCCGCGACCCGGACCATGAAGAACTCGTCCAGGTTGCTCGCGAAGATCGCGAGGAAGTTGGCCCGTTCGAGTAGCGGCACCTCGCGGTCCTCGGCCAGCTCCAGCACCCGCTCGTTGAAGGCGAGCCAGCTGCGTTCCCGGTCCAGGAACCGGTCGGAGGGCAGTTCCTCCGCATGGCCGTCGGCGGAGATCTCTCCGTGCTCCCGGTAGACGTCCGGGTCGGAGTCGAGGTCGGGGTCCAGGTCGGGGACGGTCCCGCCGGCGGGGGCTACGGGCGACGTGGGGTAAGGGACGTGTGATGCGGCACGTGACACGGGCTCGCTCATGCACCCATTGTTCCCCGCACCGGTGACTCCGGTAGGGGTGGCGAGGGAACGAGCGGACGGCTGCATTCGACGATGCTCGCAAGCGCGTCTGAATCGATGGTTACGCGCACATGGCCTCCGGGCGAGCGGCATGCCACCGGAACACGATCACCTCCGGGCTCCCGCACCGCCCACGCACCGGCCGGCGGCCCGGCTGCGCCGGCGGCGAGCCGGGGTCAGCTCTCCGTGCGGTACATCAGGTCCGTCTCGTGCGTGCGGAAGCCGAGCCGCTCGTAGACGCTCACGGCCGCGAGGTTGTCGGCGTCGACGTAGAGCATCGCGGTGGGCAGCCCCCGGTCCCGCTCCAGGTGGCGCAGCCCGATCGCCGTGAGGGTCTTGCCGAGCCCGCCGCCCTGCGCGGTCGGTGAGACGCCCAGCACGTACACCTCGCCGAGCTGTTCCGCGCTGTGCACCTTCGTCCAGTGGAAGCCGATCAGTTCGCCTTCCTGCTCGGCCAGGAAGAAGCCCGCCGGGTCGAACCAGGCCTCCGCCTTCCTGTCGTCGAGGTCCCGCTGGGTGAGGCTGCCCTGTTCGGGGTGGTGAGCGAAGGAGGCGGCGTTCAGGGCCAGCCATGCGGCGTCGTCCTGGCCGGGACGGAAGGTACGCACGGTCACGCCCTCCGGCAGCACCGGCTCGGGCAGCGGCGGGGTGGACGCACCGGTCAGCGGGCGCCGCATCTGCCGCAGCTCGCGGAAGAGGGAGAGGCCGAGGACCTGCGCGAGGTGGCGGGCCGCGGGGTGGCCGCCGTGGGCCCACACCCGCAGCCGCTTGCCCGACTCCTTCAGCAGTGCCTGGCCGAGCTGGCGTCCGTAGCCGCGCCCCCGTTGCGACGGGTGCACCACCAGTTCACCGGTGGGCGGTTCGACGGGGTCGGCGTCCTCCAGCTGTGCGTAGCCGAGGAGTTCACCGTCCTCGCGCAGCAGCAGGTGCCGGACGCCGGGGCGCGGCCCCCCGCGCAGTTGCAGCCATCCTTGCTCGGACAAGGGTGACTGCCCGTCGGCACGGGCTGCCTCGTCGAGCAGCGACTGCGCCTTCCGTACGACCTCGGCCGACGCCTCGTCCACAACCACCACGTCGCTCATGGCCATGACTTTACGAGACGCGCCCGGGGCTCCACGCCCCGACCACCGCAAACCCCCGAACAGGGCGAGGGGGCCGGGGCGGTGAACCGCTCAGGCAGCCGAGGAATAGGGGAACTTCGCGCGGGCGTCGCGCAAGGCGCTGCCCCACCATTCGAGCTGGCGGAGCATCCCCTTGGCGGCGGCGTTGCTGCCCTCCTCGTCGCGCGGCCGGCCGTCCTCCGAGAATCGCTCCCAGGCCATGTGGAAGCTGAGGGTGTTGCGGACCGTGACGGCGTGCAGCTCGGGGAAGACCTGGCGCAGGTGCTCCACGGCCCGCTGGCCGCCCGCCATGCCGCCGTAGGAGACGAATCCGACGGGCTTCGCGTGCCATTCGCTGTTGAACCAGTCGATGGTGTTCTTCAGTGAGGCCGGGAAGCTGTGGTTGTACTCCGGCGTGACGATCACGAAGGCGTCCGCTGCGGCGAGCCGTTCGGACAGACCGGCGCGCACGCGGGCGACATCGGGCGGCACCGTGGCCCTGAAGTCCGGGAAGGACAGGGGCAGTTCGTGATCGGCTTCGGCCAGGTCGATGACGTCGACCTCGTAGCCGCCGTAATTGCGGGCCTCTTCGGCGAACCAGTCCGAGACGGTCGGCCCGAAGCGCCCTGCCCGCACGCTGCCGACGATGACTGCCAGACGCAGCGGTTCGGTGCTCTCCATGGGGGTCTCTCCTCGACGCGGTGACGTGTGCGCACGTGTCCACGTGCGCTTGCCGTTCGTGGCAGACCCCAGGCTCGTACCTGAAGTTAAGTTGAAGTCAAGCTATGACTCCGGCGCGTCACTCCGGGCGCTCGGGGGCGGGCCCGCCCGGCCCGTTCGGGCCGGGCGGCTCCTCCGGCAGCGGCGCCGCGGACCCCGGCAGGCGCAGCACGGCCTCCGTGCCGCCGCCCTCGTCCTGTGCGGGCTCGAGCGTGACCTCGCCGCCCGTCTGCTGGACCGTACGGGCCACGATGGACAGGCCGAGTCCCGACCCGGGCAGACTCCGCGCGGACGGTGAACGCCAGAAGCGGTCGAAGACATAGGGCCGTTCTTCCTCCGTCACCCCGGGTCCGTGGTCCCGTACGCGCAGGATGCCCTCGCTCAGCGCGACCTCCACGGTGCCACCGAGCGGGCTGAACTTGACCGCGTTGTCGAGCAGGTTGACCACCGCGCGCTCCAGTGCCGCCCCTTCGCCCCGCACGTACCAGGACGCCGCCCGGACCGTGATCGTGATGCCCTTGCTGCGCAACCGCACCCGCTCGGCCGCCCGTTCGGTGAGGTCGTGCATGGCGACGACGTCGACCCTCGCACCGCCGGGCGCCGCCTCACGGGACAGCTCCTGCAGATCGCCGACGAGCGCCGCCAGTTCGCTCATCTGCGCCCTGACGGACTCCAGCAGCGCCCGCCTGTCCTCGGGCGGCAGCGACCTTCCCGTCTCGTCGCTGCGTACGAGCAGTTCGATGTTCGTACGCAGCGAGGTCAGCGGCGTCCGCAGCTCGTGCCCGGCGTCCGCGATCAGCTGTTGCTGCAACTCCCTCGAGGAGGCGAGCGCTTCGGTCATCGAGTTGAACGAGCGCGACAGACGGGCGATCTCGTCGTCTCCCTCGGCGGGGATGCGCACGCCCAGATCCTCCGTACGCGCGATGTGCTCGACGGCGTCGGTGAGACGGTCGACGGGGCGGAGCCCCGCGCGGGCGAGCGCGACTCCGGCGCCCGCCGCGGCCAGCACGCCCGCGCCCCCGACCAGGGCGAGGATGAGAGCGAGGTTCCGCAGCGACCGGTCCGTCTCCGTCAGCGGACGCGCCACGGACACCGCCACGTCGGTGCCCTCGACGGGGCTGGTGAGCACCCTGTAGTCCGTGCCGGAGCCGTCGAGGCTGCGGGCGGTGTGGACCGACTCGATGCTCGTGTGCTCGGCCACCGCGATGTCGCCGGGAGCGACCTCCACCTTGTTCCCGACGATGACGCAGCTCTTGCCCTGCCGGTCGACCACCTGGACCGTCGCGTCGAACGGGTTGGGCGCACGCTCGTCGGCCGGGGAGCACTGCCCCGAACTGACCTGCCCGACGATGAAGCTGGAGTCGACGCGGTTGTTGTTGCGCAGCGACTCGTCGAGCGAGCCGATCAGCTGGGCCCGTACGAGGAACCAGCAGGCCGTCGCACACGCCGCCACCGCGAGCGCCACCGTCACCGCCGCCAGCAGCGCCAGCCGCGAACGCAGGGGCGGGGTGCTCAGCTTGGGCCGGAGCGTCTCGGCGCGGGGCAGCTTCACGCCCCGTCGTCCTTGAGGACGTAACCGACACCGCGGACCGTGTGCACCAGCCGCGGCTCACCTCCCGCCTCCGTCTTGCGCCGCAGGTACATCACGTACACGTCCAGTGAGTTGGACGAGGGCTCGAAGTCGAAGCCCCAGACCGACTTGAGGATCTGCTCGCGGGTGAGCACCTGGCGCGGGTGCGACAGGAACATCTCCAGCAGCGTGTACTCGGTACGGGTCAGCTCCACGATGCGCGTCCCCCGCGTCACCTCACGCGTGCCCAGGTCCATCCGCAGGTCGCCGAAGCCGAGCGAGCCCGGCGAACCGGTGCCGAACTGCAGGTCGGCGCCCGCCTCCGCCAGTTCCTGCGCGTAGGAGTTGCGGCGCAGCAGCGCGCGGATGCGGGCCAGGAGTTCGTCCAGCTCGAAGGGCTTGACCAGATAGTCGTCCGCTCCGGCGTCCAGCCCGGTGACGCGGTCGCCGACCGTGTCGCGCGCGGTCAGCATGAGGACCGGCACGCGCCGGCCGGCCGCACGCAGCCGGCGGGCGGCGGTCAGCCCGTCCATGCGGGGCATCAGCACATCGAGCAGGATCAGGTCCGGCTCCCACGACGCGGTCTTCTCCAGCGCGTCCATGCCGTCCACCGCGAGCGCCGTGTCGTACCCCTCGAAGGTGAGGCTGCGGCGCAGCGCGTCCCGTACGGCGGGCTCGTCGTCGACGATCAGCACCTTCATGGGCTCAAGCTTCGCATCAGCGGCGGGGCCGGGGTCGTGCGTGGGCGAGTGGTGGGCGGCCGAGTCGCGGGCGGTCGAGTCGTGCGCCGCTGGATCGACGGCGTGACCGGAGGCGCCGTACACCCGGTGGGCGCCGTAGCCGTCGGACCAGCCGTACTGGACGGAGTCGTCTTGTATGCCCATGCCTCAGTTGCCCCCGGCTCCGGAACGCATGTCGCCGAGCACGTCCTTGACCGAGTTGACTGGGACGGCGAAGCCCAGCCCCACGCTGCCGCCACCGCCCGCCGACGTTCCGGAGCCCGAACCGGAGGAGTACGTCGCGGAGTTGATGCCGATGATCCGGCCGTCCATGGTGGCCAGCGCACCGCCGGAGTTGCCGGGGTTCAGCGATGCGTCGGTCTGGATGGCCTTGTAGGTCGTCGTGTCCTTGCCCGGGTCGCCGTTGTACGTGCCTCCGCCGAACTCGAAGGGCCAGTCGCCCCCTTCGTATCCCTGACCGCCCTGACCGCCCCCGCCTCCGCCGTCCTCGTTCCGTACGGTCACTTCACGGTCCTTCGCGGAGACGATGCCGCTGGTCACCGTGCCGGACAGCCCCTCGGGCGAGCCGATGGCGACGACCGGGTCGCCGACGCCCACGTCGTCGGAGTCACCGAGCTTCGCGGGGGTGAGGTCCTCCACGTCTCGGGCCTTGAGCAGGGCCATGTCGCGGTCGGCCGCCCTCCCCACGACGTCGGCGGACGCCGTCCTGCCGTCGTGGAGGGTGATGCGCACGCTTTCCGCGTTCGCGACGACGTGGTTGTTGGTGAGGATCTCTCCGTCCTCGGAGATGATCACGCCGGAGCCGGTGGACTGCCCGCTGCCGGAAGTCGCCTTGATCTCCACGACGCTCGGGCCGACGGAGCGGGCCACGCC
>NZ_JACBXA010000267.1 GCF_013870515.1 Streptomyces albidus (ex Kaewkla and Franco 2022) | reverse complement strand
CGGGTCTGGCGATGCGTGAGTCGTGCCCGGTCCCGGCTCGTTGGGCGCAGTCGTGGCAGGGCGGCAGCTTCGGCACGTACACCGACGAGGACTTCATCAAGCGGCGCGGCGGGAAGAGCTGGCTCAAGCGGTCCATGTGGATCGCGCTCATCCTGATCATCGTCGGCGGCGGGCTCTACGGCGGATACCGCTGGACGCAGACGCAGTACTACGTCGGTGCCAACGACGACCACATCGCGCTCTACCGCGGCATCAGCCAGGAGCTCGTCGGCATCAGCCTCAACGAGGTCTACCAGGACCGCCCCGGAGTCGAACTCAAGTACTTGCCGGGCTACCAGCGCAACCAGGTGCGCGAGACCATCGTGGCCAGCAGCTCCGGTGAAGCCCGGGACAAGGCCGACGAGTTGGAGGAGCAGGCGAAGGTCTGCCGCATCGTCGCCGAGCAGCGCGTTGAGCCTCCCAAGGACGAGGGCAGCAAGAAGGACGAGCAGAACAAGCCCGACGACGCCGGCAAGAACACCGGCGGAACCGGTGCGGCCGCAGACTCGTCGGAGTCCTCGGATGCCGCGCAGCAGGCCGGCAACGACGCCGGTCCTGACAACCCGCAGCGCAGCGCCGCGTCTCCGTCACCGAGCCCGAAGCTCACGGAGAAGCAGCAGCAGCTCGCCAAGCAGTGCACCGCGCCGTAGGGGGGCTCCGGCAGCAATGAGCAGCAACATCATGACCAACACCGGCAGCAATACGACGGTCTCCCCCGGGGGCCTGCCCAGCCGTCGGAACACCGAGCTGGCGATGCTCGTCTTCGCCGTGCTCATCCCCGTCTTCGCCTACGCCAACGTCGGTCTGGCGAAGGACGGTTCGCTGCCCGCAGGAATGCTCGGCTACGGCCTGGGCCTGGGTCTGCTCGCAGGCGTGGCCCACATCGTCGTACGCCGCTGGGCGCCGTACGCGGACCCGCTGATGCTGCCGATCGCCACGCTGCTCAACGGCATGGGCCTCGTCCTCATCTACAGGCTCGACCTCGAACCGCTGCCGGGCGGGGCCGCGGCCCCGACGCAGCTGATGTGGTCCACGCTCGGCGTCGCGCTCTTCGTGGCGGTGCTGGTCTTCCTCAAGGACCACCGCGTCCTTCAGCGCTACACCTACATCTCGATGGTGACGGCGCTGATCCTGCTGATCCTGCCGGTCTTCTTCCCCGCACGCTTCGGCGCCCGCATCTGGATCACGATCCCCGGTGTCGGCTCACTGCAGCCCGGAGAGTTCGCCAAGATCATCATCGCGGTCTTCTTCGCCGGCTACCTCATGGTCAAGCGGGACGCCCTGGCGCTGGCCAGCCGCCGCTTCATGGGCCTCTACCTGCCGCGCGGCCGTGACCTCGGCCCCATCCTCGTCATCTGGGGACTCTCAGTCCTCATCCTCGTCTTCGAGACCGACCTGGGCACCTCGCTGCTCTTCTTCGGCCTCTTCGTGGTGATGCTCTACGTCGCCACCGAGCGCACCAGCTGGATCGTCTTCGGCCTCGGACTGACCATCGTCGGCGCCGTCGCCGTCGCCAGCTTCGAGCCACACGTGCAGAGCCGTGTCGACGACTGGCTCGACCCGATGCAGGCCTTCCAGAACGGCTCCGAACAGCCCGCGCAGGCCCTGTGGGCCTTCGGATCCGGCGGGACTCTCGGCTCCGGGCTGGGGCAGGGCTTCTCCCGTCTCATCGGCTTCGCCGCCAAGAGCGACTACATCTTCGCCACCGTCGGCGAGGAGCTGGGCCTGGCCGGCGTGATGGCGATCCTGCTGCTGTACGGACTGCTCGTGGAGCGCGGCATCCGCACCTCCCTCGCGGCCCGCGACCCCTTCGGCAAGCTGCTGGCGGTCGGGCTGTCCGCGGCCTTCGGCATCCAGGTCTTCGTCGTCGCGGGCGGCGTCATGGGGCTCATCCCGCTGACCGGCATGACGATGCCCTTCCTCGCGCAGGGCGGCTCGTCGGTCATCGCCAACTGGGCGCTCGTCGCCATCCTTCTCAAGATCAGTGACACCGCCCGGCGCCCCGCGCCGGCCCCGGCCCCCTCCCCGGACGCCGAGATGACCCAGGTGGTCAGGCCATGACGCCCGCCGGGAGTACCTGCGAGGCGGCGGCCGCCGCAGGCGCCAGGATCGCGACCGCCGTCGCGGGAGTCCTTCGCCGCCCCTCCTTCGTTCTTTGCGCAGCAACCCAGCGACCCGCACGAGGTGAAGCTCAGTGAACAAGCCACTGCGCCGGATCGCGATCTTCTGTGGCCTGCTCGTGCTGGCCCTTCTGGTACGCGACAACTGGATCCAGCTGGTCCAGGCCGACGAACTCAAGTCCGACCCGAAGAACCGCCGGGTCTCCATCGCGCGCTACGCGCAGCCGCGCGGCAACATCATCGTCGACGGCAAGGCCAT
Source organism: Streptomyces albidus (ex Kaewkla and Franco 2022) (assembly GCF_013870515.1). Taxonomy (GTDB): domain Bacteria; phylum Actinomycetota; class Actinomycetes; order Streptomycetales; family Streptomycetaceae; genus Streptomyces; species Streptomyces albidus. Next base: position 5,022 of record NZ_JACBXA010000267.1, on the reverse strand, counting down.
CACCGGCTCCGCGGACACCAAGAGCGGCGACTTCCGTTACAAGCGCACGTACAAGAACGGCCCGATGTGGGCCCCCGTGACGGGTTACGCCTCGCAGGCCTTCGGCGCCAACCAGATCGAGGCCCTCAACGACGGCATACTGACCGGCGACGACGACCGGCTCTTCTTCAACCGCACCATCGACATGCTCACCGGCAAGCCGCAGAAGGGCGGCAACGTCGTCACGACGCTCAACGCGAAGGCGCAGAGGGCGGCCTTCGAAGGGCTCGGCGACAACAAGGGCGCCGTCGCGGCGATAAACCCCAAGACCGGCGCCATCCTCGCCCTCGCCAGCACGCCTTCGTACGACCCGTCGAGCTTCGCCGGCAACGGCGACGCGGACACCAGCGAGTGGTCGAAGCTGCAGAAGCAGAAGAACGAGGACGAGCCCATGCTCAACAGGGCTCTGCGGCAGACCTACCCGCCCGGTTCCACCTACAAGGTCGTCACGGCGGCCGCGGGCCTGGAGAGCGGCAGGTACGACCTGGACAAGGCCACCGAGACCCCGGACCCGTACCGGCTGCCGGACTCGAGCACCGACCTCGGCAACGACGGCGACATCCCCTGCAAGAACGCGACGGTGCGCAACGCGCTTCGCTACTCCTGCAACACCGTTTTCGCCAAGATGAGCAACAGCCTCGGCAACGGCGAAATGATCAAGATGTCGGAGAAGTTCGGCTTCAACGACAAGGAGCTGGACACTCCCGTGCGGGCCGCCGAGAGCGTCTACCCCGAGGACAACAAGCCGCAGAACGCCATGGCCGGCATCGGCCAGGCGAGCAACCGCGCCACTCCGCTCCAGATGGCGATGGTCGCCTCGGCGGTCGCCAACAACGGCACGCTGATGAAGCCGTACATGGTCGACCAGCTCGTCGCCCCGAACCTCAACGTGGTGCAGCAGCAGAAGCCCAAGGAGCTGAGCGAGCCGGTCTCCTCCGAGAACGCGCAGAAGCTGCAGCAGGCCATGGAGACCGTGGTCGAGAAGGGCACGGGAACCACGGCGCAGATCCCGGGCGTCACGGTCGGCGGCAAGACGGGCACCGCCCAGCACGGCGAGAACAACAGCAAGAACCCCTACGCGTGGTTCATCTCCTACGCGAAGGACAAGGACGGTTCCGCTCCGGTCGCGGTCGCCGTCGTCATCGAGAGTTCCAACACCCTCCGCGACGACATCGCAGGCGGCAAGCTCGCCGCCCCGGTCGCGAAGCGAGTGATGAACGCCGTACTCGAGGGCAAGTGATGACGCACACAATGACCGGCGCAGCAACACCCCTCCTGGCTCAGCCGGGAGGGGCGCCCGCACGGGCACTGCATGAGGTGACGCCCGTCACCTCGCTCAGGACCGACTCGCACGAGCGGGCGGGTACCGTATCCCGAGCACCACACCGCCGTGCCGTACATCAGATACGGGCCGGACGAACGGAGAGGGCTGGAGATTATGGAAGAGCCGCGTCGCCTCGGCGGCCGGTACGAGCTGGGCTCGGTGCTCGGCCGCGGAGGCATGGCCGAGGTCTACCTCGCCCATGACACACGGCTGGGCCGGACCGTCGCGGTGAAGACACTCCGCGTCGACCTGGCTCGTGACCCGTCGTTCCAGGCCCGGTTCCGCCGCGAGGCCCAGTCGGCCGCTTCGCTCAACCACCCCGCGATCGTCGCCGTGTACGACACCGGCGAGGACTACGTCGACGGGGTCTCCATCCCGTACATCGTGATGGAGTACGTGGACGGCTCCACCCTCCGGGAACTGCTGCACTCCGGACGCAAGCTGCTGCCGGAACGGGCGATGGAGATGTGCATCGGCATCCTCCAGGCCCTGGAGTACTCGCACCGCAGCGGCATCGTCCACCGCGACATCAAGCCCGCGAACGTCATGCTGACGCGCAACGGCCAGGTCAAGGTCATGGACTTCGGTATCGCCCGTGCCATGGGCGACTCCGGCATGACGATGACGCAGACCGCGGCCGTGATCGGCACCGCCCAGTACCTCTCCCCGGAGCAGGCCAAGGGCGAGCAGGTCGACTCCCGCTCCGACCTGTACTCCACCGGCTGTCTGATCTACGAACTCCTCACGAACCGCCCGCCGTTCGTCGGTGACTCACCGGTCGCGGTGGCGTACCAGCACGTGCGGGAGGATCCGCAGCCCACCACCGTCTTCGATCCCGAGATCTCGGCCGACATGGACGCGATCGTGATGAAGGCGCTGGTCAAGGACCCCGACTACCGCTACCAGAGCGCCGATGAGATGCGCGCCGACATAGAGGCGTGCCTCGACGGCCAGCCGGTCGCGGCGACCGCGGCCCTGGGTGCAGTCGGCTACGGCGGCTACGGCGACGACCAGCCCACCACGGCGCTGCGCGCTCAGGACGCACAGACCTCGATGATGCCGCCCGTCCGCGACGACAACGGCGGTTACTACGACGAGGGGCGCGGCCGGCGGCGTCAGCGCAGGAGCAATCTCTCCACGATCCTGCTCGTCGCCGCCGCGATCTTCATCCTCGTCGGCGCGATCTTCGTCGGCAAGGTGCTCTTCGGCGGCGGTCCCTCGGACACCGTCGAGGTGCCTCAACTCGCAGGGCAGACCTACTCGCAGGCGCAGAAGCTCGCGGGGAACGGCGGCTTCAAGGTCACCAAGGGCGACTCCAAGTTCTGCGACCAGAAGAAGAACACCGTCTGCGAGAGCGACCCGGCAAAGGGCTCGGACATCCAGCGTGGCGACACCGTCACGCTCAGCATGTCCAAGGGCCCGGCCCCGGTGGAGATCCCCGACGTGGAGGGCGACCCCTACGCAGACGCCAAGCAGGAGCTGGAAGCAGCCGGATTCAAGGTCAAGCGGAGCCCCCAGGAGTCCGATGAGACCCCCGGCACCGTGCTGGGGCAGGACCCGGCCGGCGGCGGAAAGGCCCCGAAGAAGACGACCATCACCCTGACCGTCGCGCAGAAGCAGACCATCACCGTGCCGCCTGTCGTCGGCAAGAGCTTCGACGAGGCGAAGGCGCAACTGGACGCTCTCGGCTTCGAGGTTGCCAGGAAGGACGTCGACGACGAGTCCAAGCCCGCCGACACGGTGCTGAAGCAGAACCCGGCCGCCAACAGCAAGCTCGGCAAGGGCGAGCAGATCACCCTGACCGTGGCAGCGGCACCGGCGGACGAGCCCGCCACCGTCCCGGACGTCACCGACAAGCTGGTCTCGGAGGCCCGTACGGCTCTGGAGGGCGCCGGCTTCAAGGTCCAGGTCCAGAACGCACCGGACGAGAACAACGCCACGGTGGTCACGACCAACCCGCCCGCCAACACCCAGGGTAAGAAGGGCGACACCATCACCATCATCGCCAGGCCGGGGCAGCCCGGCGGCGACGGAGGCGGCGGCGACGACGGAGGATTCCCCTTCGGCGGCCCCTCCTCGGGACTGGGACGGTCGTCGGGCAGGTCCTGACACCCGGGCCGGCCCCGGCGGGCAGCACGTCACACCGCCCGAGGAGCAGCGCGGCGCCTACGCGTCAGCGCAGTTCTTCGGGCGGTGTGCGTTCCGCGTCCACGTCCTCGGTCCGCTCCAGCTCGCCCCACACCACGTAGCGGTACTTCGAGGTGAAGACCGGGGTGCACGTCGTGAGCGTGATGTAGCGGCCCTCCTCCTTCTTGCCCGAGCCCTCGGGGACGGGGTCGAGCACGTCGACGTTGTACTTCGACGTGCGGGGGAGGATGGAGAAGACCTTGTAGACGAACCAGGTGTTCTTCGTCTCGAAGACGACGGAGTCGCCCTTCTCGATCTTGTCGATCTTGTGGAACTTCGCTCCGTGCCCGTCGCGGTGCGCCGCGAGTGAGAAGTTGCCCGACTGGTCCTGCGGCATCGCCGACTTGACCGGCTTGGTGTAGTAGCCCGCGGCGCCCTTGTTGAGCTCCTTGGCGTCGGTGCCCTTCATCACCAGCACGTCGCCGCCCGACATCGAGGGCACGTGGAGAAAGCCGATGCCGTCCTTGGTGTCGAGACTTCCCGGGGTGCGGTCCTTCAGCCAGCTCTCACGGACCTTGTCGCCGGCGCGCTTGGAGTCGCGGTCCGCCAGGACGTTCGTCCACCACAGCGAGTACGCGACGAACAGCGCGAGCACCAGGCCCGCGGTGATGAGGAGTTCGCCGAATACGCCGACCACCGCCGAGAGCCGCCGGCGGCGTGTGCCGGGCCTCCTGCCGGGGGACGGGCGGCCGGACCGCGGCGCCGGCACCGACGCCCCCGCCTGGCCGGTCTCGTTCTCGATCTCTGACACCCGTACCGCCCGCTTCCCCGCTTCTTGCTGGTCACCTGCCTAGAAGAGCGTCCGGCTTGCCTTTGCTCCTCGGGCGCTCCTCGACCATTTTGCCCCAGACGATCAGACGGTACTTCGACGTGAATTCAGGGGTGCACGTGGTCAACGTGATATACCGCCCAGGCTTGTTGAAGCCGGACCCGGGCGGAATCGGCCTGATGACACCGGTGTTGGACGGCGAAGTGGACGGCAGCCGGTTGGCCATCTCGTAGGTGTAGAACTTCGTGGCGGTCTCCACCACCATCTCGTCGCCGCCGACCAGCCGGTTGACGTAGCGGAACGGCTCCCCGTGGGTGTTGCGGTGCCCGGCGAGCGCGAAGTTGCCCTTCTTGTCCCACGGCATCGCGGACTTGACCGGCTTCTGGTCGTAGTGCCCGACAAGGCCCTTGTCGAGGACCTTCGGCTTGGAGATGCCCTGTGCGATGGGGACCCTGACGTCCAGCTTCGGGATGTACAGCAGGGCGAAACCCTCACCCGGAGCGAAGTCGTCCGCCCTGCGTTCGGGGTCGAGCCCTCCCTTGCCGCCTCCGTCGCCGCCCTTCCACTGGTCCTCGAGTTCCTGTGCGGCGCCGCCCGCCTCCTGCCCCGCCAGCACGTTCGTCCACCACAACTGGTAGGCGACGAAGAGAAGCATCAGCACACCGGCCGATATGAAGACCTCTCCCAGGAAGCGACTGGCGAT
>NZ_JACBXA010000266.1 GCF_013870515.1 Streptomyces albidus (ex Kaewkla and Franco 2022) | reverse complement strand
GGCCCGCGAGATGCGCGGAGTCCTGCGCGGGGGCGGCCGTCGCCCACTGCTCGTTCTGGGGCGGCAGCGCACCGAGCTGGGGCCCCGGCAGGGAGTCGGCGCTCTGGTGGGCGACGTCCAGATATTCGGGACCGCTCGTCGCGGGCCCGTACTGGGCGAAGTCACCCTGAGGTGCGACGGTTTCGTCCTGCGGGAGGACACCCTCCGCGCTCTCGGCCGGCTGCGGCATCGCCTGGGCGACTGCCGACTGAGGGGCACCCTGCTGCGGGGCCTCGGCCTGTTGCGGGGCAGCGGACCGCGCCGGAGAAGCCGCGGCCTTTCCCTGCGCGGGCGTTCCCTGCGCGGGCGTGGACTGCTGGGCTGACGCGTTCGCCGCGTTGCCGATGCCGCGGTCGGAGAGCGGACGTACAGCGCCCGACTGCTCGGGCTCAGGCGGGCCGAGGTGGAGCGGACGCCGCGGAGGAGGACCAGGGCTCTTCTCCGCGTGCTGCGGGCCCGGGGCGACCGGTGTCTCCTGGCCCTCGGACGCGCGTACGGCTCCCACGTCGATGGCGCCCGAGTCACGGCCGTCCGTCTCGTGCGGCCCGGGTACGTGCGGCCCGGACCCGTTCGAGGCCGCGGCCTCGAACTGCTGGGCGTCGGGGGCCGGTTGCCCCTGCGGCTGCGGCTGCGCGTGCTGGCCGTACGCGACCTGCTGAGCGTAGGGATCGTGGGCGTACGGGTCCTGCTGCATGTAGGGGTCCTGCTGGGCGTACTGCACGTACGCGTCGGGCTGGACGTACCCGTCGGCATGAACGTAGCCGTCGGCCTGGACGTAGCCGTCGGCCTGGACGTACGCGTCCGGCTGTCCGTAGACACCGGGCTGCATGTACGGGTCCTGCTGCGTCACGTCACTCCACGCGCCCTGTCCGCCCGGCAGAAGCATCTCCTCCTCGCCGGAGGGGCCTACGGCGCCGTTGGCGCCGCCCGAGCCGTCCGCAGGTCCGGCGTAGGGGTAGGGACCGGCTGTCGGGACGCCCTGCTGCTGGACTTCCGGCTGCCCGCCAGCATTCTCCGGCTGCCCCTCACCGGGGATCCCGGTGTCAGTCATGCGTACCCCTCGCCCATCGGTAGTGCTTCTTCCAACCCGGCGATCGGCCGCCGGGCCCCCGTAGATGAAGAACGAGCATGCGCACGGTGCGGCACGTTTCTCCGCCTACGCGCCATCCGGACATTGACGGACGAACCATCAACACCGCACAGCGGCACAACGATCCGTCAGCCTACCCGCGCCAGAGCGAAGCGCCTGCCACGGGTGGGTGAGAAAGAGCACTTCGTCGCGGTTCGTCACGCGTCGGCCACAGGGGTTCAGATCCGGACACCGGACAACAGGAAAACGACAGCTCGTTCACTTTCCACCCACTCCCGGGTGTCCAGCTCCACGGACTGGAGCAGGGCGCACTCCACGGCGTAACCGCCGTCTTCGAGCGCCCGCCCGATCGCCTCGGCCTCGTCCCTCGTCGCCGCATGTGTGACGATGCGGCCCGGCCTGCGTTCGGCCACGGCCGTGACCGTACGCACGCCACCGCCGCCCACTCTCACCACGTCGGGTTCCGGGAGATCCTCCAGGACCTGCGGCGCAGCACCCTGCACGACATCCAGCTGCACCCCGAATTTCCAAGCCGCTGCCGCCGCACGGGCACAGGCTTCCGGGTCGCTGTCGACGGCGATGACTGCGGCACCGAAACGCGCCGCCTCCACCGAGAGCGCCCCGCTGCCCGAGCCGATGTCCCACACGAGATCGCCGATGCGCGGGCCCAGTCCGGCCAGCTGGCATGCGCGCAACTGCACGGACTCGCTGGCTCGCGGGGTGGGCACGGCGGCGCCTGCGTTCTCCTCCGCGTACCGGGACGCCGGGAGCGCCCAGCCGCGCACGGCGGGCGGATAGCTCTGCGGCTTCGCGGCGAGCCAACCGCCGCCCTGATTACCGTGATTGCCCTGGTTCCCCTGCGCGGAACCGCTCTGGCCGGTGCCCGGCTGAGCGTCGCCGCCCACCGATCCGCCCACCACGATCACCACGTTGGGATCCCGCCACGTGTGGTCGGCGACCTTGTCAGAGGTGAGAACGGTGAGTTCCTCCTGCGAGGTGCCCATCGCCTCGCAGATGACGAACGTGCGGTGCACCGGGCCGAGCAGCAGGGCGAGTTCGGCTGGCCCCGCACCCGGCGAGGTCAGGACTCCGACCTTGGTGTGAGCGCGGCAGACGTTGACGGCCCGGCGCAGGGTACGGGAGTTGGCGACCACGAGCTGTGCGTCGTCCCAGGGCATCCCGGCGCGGGCGAAGGCCGCGGCCAGGGCGGAGACGGCGGGCACGACCTCGACCTCGAGCCCGTGTTCAGGGGCCCGCAGAGCCCGTACGACGCCGAAGAAGCCGGGATCTCCGTCGGCGAAGACCACTGCCGTGCCCCGGTGCCGGGCGATGCGGCGGGCGGCCAGCGAAACGCTGCCGAGCCTGATCTGCTCGGCCTTCGGCGGCACTTCGGGAAGCTGGAGGTGATGTGCGGCCCCGGCGACGAGCGTGGCCGCGCCGATGGCTGAGCGGGCGGCGCCGGACAATGGCGAACCGTCCCACCCGATCACGGTGACGCGGTCGGCCATCGGTGCGTCTCTCCTGGGCTTGTCGCAGGTCGGGGCTCGTCGAGCCTACCCCTGCGTCGCGGATCCGCGACGTCCGGGTACGGACGGGTCCGCTTTTGCCGTGCTAGAGCCGGATACGTCACCGGAACGAGGAGCAATGCGGCTGCTGTCGGCCGCCGCGGGGTGGCCGCCGGGGGCTAGCGCGGGGAGTGCAGCCAGTCCGGGTACGGGGCGTACCCACCGGCGTCGGCGAGCTGTTCGGAGAGGCCGTCGAGGTCTTCGGGGAGGAGGCTCCACACGAGAAGGTCGGTCCGGATCTCGGCCCAACCGCCGTCCTCGGTGCGGGTGCGCGCTATCCAGGCGTTGCGCAGGACTCCCTCGCTGATGCAGCCGAGCTTCTGGGCGACCTGCTGCGCGGCGGTGTTGTCGGCCGCCGTACGCAACTCCAGCCGCTCGAACTTCTGGTCCCCGAAGAGCCATTGGGCCAGGGCGAGCACCGATTCGGAGGCGTAGCCCTCGCCGCGGGCCCAGGGCGCGGTGACGTAACCGACCTCGGCCGCGAGGATCTGCCAGTCGGTGTGCTCGACCTGGATGAGGCCGACCAGGCGCTGCGTGAGGAACTCGGTGACGGCGAAAACGATTCCCTCACCCTCGGTCCGCACGGCCGGCGCGCGGCGCAGGATGAACTCGCGGGCGTCGGCGTCGCGGTAGGGCACCGGGACGGTCGTCCACGCGGCGACGAGTTCGTCGCGCATCATCTCGGTGAGCGAGGGGACATCCGCCTCCTCCAGCGGTCGCAGCACGAGCCGGTCCGTACTGATCGAGACGTCCGGAAAAGTCGAAGTCATGCGCCGCTCCATACGGATCGAGGGTCTGGGGGGTCACGAATCCCAGAGGACCAGTGCGGGGTCTGCCGGTCGCTCTGGGAGGACCGCAGCAGGGCCCCTGGGTGTTCCAGACGATTGCAGCTGTGCACAGCATGCAGCATCGAACCCCGTGCGTGCAGCGCCGAAGCCCCCTTCGCAGGCGAGAACCGGCGCAACAAACCGACTTGTCGATACGGGTACCGGAGATCGGTGCCCCGAGCGCGTGTTCGCGTGCGTCCCCTCGTCCGTTGCCGCCGGCCCCCGAAGGAGGGCGGGATGGCGGCCTTCACTCACCTGCATTCGTCCGTATTCGTCGCTATTCGTGTCGGTGAACTGCCGTACCCCTCGGGGGATTCGAGCAGCCGGGCGAGCTTCCTGACGCGGGGGCCGTCCGTGTTCCGTCCCGGAGGCGAGGAGGTCGGCAATGGGCCGGGCCTCACCCGCACGAGATCAGAGCGATGCTGTCGACGGTCCCCCGGGCGAGCGGGGGCCTGATCTTCTGCCCCCGCTCACCCCGCAGCTCCATGGGCGAGTTCTGCCGCGGCTCCGCTGCGGAGGCGGCCTTCCCCTGCCCGTCCGGCGAGCTCGACGGTGAGGCCCTGCTCCCGCAGGCAGCCGATCGGTACGACGTTGTCCTCGTAGCGGCCGGGCAGTTCGATCCGCATGCGCCCGACCTGCTTGCCGGCGACGGTGTTCATGGCGGCGCCGAGAATGGATATGTCGATGTTGTACGTACGCGACAGCTGTGAGATGACGGGCTCGGTTGCAGTCGCACCGTGGAAGGTGACGTCGACGACGGTGCGGCCGTCGACGACGTGCGCACCGCCCACCGGGAAGAGCGCACCGGCCAGCTCGGAGCCGGGTGTGGCCAGCAGGTCCGGGATGGTGCCGGACTCCACGATCCGTCCGTCGCGCATCAGCGCCGCCGAGTCGCACACCGCCTTGACGACGTCCATCTCATGGGTGATCAGCACTACGGTCAGGCCGAGTCGGCGTTGCAGATCTCGAAGCAGCTGAAGCACCGACCGGGTGGTCTCGGGGTCGAGCGCCGAAGTGGCCCCGTCCGAGAGCAGCACCTTCGGGTCGCCCGCGAGTGCGCGTGCGATGCCGACCCGCTGCTTCTGGCCGCCGGAGAGCTCGGCGGGCCGGGAGCCGGCCTTGTCGGCGAGGCCGACGAGGTCGAGCAGTTCCATCGCCTTGCGCGAGCGCTCACGGGCCGCGACTCCGAGGGTCTCCAGCGGCAGCTCGACGTTGCCCTGCACTGTCCGCGAGGAGAGCAGGTCGAGGTTCTCGAGGACCGTGCCGATACGGCTGCGGGCGGCGCGCAGGCCGGCGCCGGCACTCGGACCGGCTCCGGCGAGCGCGGTCAGGTCCCGGCCGTCGACGGTGACGGTGCCGGAGGTGGGGCGCTCCAGCAGGCTGACGCAACGCATGAGCGAGGACTTGCCGGCGCCGCTGCGGCCGACGACGCCGAACACCTCGCCTTCGCGTACGTGCAGGTTCACGCCGTCGAGCGCGGGAATCTCGCGCTCGCGGGTGCGGTAGACCTTGCTCAGGTCCGTAGTCGTGATCACAGGTTTTCCATCGTCTTCGGGCAGGGAGGCAGGCCCGTGGGCACGCGGCGGGGCGCGAGAACCCACAGCTCTGCGTCACTGCGTCGCAAGGTGGGTGAAGAGCGAACGTGGGGAGGGCTTCGATCGCGGCGGACGCCTCGGGTTCGCGAGCGGCCGGGGATCAGGTCAGACGAGGGCCCTCAACAGGCACACATTCGCGGCATGCCGCCATGGGGCATGCGCCGACAACGAGCACCGGACAGCGTGAGTGCCCTGGTCGCAGGGATGCGGTGGCTCGTCGTGTTCATGCGCCCCAGTAAAACAGACGGCCTGACACACCCCTCGGCGAGAGGGACTCGGTCCGGACGGCTGCCGCACGGACCAGGCCCGAGCACCGTCCCGGCCACTCCCCCGTGCTCCAGTTCCCTTCCACTCGCCTGACCTGCGACGGCACCGAGGACGGGACACCGCGACGGCCGCGCGGCCTCAGACCCCGCGCGGCTCCGGGATGTGGCCGATCGCACGGCCCGGTGATCGCGGGGGCCGGACGAGGAGGCCGTGTGCGCCCCTCCTACACTCTGCCCATGCTCACCCCGCTCACCGTCGTTCTCGCCGCGGCCGCGCTTGCGCTGGCCGCCTGGTGCGGGTGGGCGGCGTACCGCGATCAGCCCACGAAGGACTGGCACTTCATCGGCATGGCCGTGGTGACACTTCTGGCGCTGGTGCAGCTGGTGATCGGCATCGTGCTGCTCGCGCGTGGATCGGACCCCGCCGAGGGGACGGCGATCTTCGTCGCTTACCTGGCCGCCGTCGTGGCCTGTGTTCCGGTGGTCGGTCTGATCTCGCTCACGGAGCGGACCAAGTGGGGCTCGCTCACCGTGGTCGCCGGCGCCGTGGTGCTGGCGGTGCTGCAGGCGAGGCTGCACGACATCTGGGGAGGCGGGAGCGGTGCCTGACTCCCCGGCCCCCAAGACTCCCGAGCCCGGCACCGGCCCGCGCGGGGCGCGGCCCGAAGGAATCGGCAGGGGCCCGGGCACCCTGCTGCTCACGCTGTACGGCATCTTCACGGTGGGCGCGGCATCCCGGTCCGTCGTCCAGCTCACCACGCGCTTCGACGAGGCGCCGCTGGCGTATCTCCTCTCGGCTCTCGCGGCACTCGTGTACGCCTTCATCACGGTCTCGCTGGTGCGCGGCGGGGAGAGGGCACGCAAGGCCGCATTCGCCTGCTGCTGCGTGGAGTTGCTCGGAGTCCTGACGGTGGGGACCTGGACCCTGCTCGAGCCGTCGGCGTTTCCCGATGCCACCGTGTGGTCGGACTACGGCATGGGTTATCTCTTCATCCCGGTGATCCTGCCGGTCACGGGGCTGCTGTGGCTGCGCCGGTCGCGGCGCAGCCACAGCTGAGGCGTCGTCAAGAGGAAGCGGGGGCTGCCCGGCCGCGGTGCCGGACGTGCCGTCAGGCGCTCGCGGCGGCTGTGGCGGAGGCCGTGCCTCCGACGACCCCTGCGTCCTTCGTCATCTCGGTGAGCGTCATCTTCCGGCCCCGTTCGGTGCCGACCGGGATGTAGCCGTACTTGCGGTACAGCCGCAGGCTGCCCTCGCTGCGGTGCCCGGTGACGAGGTGGTAGCGCTTGGCGTCCCGTTCGGCCGCCAGGCCGGCCTCGATGGCGGCCAGCAGACGGCCGCCGAGCCCGTGCCGTTGCAGTCGCGGGTGTACGAAGAGCCGGTCGATGCGGGCGGTGCCGTCGGTGTCGACCGTTCCCCGCACGGAACCGACCACCTCTTCGCCGAGACGGGCCACGAGCACGCTGCCGGCTGCCATTTCGGCCCGCAGTCCTTCGAGGGACTGGGTCAGCGGAGCGATGGCGTAGTCGCCGTAGGCTTCCGCTTCGCTCTGGAAGCACAGGTACTGGAGTTTGAGGATCTGCTCGGCGTCGTTCTCGACCGCCGCAGAGATGGTCACGCTCATTCCCATGTGCGCCTGCCTCCCCTTGTCATGAGTGTGCCCGGGCACGGTGAGGTGAGGGTGCCGTGTCCGGAGTGTCTGCCCTGGTGACGCCGCTTGCTCCCCGCAGCATTCCCCCAAGTTCACATGCCGCAATCTGACGCCTTGAGCATTGTGCGCAGGCAACCCAGACATCGGGAACGTACCGGGCCAAGACTCCCTTGTGACATTCCCAACTCACGGGCCATTTCGGCGTAGGTGAGGTCCTGCCGGGACAACAGCACGCGCATCAGGGCCGGACAGCGTCCCGGCAGCTTCGCGACAGCTTCCGAGAGGACGCGGCGGTGCTCCTCGGCCAGGACGGCGGCCTCCGCCGGGCGGGGTGCTTCCGGGCCCTCGTGACGGCCGTCGATGACGTCGGCGGGAAGCGGCACTTCCCGGCGCCTCAGCAGCCCCAGCATCGTCAGATAAAGACCGTTGCCGAGGACGACAC
>NZ_JACBXA010000265.1 GCF_013870515.1 Streptomyces albidus (ex Kaewkla and Franco 2022) | reverse complement strand
TCGAAGTGCTCCGGCGTCGGCAGTGGCGCGCCCGTCTCCGAACGCTCCCTCGCGCCCCGTGCGACCGCGCGCGCGATGGGGTGCTCTGAGGCGTCCTCCAACGCGCCGGCGAGCCGCAGCAGTTCGGCGGGATCGACGCCCTCGCCGGGGACGACGTCCTGGAGTTCCATCCGTCCCGTCGTCACGGTGCCGGTCTTGTCCAGCACGACGGTGTCCACCCGGCGCGTCGACTCCAGCACCTCGGGTCCCTTGATGAGGATGCCGAGTTGGGCGCCGCGTCCCGTGCCCACCATCAGGGCGGTCGGCGTGGCGAGCCCGAGCGCGCAGGGGCAGGCGATGATGAGGACCGCCACGGCGGCGGTGAAGGCGGCGGTCACGTTGCCGGTCGTCAGCAGCCAGCCTGCCAGGGTGCCCAGCGCGAGCAGCAGCACGACGGGCACGAACACCGCCGACACCCGGTCGGCGAGCCGCTGCACGGCTGCCTTGCCGCTCTGAGCCTCCTCCACCATCCGGGCCATGCGCGACAGTTGCGTGTCCGACCCGACCCGGGTGGCGGTGACGACCAGCCGGCCAGAGACGTTGACCGTCGCCCCTGTCACCGCGTCGCCCACGCTGACGTCGACCGGCACCGACTCTCCGGTCAGCATCGAGGCGTCGACGGCCGAACTTCCCTCCGCGACGGTGCCGTCGGTGGCCACCGTCTCCCCGGGGCGTACGACGAAGCGGTCGCCGACGGTCAGTTCGGAGACGGGGACGCGGGTCTCGGCGCCGTCCGGCCCCAGCACGGCCACGTCCTTCGCGCCGAGACGCATCAAGGCGCGCATCGCGGTGCCCGCCTTCCGCTTGGCCCTCTCCTCGAGATAGCGGCCCAGCAGGAGGAACGTCGTGACGCCCGCGACGACTTCGAGGTAGAGGGCGGAGGAGCCGCCCGCGGCGGCGGTGTCGAGCGTGAAGTCGAAGCCGTGCCGCATGCCCGGCATCCCCGCGTCCCCGAAGAAGAGCGCCCACAGCGACCAGCCGAAGGCCGACAGAGTGCCGACCGAGATCAGCGTGTCCATGGTCGCCGCACCGTGCCGAAGGTTCGTCCAGGTGGCGCGGTGGAAGGGGAGACCGCCCCAGACGACCACGGGGGCGGCCAGGGTGAGCGACAGCCACTGCCAGTTGTCGAACTGGAGGGGCGGCACCATGGCCAGCAGCACGACCGGCACGGACAGTACGAGCGTGACGAGGAACCGCTGCCACAGAGCGGCCAGTTCGGTGCCGCCCCCGTCGTCCGAGCTGCGCTCCGCGCCCGTGTCACCGCCCTCACCCTCGCGCCGCTCCGCCTGCTGCGGAGTCCGCGCCGGGGGAGGCGGCTGCTCGGCCGAGTAGCCGGTGCGCTCCACCGTGGCGATGAGGTCGCCGACGGAGACGGCGTCCGCGTAGGACACCTTCGCCTTGTGGGTCGCGTAGTTGACGCTCGCGGACACGCCGTCCATCCGGTTCAGCTTCTTCTCGATCCGGGCGGCGCACGAGGCGCAGGTCATTCCGCCGATGGACAGTTCCACCCGCTGGGCGCCCTCGGCCGCTTCCGCCGGCGGGGTCGGTGCTTCCTGTGCTGCGGTACTCGTCATCGTGGTGCTCCCGGGAGCGACAGCCTTGCTGGGTGGGTGTCGTTTGGGTGGATGCTGGAGGCGGGGCGCCCGGCAGGCGCCGCAGGCACGTGCACCTGTGAGCCGGGGCACGGCGCACGCCGTCGTGCGTTACGGGGGTCAGGCGCGACCCGTCAGCTCGAATCCGGCCTCGTCGACGGCGGCGCGAACGGCCTCGTCGTCGAGTTCGGCGCCGGAGGTGACGGCCACCTCGCCCGAGGCAGCGACCGCCTTGACCGAGGTGACGCCCTCGATCTCGGAGATCTCGCTGGAGACGGCGCCCTCACAGTGCCCGCAGCTCATGCCGCTGACCTTGTACGTGGTGGTGACGGTGCTCATCTGCGCTCCCTCTTCCCGTGATCCGTGGCTTGTCCAGTCCTCAACACTATACCCCCCCTAGGTATTCCCCGGTGGTTCCGGGCCGTCGTCCCGGACACGACCGAATATGACAGAGGCCCCGTCCGCCGCCCCCGGGTCTTCCGGGGAAACGGCGGACGGGGCCCGTAGGGAACGGCGTCCTGGAAGCGGCGCCGTCAGCGCCCTCCGCGGTGGCCGGGACGGCGGGCGACCCAGGCCCGAACGGTGTCCGCGTACCAGAACGGCCTGCCGCTCTCCACCAGATCGGGTGGCGGCAGCAGGCCGTGCTTGCGGTACGAGCGCACGGTGTCCGTCTGGACTCCGATGTGCGCGGCGATGTCCTTGTACGACCAGAGTCGTCGATCGGGCAACTCGGCACCTCCCACAGGGACCACAGAAGTGGCTGTTGATCATCAGCCTGTGCCCGGTGAACGACGCTGAGTGACCGACGGGGAGGGCCTGTTGAGGGTCTGTGACGTACCGCCCGGGTAATGGTGACGCTCGTGACAGGGTGCCGACCTCGACGAGGCGACCGGTCCGCCGGGAGGCGGGCGGGGCGTGCGTGTCGCGGCCGCGATCGGCCGGCCGCCGTGGAGGCGGCAGTTCAGCTTCCGTGGCCGCGAAGGCGGGTCATGCTCCGCAGCTGCGCAGGAAGTGGCGCGTGCGCTCGGCGATCGGCAAGGGCTGGTCCGGCGGGCAGGGGTACATGTCCTGCTCCACGATGGCGAAGAGGTCCACGCCCAGACCCTGTGCCGCGGTGAGCACCGGCTCCATCGCGGGGACGCCCAGGGGCGGTTCGCACATCACGCCCTGCCGTACGGCGGGCCCGAACGGCGTTCCCTTCTCCACGACGTCGGCGAGGATGCGGGGGTCGACCTGCTTGAGGTGCAGGTAGCCGATCCGCTCGCCGTAGGTCTCGATCAGCTTGACGCTGTCGCCGCCGCAGTAGGCGTAATGCCCCGTGTCCAGGCAGAGGTTGACCAGGTCGGAGTCTGTCGCGTCGAGGAAGCGCTCGACGTGCTCCTCGGTGTCGATGTGGGTGTCCGCGTGCGGGTGCACCATGATCCCGAGCCCGTACTTCTCGCGTACCTCACGGGCCAGGCGTTCGGTGCCGGTGGCGAGGTGACGCCACTGCTCCGGGGTCAGTTCGCGCGGTTCGATGAGTTCCGCCGTCTTGTCGTCACGCCAGAAGGACGGGATGACGACGAGGTTGTCGGCGCCCATCGCCTTTGTGAGAGCGGCTACTTGGCTCACGTGCTCCCAGGTGGAGTCCCATACGTCCGGGCCGCGGTGCAGGGAGGTGAAGACCGTCCCCGCCGAGACCTTGAGGTTGCGTGCGTCCACCTCGTCGGTGAGGCGCGCGGGGTCCGTGGGGAGGTAGCCGTAGGGGCCCAGCTCGATCCACTCGTAGCCGGCCTGTGCGACCTCGTCGAGGAAGCGCCGCCACGGCACCTGCTCGGGGTCCTCCGGGAACCAGACGCCCCAGGAGTCGGGCGCCGAGCCGACCCGGATGCGGTCGAGGGAAGGGGTCGCGGAACTCATGGAAAGGGCTCCTCGGGTGTACGTACGGGTGCGGGTGGCGGGGGAGGCCCGCAGGCGGAGCGGGCGCTCCCCGACGGGGGCGAGCCAAGTCGGTTTGCGGCGCCACTGTCAAGAGTTTGTTAGGACAACGTTTCATACTGACCTGTCCCCGCGGGCCCCTCGTCCGAGGTCACCGTAGTCCGTCACCGCGAGGACGTCAGTATGTAAGGACAAATCATTGACAGGCGTCGCCGCCAGCGCCGACGATGAGAAAGCCGACGGGGGAGACGAGGGAAGGGAGCACCATGGCAGCCACGGCTGAGCCGCACGACGTCATCACGATGGGCCGCATCGGCGTGGACATCTATCCGCTGCAGACAGGCGTGCCGCTGCCGCAGGTCGAGACGTTCGGGAAGTTCCTCGGCGGCTCCGCCACCAACGTCGCCGTCGCAGCCGCCCGGCTCGGGCACTCCAGCGCGGTGATCAGCCGCACGGGCGCGGACCCCTTCGGCGAGTACTGCCACCAGGCCCTGCGGGACTTCGGCGTTGACGACCGCTGGGTCACCCCCGTGAGCCGGTACCCCACGCCCGTCACCTTCTGCGAGATCTTCCCGCCCGACCACTTCCCGCTGTACTTCTACCGCGAGCCCAAGGCCCCCGACCTCGAACTGCGGCCGGAGGACCTGGACTTCGAGGCGATCGACGCAGCCGGCGTCTTCTGGGTCACCGGCACCGGCCTGTGCGCCGAGCCCAGCCGGACGGCCACGCTCACCGCGCTGGAAGCGCGCTCGGCGAGCAGCGAGACGGAAGCCGCCGCCCACCGCACCGCCACCGTCTTCGACATGGACTGGCGGCCCATGTTCTGGGGCAAGGAGCTCGCAGCCGGGGACGGGACGGCATCGGAGTCCGAGGTGATGGCCGAGGCGCGCCCGCACTACCGCCGGGCGCTGGCCCACGCCACCGTCGCCGTCGGCAACCTCGACGAGTGCGAGGTCGCCACCGGCACCCGCGAGCCGCAGGCCTGTGCCGAGGCCCTCCTGGACGCCGGTGTCGAACTCGCGGTCGTCAAGCAGGGCCCGAAAGGCGTGCTCGCCGTGCGCCGCGACGGCTCCCGCGTGGAGGTGCCGCCGCACCCCGTGGAGGTCGTCAACGGGCTCGGTGCGGGCGACTCCTTCGGAGGTTCGCTCTGCCACGGGCTGCTCGAAGGCTGGGACCTGGAGTACGTGATGCGGTACGCCAACGCAGCCGGTGCCCTCGTCGCCTCACGGCTCGCCTGCTCGACCGCGATGCCGACCGCCTCCGAGGTCGAGGACCTACTGAGGGGCTGACGCGGCCGCGGGGCTCGTCGTCCGGTCCGGAGGGCCGGTCCGCCACCGGCCCTCCGCCTCTCTCCTCCAGCCACGAAAGTGAGACTCCTTGAGCAGCATCAGCATCTGTGACCTCGTCGCCGTACGGGCACGGCACCCGGAGGCGATCGCGGAGGCTGCCGCCAGACGTGCCCGGCGCCCGCTCGTCGGCGAGAGCGGACGGCTGATGATCGTCGCCGCCGACCACCCCGCTCGCGGCGCCCTGGGTGTCGGTGACAGCAAGCTCGCCATGGCCAACCGCGGCGACCTGCTGGAACGGCTGATGCTCGCGCTGTCGCGGCCGGGCGTGGACGGAGTGCTGGCCAGCGCCGACATCCTGGAGGACCTGCTGCTCCTCGGGGCCCTGGAGAACAAGATCGTCATGGGGTCCATGAACCGTGGCGGCCTCGCCGGCGCGAGCTACGAACTGGACGACCGTTTCACCGGATACCGCGCGCAGGACATCGAGCGGCTGCGGTTCGACGCGGGCAAGGCCCTGCTGCGCATCGACTACGAGGACGCCGGCTCGCTCCAGACCCTGCACTCCACCGCACGCGCCGTCGACGAGATGGCCGCGCTGCGACTGCCCGTCTTCATAGAGCCGTTCATCTCCAGCCGTGTGGACGGGCAGGTGCGCAACGACCTGAGCGCCGAGGCGATCACCCGCTCCATCGCCATCGCCTCCGGCCTCGGCGGCACCTCCGCCTACAGCTGGCTGAAGCTTCCGGTGGCCGACGACCCCGACGACATGGCGTGGGTGTGCGAGACCTCGACGCTCCCCGTCGTGCTGCTGGGCGGGGAGACGAACGGCGACCAGGCGGGCGCGTACGACAAGTGGCGCAAGGCGCTTCGGATGCCCACGGTGCGCGGACTGGTCGTCGGGCGCTCCCTGCTCTACCCCGCGGACGGTGACGTGGCCGCCGCCGTGGACACCGCTGTCGGACTGCTGTGAGAGACGGGCCGGAAGGGCTGAACGGCACGGCCGGTGACCACGGGACGGCCGGGCGCCGGCGAGCTGAGGGGCCGCGAGGGCCTGAAGGGTCGGAAGAGCCGGAAGGGGCAAGGGTTCAAGGATGACGAAGATGACCGGCGGGACAGGCAAGGCCGAGACCGAACTGCATGTGCGGGCCGGGAGCACGGCCACCGGCCCGTACGCCCTGCACATCGATCCGGAACGTGCCGGCTGGGGCTACTCCTCGCTGCGCGTTCTGGAGCTGGAACCGGGCGGAACGCACGACTTCACCTCCGGGGAGAGCGAGTGGATCGTGCTCCCGCTGAGCGGCGGCTGCACCGTCGCCACCGAGGGGGAGACCTTCGAACTGCACGGCAGGGCAAGCGTCTTCGACGGTGTGAGCGACTTCGCGTACGTGCCGCGGGACGCCGAGGTGAGCGTCACCAGCGCCTCCGGAGGCCGCTTCGCACTCACGGGCGCGCGCTGCACGAGGCGGTTTCCCGCCCGCTACGGCCCGGCCTCCGGCGTCCCCGTCGAGCTGCGCGGCACGGGCAACTGCTCCCGGCAGGTCAACAACTTCGCCGCGGCGGGCGTCTTCGAGGCGGACCAGCTGATCGCCGTCGAGGTGCTGACGCCGGGCGGCAACTGGTCCTCGTACCCGCCGCACAAGCACGACGAGCACCGCCCCGAGGTCGAGAGCGAACTGGAGGAGATCTACTACTTCGAGATCGCCCCCCACCAGGCGCAGAGCGGCAGCATCCCGGGAATCGGGTATCAGCGGGTCTCCCCGTCCGGGCCGGGCAGCAGCACCGACGTGCTCGCCGAGGTGAGGGACGGCGACGCGGTGCTGATCCCGGACGGATGGCACGGCCCGTCCATGGCCGCGCCCGGTCACGACATGTACTACCTGAACGTGATGGCCGGTCCGGGTCTGGAGCGTGCGTGGCTTATCTGCGACCATCCAGATCATGCCTGGATCCGAGGCAGCTGGAAGCAGCAGCCTGTCGATCCAAGGCTTCCGCTCTACCACGCACCGACAGTGGAAGGGGATGTGGGCAAGTGAGCTCCGTACCACGGCCGAACGGCCAGGCGACGGCCCCGGCTTCGGCCCGGGCGACGCGTCGTCTGACCGTGGCGCAGGCGCTGGTGCGCTTCCTCGCCGCCCAGTACACCGAGCGCGACGGCCGGCGTCACCGCCTCGTCGACGCCTGCTGGGGCATCTTCGGCCACGGGAACGTCGCCGGCATCGGCCAGGCCCTGCTGGAGAGCGGCCAGGGCGACGACGCCCCGCTGCGCTACCTCCAGGGCCGCAACGAGCAGGCCATGGTGCACGCCGCCGTCGGCTACGCCCGGCAGCGCGACCGCCTCTCCGCCCACGCGGTGACCACCTCCATCGGCCCGGGCGCGACGAACCTCGTCACCGGCGCCGCCCTCGCCACCGTCAACCGGATCCCGGTGCTGCTGCTCCCCGGCGACACCTTCGCGACCCGCACGGCCGACCCCGTACTGCAGCAGCTCGAAGTGCCCTACGCGGGCGACGTCTCCGTGAACGACGCGCTGCGGCCCGTCTCGCGCTGGTTCGACCGCGTCCACCGTCCTGAGGCGTTGATCCCGGCCGCCCTCCAGGCCATGCGGGTCCTCGCCGACCCGGTCGAGACCGGAGCCGTCACCCTGGCGCTGCCGCAGGACGTGCAGGCCGAGGCCTACGACTGGCCCGAGGAGTT
>NZ_JACBXA010000264.1 GCF_013870515.1 Streptomyces albidus (ex Kaewkla and Franco 2022) | reverse complement strand
TGTACGAGGATCGCGCCGCCCAGCACCGACGCGGCGATGAGCAGCATCAGGACGACGCCACCCGTCTCGCCCGCCTTGGCGGCGTTGCCGATGAGGGTGCCGAACCAACCGAAGTCCGCGTCGCCGAACGTGGTGTTCTCCGCGCCGAAGGCCCCGAGCACCTTCAGCAGCAGGGCGGGCAGGAAGGTGATCAGCACGCCGTTGAGGAACGCGCCGATGACGGCCCCGCGCCTGCCTCCCGTGGCGTTGCCGTAGACGCCCGCCGCGCCGCCTGTGAAGAAGTGCGGTACCAGGCCCGGGAGTACGAGCGCGAGACCGAAAGCGGGCCCGAAGACCGAGGTGAGCAGGCCGAGGGAGGCCAGGCCGCCGACGAAGCTGGAGATGAAGCCGATGAGTACGGCGTTCTGCGCGTACGGGAAGACCATCGGCGCGTCCAGCGACGGGATGGCGCCGGGCACGACCTTCGCCGCGATGCCCTGGAAGGCCGGTACGAGTTCCGCGAGGATCGTACGGACGCCGAAGAGGATGACGGCGACGGAGATGCCGAACTGAAGACCCTGCATGACGGCGCTCATCAGGTAGTTCCCGACATCGGTGGCGACCTCGCCGCCACCGGCGGTGAACGCCTTGAACGCGGCCTTCTCGCCCGACTTCACGAGGTGCACGACCGCCAGCACGACGTAGATCAGCAGCATGGACAGCGCGGTGGCGACCATCGAGTCACGCAGGAAGCGCAGCCCCTCCGGCAGGTTCATCTCCTCCGTGCTGCGGCTGCGCTTGCCGAAGAGCTGCCCGGCCGCACCCGCGGTGACGTATCCCGCGGTGCCGAAGTGCCCTATGGCGATGCTGTTGTTGCCGGTGATGCGCCTCGTCCAGGGGTGTGCGAACGCCGGCATGGAGACGAGCATGACGGCCATCAGCACGCCCCCGACGATCACGACGACGACAGACGACAGCCCGGCGGTGGCCAGCACCATCGTCGTCAACGTGGCCATGAACAGCATGTGATGGCCGGTCAGGAAGACGTAGCGCAGCGGCGTGAACCGGGCCAGCAGCAGGCTGAGCCCGAAGCCGACGATCATCAGCCAGGCGACGCGGGCGCCGAACTGCGCTTGCGCGATGCCGACGATCGCCTCGTTGGTCGGGATCACGCCGTGCGCACCCGTGGCGCCCTTGATCATCTCGCCCAGCGGTGCCAGTGAGTCGACGACCAGTCCCGCACCGGCGTTGATCAGCAGGAACCCGAGTGTCGCCTTGATGGCGCCGCCGGTGATCTGCCCGGCCGTCTTCCTGAGGGCGACGAGCCCCACGGCGGTGATGATGCCGATCAGGAACGCCGGTTGGCTGAGGATCTCGTTGACGAGAAACTCGGCGATGGCGATGAGCCAGCCCATGGTGCCGCCTCCCTTCCCGTCCTCAGACGTCGTATGTGTCGCGCAGAGCGCCGTCGATCTCGGCGGTGCTGGTGAAGTCATGGACGACGCGTACGGGAACGCTCACGCCGGCCAGGGTTGCGGCGATCTCGCGGGAGGTGAAGACGGCGACGGCCTCGGACGCCTTGCCCTTCGCGGAGACGGTGTCGGTGGCCTCCACCGTGACGTGTCCGGACCAGCCCCAGCGGTCCAGCACCTGTTCCAGGGTGTTCTTCAGGAAGAGGCTGGTGCCCAGGCCGTTGCCGCACACGGTGAGGATCTTGTGCACCGTCGGCCCGCTGTCCGCGCCCCGCTCGTCGGCCCGCCGGGTCGCGGCTCCCGGATCGTCCCGCTCGGCGTCCTCGTCCGGCACGTCGCCTCCGCCGAGCAGGGCCAGCAGCGTCCGGGCATCGGGAGCCTCCCGCAGGGCCCGTACGGTGCCGGGGTCGGTGAGCAGCCCGGCGAGCTCCGCCAGAGCGGCCTGGTGCGCGCCCCGGTCCACAGCGGCGAGGCCGACGACCAGGTCCACCGGGTCGTTCTCCTCGTGCCCGAACTCAACGGGCTGCCGGAGTCTCAACCAGGACATGCCTGTTCCGGAGACCGCGCCCGAAGGACGGGCATGTGCGAGTGCGAAGCCGGGAGCGATGACGATGTACGGCCCGTTCTCCTCGACGTTCGCGATCATCTCCGCCGTGTACCGGCCGGTGCAGGTGCCCGTCTTCTCCATCAGGTCGCCGGCGGCCTGCACGGCCTCCCGCCAGCCCTCGGCCGGAGCGTCCAGACGCACGGCTTCGATGGGCAGAAGTTCACTCACTGTCGCCATGAGGCGGATCGTTGCATGTTCCACGAACGGCGGGGACGGCGGGGTCGTGCAAGGTCAGACGGCTCGCCAGCCTGACCATCTCCCGACCGTGATCTCCACTACGGCTCCCTGCGGCGGGCGGCCCTCGTACTGCTCGCCGTACTTCTCCACGAGCAGGCTCACGTACCCGGCGGCCTCCTCCGACTCGTGCGCCGACGGCAGAACGCGCCCCGTGCCGTCGGCCCGGGCCCACCACAGGCGCTCCCAGTCCTCGTCGTAGGCGTCGACGAGGAGAGACACGGAGCGGTTCGCGCGGATGTTCTCCAGCCGCTTCAGCCTGCTGGAGCGCTTCGGTTTGTGGTCCACCGCGAAGGCCAGGGTGTCGCCGGTCAGGGCGAAGACGACGGGGACCAGATGCGGATGCCCTGACGCGTCGGCGGTCGCCAGAACGGCGACGCGCGCCTGCGAGAAGCGCTCCCGCGCCTGGTCCTCCGTCATCCCCGGCATCGCGGGCGCCCGCTCAGCTGAACCGGTCGGCGACGGCGGCGAGGGAGTCGAGCGTCTCCAGCGTCTCCTTCTCCGGCAGCGTCGGCAGGAAGAGCAGCAGGCGCTCCACGCCGAGCCGCGCGAAGCCCTCGACGACCTCCGGATCGTCGGAGGACGAGTAGACCGTCACCGGTACGTCCCGCCCGGCGATGCTTCGCAGCTCCTCGATCTTGGGCGCGAGCTCCTCGGGCGTCGTCCGGTTGGCCAGCCACGCGTCCCCGAGCTCGGCGACCCGCTTGAACGCTCCCTCGGCGCCGCCCACGTAGATCGGCGGGTGCGGGCGCTGCACCGGCTTGGGCCACGACCAGACGGGGTCGAAGTCGACGAACTCACCGTGGAACTCGGCCTGTTCAGAGGTCCAAAGCTGGCGGATGGCCCTCAGCCGCTCGTTGACCATGCGGCCGCGGGTCGTGGGGTCGGCCCCGTGGTTCTCCATCTCCTCACGGTTCCAGCCGACGCCGACGCCGAAGATCGCACGGCCTCCCGAGATCAGGTCCAGGGAGGCGACCTCCTTGGCGGTGATGATCGGGTCGCGTTGCGCCACCAGCGCGATGCCCGTCCCCAGCAGCACCCGCTCGGTGACGGCGGCAGCCGCGCTCAGCGCGACGAAGGGATCGAGCGTGCGGTAGTACTTCTCCGGCAGGTCACCGCCCCCGGGGTAGGGCGAGCGGCGCTCCACCGGGATGTGGGTGTGCTCGGCGATCATGAGCGAGTCGAATCCTCGCTCCTCGACGGCGCGGCCCAGGGGGGCGGGCCCGATGCCCTGGTCGGTGACGAAGGTCGACACACCGAACTTCACGGAGACTCCTTTTTCGGCACGGTTCGCGGCTCTGCCTCTTCCGGACGGCGGGCGTACCCGCTGTCGCCGCGTTCACTACAGCGTGGGCCGCAGCTCTTTTTCTTCCCTGCGCACCGGGTACCCGCACCGCAGCGGAATCCGCCGGCATCGGCAGCGGAGACAGTCGCCGCAGAAGGGAGCGGGCGGTGAGCGGTAAGGCGGACACGAAGAAGGGCACCGGCAAGCGCGCCGACAAGGACGGCAAGCAGGGCGCGAAGAGCGACTCGCTGAAGCGCTACCGCGGCAAGCGGCACTTCGAGACGACCTCGGAGCCGCGCGGCGCGGGTGCCCCTTCCGACGGCGCACCGGGCTTCGTGGTGCAGATCCACGATGCGAGCACCATGCACTTCGACTTCCGGCTGGAGGTCGACGGCGTGCTCAAGTCCTGGTCCGTCCCGAAGGGGCCCTCCTCCGATCCGCGGGAGAAGCGGCTGGCCATGCCCACGGAGGATCACCCGCTGGAATACCGGGAGTTCGAGGGCGTCATCCCTTCCGGAGAGTACGGAGCGGGCACCGTCATCGTCTGGGACGAGGGCACCTTCCGCCCCCTGACGGAGGACTTCCCCGCAGCGCTGGAGCGCGGCCATGTGAAGTTCTGGCTCGACGGTAGGAAGCTGCACGGCGGCTACGCCTTGACGCGCTTCCGCGGCGGCGACGGCGACGACGGCCGCGAGGCGTGGCTGCTGGTGAAGGAGAGGGACGAGCGGGCGGCGAGCGAAGCCCGCACACCCGATCCGGTACGGGCGCGGTCGGCCGTGACCGGCCGCACGCTCAAGCAGGTGGCGTCCGAGGCCGGCTAGAACTTCACCCGCCGGATCTCACGTTCCCCCTCCGTGAGACGTCTTCCTCATGTGGACCGGAGAATCGGTCACGGGAAGGGAGCGGGGCCATGGCAAGCAGGCACACCGTCGTCGATTCACCACTGGGCGCTCTGACGCTGGTGGCGGAGGGCGACGCACTCAGCGGCGTGTACTTCGAGGGGCACCGGCGCGGGCCGTCCCCGGACTCGCTCGGCCCCCGCGAGGAGGCCGGGTTCGAGGACGCGCGGGCGCAGTTGGAGCAGTACTTCGAGGGGCGTCTGAGGCACTTCGATCTGCCGCTGGCGCCGCGCGGCGACTCCTTCCAGCAGCGCGTGTGGAAACTGCTGGAGCAGATTCCGTACGCCGAGACCCGCTCGTACGGAGATCTGGCGCGGGAACTGGGCGATCCGGCGCTCGCGCAGGCGGTGGGCGCCGCCAACGGCCGCAATCCGCTGTCCATCATCGTGCCCTGCCACCGAGTGGTGGCGGCGGACGGCAGTCTGACCGGATACGCCGGCGGGCTGGAGCGCAAGCGGCACCTTCTCGACCTGGAGGAGTCGGCGGCCGGCACGGCGAGCCGTCTCTTCTGAGAAGAACGGCTCCTCGACGGCTCAGGTTCACGGGCCGTGATTCGTCTACGGAGTGTGACCTTGAGACCTTTCGAGCAGATCGTGGCCGAGTACGGGCCGCTGGTCCTCCGCGTGTGCCGGGCCGTGGTCGGTCCGGCCGATGCGGAGGACGCCTGGTCGGAGACGTTCCTCTCGGCGCTGAAGGCCTACCCGGGCCTCCCGGAGGACGCCCGTGTCGAGGCATGGCTGGTGACGATCGCCCACCGCAAGGCCATCGACGTGGCGCGCGCCAACTCCCGGCGTCCCGTCGCGGTGGCGGACGTCCCCGAACCCGGCCCGGCCGAGGCGCGAGCCGAGGGAGATCTGTGGGCCGGAGACCTCTGGGACGCGCTGAAGTCGCTGCCGCAGCGGCAGCGTTCAGCGGTCGCCTACCACTATCTGGTCGGCCTCCCCTACAAGGAGATCGCCGCCATCACAGGCGGCACCACGGACGCGGCACGCAGGGCCGCGGCCGACGGCATCAAGTCCCTGCGCAGCAGCTACCCCAGCCGTACGGACGAGAGGGCCGAGTGATGACGACGAACGCATCCGACCAGGGCGACGGGCACCTCTTCTCGGCGCTCCCGGTCGAGGACCCCGCGACGCAGGCCCGGCTGCACGAGCGTCTGGTCGCGGACGCGGAGCGCGAAGGGCTGCTGGACGTCGCCTACCGCACTCTCGTGACGCCGGTGGGAACGCTCCTGCTGGCCGCGACGGATCAGGGCCTCGTGCGCGTGGCCTACGACAGCCCTGACCACGGAGGCCACGACGCGGCCCTGGCCGAACTCGCCGACCGCGTCAGCCCCCGCGTCCTGGAGGCGCCAGACCGTCTGGCACAGGTCGTGGAGCAGATCGAGGAGTACTTCGAGGGAAGGCGCACCCGCTTCGAACTGGCCCTGGATCTGCGGCTGTCGAAGGGCTTCCGGCGCGAGGTGATCACGCATCTGTCCGGCATCGCCTACGGCCGCACGGAGAGCTACGCCCAGGTCGCGGCGGCGGCCGGAAGCCCCAGGGCGGTACGTGCGGTGGGCACCGCGTGCGCCACCAACCCCCTGCCGGTCGTGATCCCTTGCCACCGCGTGGTCCGCTCCGACGGCTCGGCGGGCGGCTATGCGGGCGGTGCCGCGGCGAAGAACGCCTTGCTGGCCCTGGAGACGGCGGCCTGACCACGAGCACTCTCCGTCCGGCACCGGCCGGGCGCACACGAGAGGACACACGCATGACCATCGCCGACACAGCGCTTACGGACGGCAGTCGAAGCCGTACGAGCGCCGAGGTCCCCGACGACGTCTACGCGCAGCGCGTCGCCGCAGCCGACTGGGACGCGGTCACCGAGGAGGTGAACGAGTTCGGATGTGCGCTGCTCCCCCAACTGCTGACGCCCGCGGAGTGCGCCGAACTCGCCGCCCTGTACCCGGAGTCGGAGCACTTCCGCACGACCGTCGACATGCGGCGCCACCGGTTCGGCAGCGGCGAGTACCGCTACTTCCGCGCTCCCTTCCCCGAGCCGGTGCACCGGCTGCGCGAGGAGCTGTATCCGCGGCTGCTGCCGGTCGCCCGCGACTGGTACGCCAAGCTCGGGCGGGAGGCTGAATGGCCCGAGACCCTGGCGGAGTGGCTGGCCGTCTGTCACGAGGCGGGCCAGCGCAGGCCGACACCGATTCTGCTGCGCTACGAGCAGGGCGACTGGAACGCCCTGCACCGCGACCTGTTCGGTGAGAAGGTCTTTCCGCTCCAGGTCGTACTCAACCTCAGCGATCCCGGCAAGGACCACACGGGCGGCGAGTTCCTGCTCGTCGAGCAGCGGCCGCGTGCCCAGTCGCGGGGCACCGCCACCACCGTCCCGCAGGGGCAGGGCCTGGTCTTCACCACCCGCGACCGGCCCGTCCGCTCCAAGCGCGGCTGGTCCGCCTCCCCGGTGCGGCACGGTGTGTCCGCCGTACGGACCGGCAGGCGGCACACCCTCGGCCTCGTCTTCCACGATGCCGCCTGACCCTGTCCCCGCAGCGCGCGGTGAGGGCACGTACCGCCTGCACGGTGCGGACCTGAAGCCGTACACGAGCCGGTCGGCGGGCAGGCTGGGCGGACACCGCCGGCAGCGGATCTACGGCCGGCTGGAGTGCCCCAGCGCGCTGCGGGCCCTCGCGCGGGGCGGCTACGCGAAGCACCGCGTCTTCTTCACCGACGAGGACACCGCCGTCGCCGCCGGATTCCGGCCGTGCGCCGTGTGCCTCCCCGAGAGGTACCGGCTCTGGAAGTCCGGGGCGGACCCGCGGACGCCGGAGGGAGGATCCGGTGGACCCCGCTGAGACGGATCCGCTCTCCTCGTACTCGCCTCGGGTGGCCGGACGCATTGCTTCTCGGTTGCCGTCCCCGTCCCCGTCGCCGTTGTCCGCGGCCGAACGCAGCGCGGTGCTGCGGCTGTTGACCGGACGACGTCCCCGCCCTCGGACGCTCGTGATCGGCTCGTCCAGGGACGAGGTCTCGCGGGAGGCGTCCAGCGAACTGGCAGTTGAGTGGGAGTCCGCCGGCGGGACGGTTCTGGACATCGTGAACTGGCCCGAGGACGCCGCCTCCTGGCTGCGCCAGGCCCGCCGCTTCGCTGCGGGGCGCCGATATCCTTCTTGA
>NZ_JACBXA010000263.1 GCF_013870515.1 Streptomyces albidus (ex Kaewkla and Franco 2022) | reverse complement strand
CCTCGCCGCCGCCGCGGGTTACGACCGGCTGTCGGTCACCAGGCGCCCCCGTGCCGAAGTCCTCGTCCTGGGCGACGAACTCCTGCACCGCGGCGTGCCCCACGACGGCCGCATCCGCGACGCACTCGGGCCGATGGTGGAACCGTGGCTCGCCGGCCTCGGCGCCGACGTGCTGGTCACCAGGCGGCTCGGCGACGACGCCGAAGCGCTGCACGAGGCGGTCGCCACCACCACCGCCGACCTCGTCGTCACCACCGGCGGTACCGCCCGCGGGCCGGTCGACCACCTGCGCCCCACGCTGACGCGCGTCGGTGCGCGACTGCTCATCGAGGGTGTGCGCGTCAGGCCGGGCCACCCCATGCTGCTCGCCCAACTGCCCGGCAGGGGCGACGGGATCGACGGCCCCGGCGGGCCGTACCTCGTGGGCCTGCCCGGCAATCCGCTCGCCGCGCTGTCCGGTCTCGTGACGCTCGCGGCCCCCCTGATCCGTACGCTCGGCGACCAAGCGGCCGAGCACACCCCCTTCGCGTCCCTCGCGGACGAGGTGCACGGGCACCCCAGGGACACCCGGCTGGTGCCGGTCGCCTACTCTCCTGCGAAGTCCTCGGCCCGTCCCCTCCACTACAACGGACCCGCCATGCTCCGCGGCATCGCCACAGCCACCGCCCTGGCAGTCGTTCCGCCCGGTGGTGTCCCGTCCGGCGCCGAAGTCCGGGTGCTGCCGCTGCCCTGGTTCACATGGTGAGGATCGAAACTCGCGTGAACGATCAGTACCGCATCCTGCTGCCACGCTCCGAGGTCAGCCCCCAACTCCAGGTCGGCCGGCGCCTGTTCGCCGCGCTCGCCGTCCTGTGGACGACGGTCATGATCGTCTACCTCGACCGCGGGGACTACAACGACAACGCCGACGGCTCCGTCTCCTTCCTCGACGCCGTCTACTACACGACGGTCACCCTCTCCACGACCGGCTACGGCGACATCGCGCCCGTCAGCGACGGCGCCCGCATCGCCAACATCCTTCTCGTCACACCGCTCCGCATCCTGTTCCTGATCATCCTCATCGGAACCACGCTCGAGGCGCTCACCGACCGCACCCGTGAACAGTGGCGTCTCTCCCGCTGGAGGTCCCAGTTGCGCGACCACACCGTCGTCGTCGGCTTCGGCACGAAGGGCCGCTCGGCGGCACAGACGCTTCTCTCCACCGGCGTCCGCCGGGACCGGATCGTGGTCGTCGACCCGAGTCACCATGTGGCCAAGGCCGCTGCCGAAGAGGGATACGTGAGCGTGGCGGGGGACGCCACCCGAAGCGACGTGCTCGCCCGCGCGGAGGTGCGCCGCGCCAAGCAGATCGTGATCGCGACGCAGCGGGACGACACCGCCGTGCTGGTCACGCTCACCGCCCGTCAGCTCAACCCCAGGCTCAAGATCGTCGCGGCGGTCCGTGAGGAGGAGAACGTCCCGCTGCTGCGCCAGTCCGGAGCGGACTCCGTCGTCACGAGCGCGAGCGCCGCCGGCCGCCTCCTCGGGCTCTCCGTGCTCAGCCCCAACGCCAGCTCCGTCATGGAGGACCTCATCCAGCAGGGCTCGGGGCTCAGCCTCAGCGAACGTCCCGTCACCAAGGCCGAGGTGGGTCTCTCCCCGAGGGACTGCAAGGACCTGATCGTCACGGTCGTACGCGGCCACCGGCTGCTGGGCTACGACAATCCCCAGGCGGACCCGCTGGAGTCGACCGACCGGGTCGTGGTGATCCAGCGTTCGGCGAGCCCGCACCCCGGTGGCGGGCCTTCCGGCAGCACCGATCCGACGCACAGCGGTTCGGGCGGTTCCGGAAGCCCGGGCGGCGGGCCGGGGGGCCCGCCCGGTGGCGGCGGCGTGGGGTTCTGGCGGAACGACCGCAGCGGCGGCAGCTGACTCGCCCTCGCGCCCGGCGGCGGGGTCGCGGTCCGGCTCCCGAGGCGCGACCCGGCGCCGAGCAGCGAGACGTGCGGCGGGAGTTGAAGCGTTCCGGCTCACGGGACGCCGTCAGTAGGGCAGTGCGGGGTGGTGCCGTACCGGTGCGGCCTGGGAGTAGCGTCGGCCCCATGGGTACGTCCAACTCCACGATGCACGCGGTCACCATCCCCGAACCCGGCGACCCCGACGCCCTCGTCTGGGCCGAGGTCCCCGTCCCCGAACCCGGCGAGGGCGAGGTGCTCGTCGACGTCGCGGCGAGCGCGGTCAACCGCGCCGACATCCTTCAGCGGCAGGGCTTCTACGATCCGCCGCCCGGCGCCTCTCCCTATCCCGGCCTGGAGTGCTCGGGGCGGATCTCCGCGCTCGGCCCGGGGGTGAGCACATGGGCCGTCGGCGACGAGGTGTGCGCCCTTCTGGGCGGCGGCGGGTACGCCGAGAAGGTCGCCGTGCCGACCGGCCAACTGCTGCCCGTACCGGAGGGCATCGACCTGACGACCGCCGCGGCGGTGCCCGAAGTGACCAGCACCATCTGGTCGAACGTGTTCATGGTCTCCCACCTCCGTCCCGGGGAGACGCTGCTCGTCCACGGCGGCGGCAGCGGCATCGGCACGATGGCCATCCAGTTGGCGAAGGCGGTCGGCGCCCGGGTCGCGGTCACCGCCGGCAGCAAGGAGAAGCTCGAACGCTGCGCCGAACTCGGCGCCGACATCCTGATCAACTACCGCGAGCAGGACTTCGTCGAGGAGGTGCGCGAGGGCACCGGCGGCCAGGGCGCCGACGTCATCCTCGACATCATGGGCGCCAAGTACCTGGAGCGGAACGTCAAGGCGCTCGCCGTCAACGGCCGCCTGGCCATCATCGGTCTGCAGGGCGGACGCAAGGGCGAGTTGAACCTCGCCGCGCTGCTGTCCAAGCGGGCTGCAGTGACGGCGACTTCGCTCCGCGCCCGTCCGGCGGCGGAGAAGGCGGCGATCGTCGCCGCCGTGCGTGAACACGTATGGCCGCTGCTCACGGACGGCCGCGTACAGCCCGTCGTCGACCGCACGCTCCCGATGAGCAGTGCCGCGGACGCGCACCGGGCGATGGAAGAGGGCAGCCACGTGGGCAAGATCCTCCTCACGACCGCATAGAAGCGGAGCTCGGAGAGAGACCCTTCCGGATGCCGGACTTGTCCAATTATGTGACTCTGATTGCATTATTGGACGACCCGCAACGGGAGGGTCTCTGCCGTGAGGCACAGACGCCACACACTCCGCGCGACCGTGCTGCTGCCCTGTGTAGCGGTCGCGCTGGTCACGCCCCTCACAAGCGCGGCATCCGACCCCGGTGCACGTCAGCGGGGCGGGCCGGACCGGATCAGCGTCACGAGACCGGCAGTCGTGGACGACCTCGTCCCCCGACCGCCGCTCACGACTGAGGAATCCGGAGGGCTTCCCGTACAGGCGCTCATCGGCGCCACCGGGGTCGAGGTGTCGGTACAGATCCCCGCACGCACCGGGAAGTCACCGATCAGCGGCGGGACTTCGCGCACCTCCCTCGCCTCCGCACCGGCGGCCGGGGAGGCCGCCCGGCGGCACGTGACGGCCGAGAACTCCACCGGGGGCACCCATGCCTCGGAGCACGAGCACCGCAAGCCGGGCGCAAAGTCCAGGGCGGACAACGGGAGTCGGGAGCGGGCCGGGCGGTCCGACACCGAGAGCAGCCGGCCGGAGCGCCGGCACCGCACACCGGTCTCCGCACACCCGGCGGACGCGGCGTCGAAGCCCGCAGGTTCCGTACAGCCGGAGCGGTCACCGTCGTCCGTACGGCCCGAGCAGAACGGCACACCCTCGGGGAGCCCGAAACCGGACCGCTCCCAGGGAGAGTCGGACGCTGCGGACGACGCCCGTCGTGCCGGCGGCGACTCCGCCGGGACGGACGTCGCGGACGAGACCGGTGTCGTCTTCGAGTCGGACGAACTCTACGAACCCGACCCCGTCGAGCAGTACCCGCGAGCCGGGACGGGGCGCGGCCCCGCCGAGGCGGCGACCGGCGAGGTCTCCCCCGTACTGCCGCTGGGTGCGGGGCTGACCTCGATCGGCCTTGGTCTCGCCCTCATCGCGCTGCGTCTGCGCCGTAGCTGAGTGTGAGCCCGTCGTGTGGACGGGAGGCGACCGCCGTGCGCCGGAGAGCTGCATGCAGAATGGAGACATGACACAGCCGAGCAACGAACGGCCACGGGAGAACCAGCAGGTCTTGGTCGTCGGACCGGACGGCATGGCTCTCGGGAGCGCCGACTCCAAAGCAGCGGGCGGAGAAGGCGACGAGCAGGCTGAGGTCCCCGTCACGGAGATGGTCGAGCAGCCCGCGAAGGTCATGCGGATCGGCAGCATGATCAAGCAGCTGCTCGAAGAAGTGAAGTCCGCACCTCTGGACGAGGCGAGCCGGGTCCGGCTGAAGGAGATCCACACGAGCTCCATCAAGGAGCTCGAGGACGGCCTGGCGCCCGAGCTGATCGAGGAGCTGGAACGGCTCTCGCTGCCGTTCACCGAGGACTCCGTGCCGACCGACGCGGAGTTGCGCATCGCGCAGGCTCAGCTCGTGGGCTGGCTCGAAGGGCTCTTCCACGGCATCCAGACCGCACTCTTCGCGCAGCAGATGGCCGCGCGAGCGCAGCTGGAGCAGATGCGCAGGGCGCTGCCTCCCGGGACCCTCCCCGAGGACGGCACACTCGGCGACGAGGAGCCCGGCCGCCCGGCGCGCTCCGGCGGGCCGTACCTGTGACCGTCCGCGCTGTCTGATCAAGCGAGGCCTGAACAAGCAGGCGCTCAACCGGCAGATCCTGCTCGTGCGACGGCCCGGCTGTTCACGCGGACCTGTTCAGTGCGGTCTGCCCGTACGCGCACGGGTCGGTGCTCAGGCAGGACGAAGCGCCGCCGCACAGGCGGACCCTCAGTCGTCCCCGGCGTCCGGGCGGCGGCCTGACATCCAGTGGTAGAGCGTCATCGCGACGCTGGTGGCCAGGTTGTAGCTGGAGACCTGGGGCTGCATGGGCAGCGCCACCAGACGGCCGGCACGCTCCCGCAGCTCGCTCGACAGACCGTGCCGCTCGGACCCGAAGGCGATCAGAGCGTCGTCGGGAAGCGCGAGGGTGCGGATGTCCTCGCCCTCCGGGTCGAGCGCGTAGAGAGGCCCGGGCGGAAGAGCTGACGGTTCGCACTGCGCGACAGCTGTGGCGAAGTGCAGTCCGGCGCTGGCCCGGACGACGTTGGGATGCCAGGGATCGACGGTGCCGGTGGTGAGAACCCCCGCGGCCCCCGCCCCCGCCGCCAGCCGGATCACCGCTCCCACGTTGCCCAGATGCCGCGGGTTGTCGAGCACGACCACCGGCGCCGTACGGGGAGCGTCGCCGTCGGCCTCGCTCCGTGCCAGTGGACGGGCACGGCCGCTGCCCCGGACCGCCAACGCCGCGACGCCGGTGGGATGAGGCCGCGGCAGGAGTTCGTGCAGCGTCCCGACGGGCACCTCCCGCAGCAGCTCCTCCAGCGTCCCGGTCAGATCAGGGGCGAGGTCCCTTGCGAGAGCCAGCACCGCCTCGCGGTCGCCGGTCAGCGCCAGCAGGACGCTCGCGTCGAAACGCAGCGCGTGCTTGAGGGCGTGGAACCCGTCCAGAAGCACGTTGTCCGCGCCCAGGTCCCGCCACTGCCGCAGCAACGGCGCGGCGCTCTGTCCGGCGCTCACGCCGTCAGCCGTACGGTCATGTCGTCAGCGTACGGACACACCGTCACCGCTCCGCTGCTGCGGAGCCGTGGGAGGGGCGGCTGACGGGTCGGCGTCGTACACGTCGCCCCCCGCTCCGCCTCGGCCGCTCTCGTGTGAGCCGCGGGAGGGGCGGAGCCGCGCGAGCAGCCGCTTCCGTCCCCCCGAGAACCGCGCGCCGAGCCAGAGCAGTGCGACCGTGGGCAGGAAGACGGCGTCCGCGGCCACCATCGCCATCGAGAAGAACGGCAGACCGAGCAGCAGCGCGATGCTGAGGTGCTCGGTGATCATGGCGGCGAGCAGCACGTTCTTGACGCGCCGGTTGAACAACGCGAACGGGAAGGCGACCTGGACGGCGACCGTTCCGTAGGTGACCAGCAGCGTGATGAGGCCGCTGCCCGCCAGGACGACGTTCAGCTCCGGCCACGGCGAGAAGTAGTCCAGGTTCATCGGGTAGTAGACGGCGGTGCCGTCCTGCCAGCGGGAACCCTGGATCTTGTACCAGCCCGCCGTCGAGTAGATCAGGCAGACCTCGACGACGATGACGAGCATCGCGCCGTTGTGCGCCAGGTTGGCCAGCATGTCGCAGACGCTGCGGACCTCGCTGTGGGGCGCGTAGCGGTTGACCAGGCGCCAGGCGGCGTGCGACGCCCACAGCACCCAGAAGAACAGGCCCCAGCCGAGGCTGAGTCCGCCCGTGATCGTGGCGGCCACCAGGACCGCGCCGAACACGAACCACAGCGCGACGCCCACCGTGTCGCGTTCCTCCGCCGGCATGACTCCGCGCCGGCGCTCCCGGCGGGCGTCGAGTGACCAGACCTGCCCGCAGCGCGTGAGCACCAGGTACATCGACATCAGATGTATGACGTTGTCGCCGCCGTCGCCCATGAAGACGCTGCGGTTCTGCAGCGCCAGCACACCGATCATGAAGAGCACGGAGACGGTACGGGTGCGCCAGCCGACCAGCAGGGCGACGGCGGACGCGATCGCCAGCAGGTAGACGAACTCGAACCAGACGGCGCCGTCGGACCACAGCAGCACCGTGAAGGCGTGGTTGGACTCGATCAGCCGGTCGGCGAGAGCCCAGCTCCACGGGCTGTCCGGTCCGTACAGCTCGTGCCGGTTCGGCCACTCGCGGAGCATGAAGAGAAGCCAGGTGGCGGCGAATCCGATGCGTACGACAGCGGTCTGGTACGGGGCGAGTGCGCCGCCCGTGACGCGGGCGATGCCGCGTGCCAGGGCGCCTTCGGCGCGGGACGCCGGGGGTGCTTCGGGGGCGCTCGGCCCGTAGGAGGGTGCGTGCGGTTCGTGGGAGGGGGCCGTCCCGGTCCGTTCACCGGACTCGACGGGCTCGCGCTGCCCCGGGAACGCGGCGGACGTCGGCTGCACGGTCGGTGCCGCGGCCCATTCGTCCTTGGGCTCCTGCTGCTCGTTCACTTGTCCCAGCCCCCCGGAAGGTCCGCGCTGCTGACCGGCCACCAGGGCTGGACCCGGTAGTCGGTCTTGAGGTCCAGCTTCTCGTCACTCCACTTCGGCGGCGGAACCGGTGCGGTGGCGGAGCGGACCTGGATGCGCTCCACCGAGCCCCCGTTGAGTTCGGGCCCGAAGCGGAGCATCACTATTCGCTTCATGTAGCTCTCGGACAGCTCGCCGCGCAGCCCGAGGGCCTTGCCCTTCTCGTCGTGCGAGCCGCTGAAGAACTCCCACGCGCGGCGGAGTTCGTTCTGCTGGACGTGGCTGGGGGCGAGGTTGTGGTCGATCTCCTTGCCGTCCATGGCCGAGAGGTTGACCCAGCCCGTGGTCTCCGTACCGCCGTCGTCCTTGGCGACCCGGGCCCTCGCGTGCACGGCTATGTTCTGCTGCAGCGGGTTGGGAGCGAAGAGCTTCCAGTTCTGCTCGAACTCCGGGTAGACGTAGTCGTCGACGGCTTCACCGTGCTTCTTGGTGAGCGTGTTCGACGGCGCGACGTGCAGGAAGACCATCGCGAGGTGGACGGCCACG
>NZ_JACBXA010000262.1 GCF_013870515.1 Streptomyces albidus (ex Kaewkla and Franco 2022) | reverse complement strand
CCGCGCACGGCGGGGGCCGCGGCCTCCGGCATCGCGCTTGCCTTCGCCTTCCCTCCGTACGGGCTGTGGCCGCTCTCCCTCGTGGCCGTCGCCGCGCTCAGCCTCCTCACGCGGGGGCGCACCGCCCGCCAGGGCGCCTGGACGGGTCTGGCCTTCGGCTGGCCCTTCTTCACCGTGCTCCTCAAGTGGCTCCATGTCGTGGGCTGGGACGCGGTGTTGGGGCTCGCCTTCCTCGAGTCCCTGTTCGTCGTCGCCCTCTCGGCCGCGCTGGCCGCCACCTCCCGGCTGCCGCTGTGGCCTCTGTGGGGCGCCTGCCTGTGGGTCGCACAGGAGTGGGCACGCGACCGGCTGCCCTTCGGGGGCTTCCCCTGGGGGCGGCTCGCCTTCGCCAACACCGGCTCGCCCTACACGCCGATGGCCGCCCTCGGCGGAGCGCCGCTGGTCACCTTCGCCGCGGCGCTGACCGGCACGGCGATCGCCGGCGTGGCCGTCGCCGCCTGGAGCCTGCGCGCCGGGTCGGCCGCCGGCGCAGCGGCGGACGCCACGGCCTCCTCCGCACGTCCCGGTCCCGGCCGCGGCCGCTTCGTTACCGTGGTCGGCTCGCTGGTCCTCGCCGCGGTCGTCACGGGAGCCGGCTTCGCCGTGCCGGTGCCCACCGCCGCCGACGACACCGCCGACATCGCGGTCGTCCAGGGCAACGTGCAGCAGGCCGGCATGGACTTCCTGGGCCGCCCCATGAAGATCCTCAACAACCACGTAGACGCCACCCTCGACCTCGCCCGCAAGGTCAAGGCGGGCAAGGCGAAGCGCCCCGACCTGGTGATCTGGCCCGAGAACGCCTCCGACCTCGACCCCTACAGGTGGCCCGAGGCGGGCGAGCGCATCGACAGGGCAGCTCAGGCGGTCGGCGTCCCCATCCTGGTCGGCGCGCTCGTCGAACACCCCACCCGTGAGGGTTACGTCAAGAACCAGGGCATCGTCTGGGACCCGAAGAAGGGCCCCGGTGCCTCCTACACCAAGCAGCACCCGGTGCCGTTCGGCGAGTACGTGCCCTTCCGGGACGAGCTCAGCAAGGTGATCACCCGCCTTGAGCGGATTCCCCGGGACTTCTGGCCCGGAGACCATTCGGGTGTTCTCCAGACGGGCCCCGCCCGGCTCGGCGACGTCATCTGCTTCGAGGTCGCCTACGACGAGATCCCCCGCGACACCGTCAATGCCGGCGCCCGTGCTCTCGTCGTCCAGACGAACAACGCCACCTACGGCAACACGGGCCAGCCGGAACAGCAGTTGGCGATGTCCAAGCTCCGCGCCGTCGAGCACGGCCGCGCAATCGTCACCGCCGCGACCAGCGGCATCAGCGCGATCGTCGCGCCCGACGGCACGATCGAGCAGCGCACCCAGGAGTTCGAGCGGGACGTCCTCACCGCCCGGCTTCCGCTGCGGGACGACATCACCCTGGCCGACCGCGTCGGCGCCGCCCCGGAGTGGGTGATCGCTATGGTGGGCGTCCTCTCCTGCGCCGCCGCCTGGTTCGCCGGGCGACGCAGCCGGTCCGTACGGCAGGCGGCGCAGCAGACCGACGCACGGCAGAACCACGAGGGGCAAGAGCGGTGACCGACGGCAGACAGGCGCGGAGCTTCGGCCCGCTCGGCAAGGTCCTGGTGATCATCCCGACCTACAACGAGGCCGACAACATCGAGGCCGTGACCGCGCGCGTACGGGAGGCCGTCCCGGAAGCCCGAATCCTGGTCGCGGACGACAACAGCCCCGACGGCACAGGCAAGATCGCCGATGAACTGGCGGCGCAGGACGAGCACATCCAGGTGCTCCACCGCCAGGGCAAGGAAGGGCTGGGCGCCGCCTACCTGGCCGGCTTCCGGTGGGGCATCGACCACGGCTACGGCGTGCTGGTGGAGATGGACGCCGACGGCTCGCACCAGCCCGAGGAACTGCCCCGCCTTCTGACCGCCCTGAAGGGGGCGGACCTGGTGCTCGGCTCGCGCTGGGTGCCGGGCGGGAGGGTCGTCAACTGGCCGCGCTCACGGCAGTTCCTCTCCCGCGGCGGCAGCATCTACTCG
Source organism: Streptomyces albidus (ex Kaewkla and Franco 2022) (assembly GCF_013870515.1). Classification (GTDB taxonomy): domain Bacteria; phylum Actinomycetota; class Actinomycetes; order Streptomycetales; family Streptomycetaceae; genus Streptomyces; species Streptomyces albidus. The sequence goes on along the minus strand of NZ_JACBXA010000262.1, from coordinate 5,645 downwards.
CGGATCCTCCTCGACGTCCCGCTGCGCGACGTCACCGGCGGCTACCGCGCCTTCCGCGCCGAGACGCTCAAAGGGCTCGGCATGGACGACGTGGCCTCGCAGGGGTACTGCTTCCAGGTGGACCTGGCCCACCGGGCGGTGCGCGCCGGATACCACGTGGTCGAGGTCCCGATCACGTTCATCGAGCGTGTACGGGGCAATTCCAAGATGAGCCGCGACATCGTGGCCGAGGCACTGTGGCGGGTCACCGCCTGGGGCGTCGAGGGCCGGGTCAAGAGAGCGCTCGGCCGCAGGCACACTTGAACCATGACGAGTCGCGCACCGTACCCGCAGAATTCTCCGGGCGAGCAGCCGGGCTCCGGCGGCCCGGAGGACCGGTCGTCCGGGCGTGGGCGCCGTTCACGGCCCCGCACGTTCATCCCGCTGGCAGTGGTGGCCTGGCTCGTGCTGGAAGTCTGGCTGCTCACCCTCATCGCCCAGGCGGCGGGTGGGCTGGTCGTGCTGGGAGTGCTTCTCGTCGGCTTCGTGGTGGGTGTCTTCGTCATCAAGCGTGCCGGGCGCCGTGCCTGGCGGCGGCTCTCCGAAAGCGTTCAGCAGGCGCAGAACGCTCAGCAGGGGAAAGGCGAGCCGGAAGCTGAGAGCGGCTCCCGCAAGGACCGCAAGGGTGGGGGCAACGCCCTCGTGATGCTCGGCGGCCTGTTGATCATGGTGCCGGGCGTCCTCTCCGACGTGGCGGGGCTGCTGTGCCTCTTCCCGCCGACCGCCGCGCTGATGCGGCGCACCACGCAGCGCCACCTGGAACGCCAGGCGGGCTTCGCGCCCGGCACCGTCGGCGACGCCTACCAGCAGGCCCGCCGCGCGGAGGAGCAGATGCGCATCCACCGCCCGGACGGAAAGGTCGTCGAGGGCGAGATCATCCGCGACGACGACCCGCCGAACCGCTGACCCGGTGGCAGTTGCTCCGGCGGCGACAGATCCGCGACCGGACCGGAGTGACCGAGAGATCCGAGTGATCGGCGGACGACAAGTCCGCACACGACAGCGCGCGGGGCCGGTGACCACATGAAGTGGTCACCGGCCCCGCGCGCTTGTCGCTGACCGGCTGAACGCCGGCCGTCTGTCAGGCGGACTTCCGCTTGCTGTTGCCGTCCCGCGGATGTACCGCGAGATTCATCGTGCCGGAGCGCAGAACGGCCAGCCGTTCCGCGAGGACCTCTTCGAGTTCCTCACGGGTGCGCCGCTCCATGAGCATGTCCCAGTGCGTACGCGCGGGCTTGCCCTTCTTCTCCTCCGGCCCTTCCCCGTCGACCAGGAGTGCCTGTGCACCGCACACCTTGCACTCCCACTCGGGCGGGATCTCGGCCTCTACAGAGAACGGCATCTCGAATTGATGGCCGTTCTGGCATGCGTACTCCACGGCCTGGCGCGGTGCCAGGTCGATACCGCGGTCGGTCTCGTAGCTGGTCACCACGAGTCGCGTGCCGCGAAGAGCTCGCTCACTCATGAATTCGTGCCTCCCGGGCTTGTCGCCCACAGGACAGGTGTCGCTGTCGTCGTCATCTGGTCAACGTCCGGTCGGCGGTGAAGATTCCCGAAACGGGAGATGCGTCGTCCGTCGTGCCGCTCTGCGTGTACCCACCAATGACCGGTTTGTCACAACTGACAGGAGATGTCACCCAGCGTTCTCATCTGTTTGCCGCGAAGTAACGGTCCATCCGGCGAGCCGAGGGCGTACACTACCGGGCCGCTGCCGATTCCTCTAAATCCGGTCCGGCGAGGGGTTGCCCGCGGCTTCCGCTGCCTTGTCCACCGGTACCCGCCACAGCAGTACGAAACCCAGGACGAAGAAGACGACCAGGGAAATGATCGCAGCCCGGTAGCTTTCCGTCAGCTGGTAGGCGAGCCCGAACACCAGTGGTCCCAGCCAGCTCGTCCCGCGGTCGCTCACCTCGTACAGCGAGAAGAACTCCGCCTCCTTGCCGCGCGGCACCAACTGCGAGAACAGTGAACGCGACAGCGCCTGACTGCCGCCCATCACCAGCCCGATCCCGGCCGCGAGCACGAAGAAGAGCACCGGGACGCCCGCCGGCAGGAAGTAACCGGTCGCTGCGATCCCCGACCAGGCCACCAGCGAGGCCAGAACCGTGTTCTTCGCCCCGAACTTCCGTGCCAGCCGCTCCATCAGCAGCGCGCCCGCGACGGCGAGCACCTGCACGAGCAACACCGCCCCGATGAGCGTCGTCTGGTCGACACCCAGCTCCTCGGAGCCGAAGACCGAGGCCTGTGTGATGACGGTCTGCACGCCGTCGTTGTAGACGAGATACGCCAGCAGGAAGAGCATCGTCAGCCGGTAGCGCCGCAGTTCGCGCACGGTGTCCGCCAACTGCCGCCAACCGCTGAGCACCGACACCCGTGCACCGGCGACCGTGCCCGGCCGCTCGCGCAGCCTCAGCAGCGGTATGACGGTGAAGACGGCCCACCACACACCGGCCGAGGCGATGCAGATCCGCACGGCCGAGCCCTCGCTGACTCCGAGCGCCTCATGGTTGAGGAAGAGCGCGAGGTTCCCCACCAGTACGAGTGAACCCGCGGCGTAGCCGAAGGCCCATCCGCGCGAGGAGACCGCGTCCCGCTCCTCGGGGCCCGCGATCTGCGGGAGGAAGGAGTTGTAGATGACCACGGCCACCGCGAACGCCACGTTGGCGACGACCAGCAGCGCCCCGCCGAGCAGATAGCGGTCGCCCTCCAGGAAGAACATCGCGGCGGTCGCGCCCGCGCCCAGATAGGCGGAGGCTCCGAGGATCGGCTTCTTCCGGCCCGTACGGTCTGCCACCGCACCGGCCAGCGGCATCACGAACACCGACAGCAGCACCGAGAGCGACACCGAGTAGGCGAAGTAGGAGCCGGCCCGCACCGGGATGCCCAGCGGGTGCACGTAACCGTCCGCGTCCGCCGCCGCCTTGGCGATCCCCGTCAGGTAGGGACCCAGGAAGACGGTGAGGACGGTGGTGGAGAAGACCGAGTTCGCCCAGTCGTAGAAGTACCAGCCGCGCTGCTCCCGGCGGTTTTCGGCCGTGCCGTCTCCGGCCTCCGTGACGACAGCACTCACAACTCGTCCCCCTCGCTCTGCCGGCGCCATGGCCGATGCCGGCACGCGCCGCCCGTCCTGTCCGCATCAGCGACGGGCGATGCACGCGGACCGCGGCCTACGGGTGCTCGGGGCCGGGCAGCCACGCGCCCCGCTCGGTGAGGACGTCGCGCAGTGTCTCGATGTGATCGGTCACAATGCCGTCAACGCCGAGGTCGAGCAACTCCTGCATCCGATCTCGTTCGTTGACCGTCCAGACGTGCACCTGCATCCGCCTCGCGTGGGCCGCCCGCAGGAAGGCGCGGTCCACCAGCCGCACCCCCGAACCGCTGTGTTCGGGGACCTGCACGCACACGGCGTTGCGGCGCAGCGCCCAGACAGGCAGCACTCCGTACGACCGGAGGCGCAGCCGCAGCACGCCGCTCGTACCCAGGGAGGTCGCCAGGCGGGGCCCGGCGAGGTCCTGGGCGCGTGCCACGCGGGACTCGTCGAAGGAGCCGACGCACACCCGGTCCCACGCGTCCTGTTCCGCCAGCAGATCCAGCAGCGGCAGGAGCGCCGGCTCCGCCTTGACGTCTATGTTCCAGCGCACCCCGGGGAAGGCACGCAGCAACTCCCGCATCAGCGGCAGTGGTTCGGTGCCGCCGACACGCGCCCGCCGCACCTCGGACCAGGGCAGCGCGCAGATCGGTCCGTGCGCGTCGGTCATCCGGTCCAGCGTGTCGTCGTGGAAGGCGACCAACTGCCCGTCGGCGGTGGCGTGTACGTCCGTCTCCAGGTAGCGGTAGCCCAGAGCCACCGCGCCGGCGAAGGCGCTGAGGGTGTTCTCCAGGCCCTCGGCCGCGCCGCCGCGGTGCGCGAGTGCCAGCGGAGCGGGGTGGTCGAGGAACGGGTGCCGCGGCTTCCGGAGGTGGCCTCGGCGCACTGGGGGAGGGGAAGGGTCTCGGCTCGTCACCGCCGCAGTATCGCGCGGCCCCTCCACCGGCCGCGCCGCCGCCCTCCCGGTCCGTCCCCGGTCGGGGTTCCGCGGGTCACGACGTGAGACGAGCCGGTGTCAGAGGAGCCGGATTCCTCCCCGGGGTCCGCCGTCGCTGCGTTTTCCGACTCGGGCACGGCGAAGATGCGGAGGAAGAGCTGCGAGAGCGGGCCAATCGCCAGCGCGTACACGACGGTGCCCACGCCCGCCGTGCCGTCCAGCAGCAGTCCGGTCGCGAGCACGGTCACCTCGATCCCCGTACGGACGAGGCGGATCGAGCGGCCCGTCACCCGGTGCAGCCCCGTCATCAGGCCGTCGCGAGGACCGGGGCCGAAGCGGGCCGAGATGTAGAGCCCCGTGGCCACGCCGTTGAGCACGACCGCCCCCAGCATGAGCGGGATCCGTACGGCAAGGGCGTCCGGCGGGGGTACGAGCCAGATGATGCCGTCCATCGCCGCACCGACCAGCACCACGTTGGAGACGGTGCCCAGGCCGGGACGCTGCCGCATCGGCACCCAGAGCAGGAGGACCAGCGCGCCCGCGATGATCGCGATCACGCCGATTGACAGGCCGGTGTGCCTGGAGAGGCCCTGGTGCAGTACGTCCCAGGGGTCGAGGCCGAGATCCGCCTGCACCATGAGCCCGGCGCTCGCCCCGTACAGCAGGAGGCCCACGTACAACTGCACCAGACGGCGGCCGACATGTCGGCTCTGCGAACGATCAGCTTCTGAGCTGCCGAAGACGGACAAGGCGCGCCCCTTCCTCCTTGGTGGCCCCTCTGGTGCTGCGCCCGAGATGTGACGTGCTGGCGCCGGTGAGCGGATGCGTGGCAGTCTGGGCCCTAGGACCAGGCCACCTCCATGGCCAATCAGGGGAAGGTGGACCGGAATCATGGCTCAGTGGACCTCTGCCGTTGGCGCACCGCAGCTGGCGCGGCTCCTGGCCTCCCAGCGGGCCGCCACCGCGGCCGAGGACGGGCACCGCGTCCCGGCCTACCGCTCTCTGGCCGACGGCGTACGCCTGCTCGTCCTCGAAGGCCGCATCCCCGTGGCCACCCGCCTTCCCGCCGAGCGTGAACTGGCCGCCGCGCTCCGCGTCAGCCGTACGACCGTCGCCGCCGCCTTCGAGGCGCTGCGGAGCGACGGATTCCTGGCCTCCCGTCGGGGGTCGGGCAGTTGGACGGCCGTGCCCGCGGGGAAGCCGCTGCCCACCCGAGGGCTGGAACCGCTGCCGCCGGAGTCCGCCGGGTCGGTCATCGACCTGGCCTGCGCCACCTTTCTCGCCCCCGAACCCCACCTCACCGACGCCTTCCAGGGGGCCGTGAGCGACCTCGCCCCTTACACCCACACGCACGGCAACTACCCCGCCGGCCTGCCCGCCCTCCGGGAGGCCCTCGCCGCGCGCTACACGGCCCGCGGGGTGCCGACCATGCCCGAACAGATCATGGTCACCACCGGTGCGATGGGCGCTGTCGCGGCTCTCGCCCGGCTGCTGACCCCGCGCGGCGAACGCGTCGCCGTCGAGCACCCCTCGTACGGGATTCGTACCGGCACCCGACACCAGCTTCGCGCGGCTGCGCGA
>NZ_JACBXA010000261.1 GCF_013870515.1 Streptomyces albidus (ex Kaewkla and Franco 2022) | reverse complement strand
AGAAGCGTGCGGCCGTCCTGCGCGGAGAGCCGTTCGCCGACGATGCGCAGTGCGGGCTCGGCCTGTACTGCCAGATCGAGGCGTACGAGCCCGGCCGGCCCGTTCACCGTGCAGCCGAACCGGAATCCCCGTCTGCCCTCGCCGTCGGGGCGCGCGGTGAGCGGTACGCATGCACCGGCGCCGCCCGACGTCCGCGCGAAGACCTCGCCGAGCGCCTCGCCGCCCCCGAGCCTGGCCAGGGCTTCGTACGCCTCGAGAACGCTGGACTTGCCGCTGCCGCTGGGCCCCTTCAGCAGGGTCACCGGCGTGAGCGGCACCGTGCGGTCGCGCAGCGAGCGGAACGCGGAGACGCGGAGCTCCGTCAAGGCGGCGGCCGTCGGCGGACGTGGTGGACCGGCCTCTTCCGGAACGGGAGCGGGGGCGGCGTTGCTCGTGACGTGCATGCCCCGGACGGTATGCACCGCTCTCGCGCTGAACCGTTCCGTCTCCGGTGCAACCCCTCGAACGAGCGACGAACGGTGCGGGCGCGGGAAGGTCTCCACCCGTACGAGTTCGTTGCGATCGTGAATTGACCTTGCGTCAGAGCGGGCGAGGAGATGATCGGGCGGCGAGGTGACGGTCACGTGAAGGGCCTTCACAGCAGGCAGCGGGGGCGGCCCCCACCCACTCCACGGAGTCGGCCTCCCGCCCTTTCTCCGCACCGGGAATAGCGCCCGCAATTCCCCGGGAACGATCGCGGAAAGTTTGAAAAGAAAGACGCCCAGATTGGCCCGCATTGCCACTTGGGGTGACCCGGGATACATGATCCACAATCAATGCGTTTATCGAATCGTGATCCAAATATTACAGACCGGACCGTATTCAGAGAGTGAAGTGTCCTGCTATTTCTATGGTGTTCTCATCCCCCACCCTTCGGAGAAGACAACTTCATGCGCTCTTTAAAGCTGCTGTTCGCCGCACTGCTGGCGTTCGTGGCCATGGCCACAATCGCACCAGGGGCACATGCGGCCGAGGGTAAGTACGTCGCTCTGGGAGATTCGTACACTGTCGCGGTAGGCACGCGCAGCTACGACAACCCTGACGACGCGTGCCGTAAGGGACCCACTTCCTACACCAGGCTGTGGGCCGCCGCGCACCCGAACGTCGGCTTCGTGGAGGCCGCCTGCTCCGGTGCGACCACCGCCGACATCATGAATTCGCAGGTCGGGCAGCTGACTCCGGACACGTCCCTGGTGACGCTCCAGGTCGGCGGCAACGACGTCGGATTCGTCGACGTTCTCAAGAACTGCATCCTCACCACGGATGACGCCGACTGCATCGCCGGCGTCGAGGCGGCGAAGGCGGCTGCGACCGGCTCGCTGTCACCCGCCCTTTCGCAGACCTACGCAGCCGTGCGAGCGGCCGCTCCGTCCGCGAAGGTCATCGTCGTCGGATATCCGCGTCTCTACACAATTGGAGGTAACTGCGGCATTCTCGGTCTCAGTGACAAGGAGCGCACCGCTCTGAACTCCGCGGCCGACACGCTCGCCGAGATCATGTCCGCGCGGTCGCAGGAAGCCGGTTTCACTTTCCTGGACGCGCGGCCGGTTTTCGACCCGCACACGCTCTGCTCCGGCGGATCGGAATGGGTCACGAGCCTGGAGTGGGACAAGCTCAATGAGTCCTACCACCCGAATGTGGAAGGTCACCGGGACGGCTACCTCGCCGCCCTGAACCCCCTCATGGGCTGACCGACAGGTTCACCGCCGCACGCGGCGGAAGTGAAGGGCGTCCGCCGGTTTCGGCGGGCGCCCTTCGCTCATGTTGCGCCTGCGATCAGATGCAGACCGGGACCGCCCCATCGAGGGGGCGCCGCCGGGAGGTCCGCCGGCGGCGCCGGGCTCAGCGAGCCGCCTTCGCCAGTGCGTCGGGCGAGCCGTCCGCCGAACCGTTGCCTTCGCCGACCAGCATCTGCGAGGCGGCGAGTTCGCGGTAGAGCGGATCGGTCTTCACCAGTTGCTCGTGGCTGCCGAGTGCGCGCACCTCGCCGTGCTCCATGACGACGATCTGGTCCGCGTGGGTGACCGTCGAGAGCCGGTGCGCGATGAGGATGACGGTGCAGCGCTGTGCGGCCTGGTCCACCGCGTCGCGCAACGCGTGTTCGTTACGGGCGTCGAGCTGGGCGGTCGCCTCGTCCAGCAGCAGAACCTCCGGCTTGCGCAGCAACGCCCTTGCGATGGCGAGCCGTTGGCGTTCACCGCCGGAGAGCGTGACGCCCCGGTTACCGACCTCGGTGCGCAGTCCGTCGGGAAGCCGCTCGATCATCGAGTCCAGACGGGTCACGCGCAGCGCTTCGGCGATGTCGGCGTTCGAGGCGTTGGTGGCCGAGTACTTGAGGTTGTCCTCCAGCGTTCCCGCCATGACCGGCGAGTCCTGTTCCACGTACGCGATGCGCCTGCGCACCTCGGCCCGGCGCATCGTCTCGATGTCCACGCCGTCGATGATGATCTGGCCCGCCGTCGGGTCGTAGAACCGTTGCAGCAGGGCGAACATGGTCGTCTTGCCCGCGCCGGAGAGCCCGACCAGTGCGGTCTGGGTGCCACCGGGGATGGTGTAGGAGATCCCCTTCAGCGCCGCACCGCGTCCCGGGTAGGAGAAGCGAAGATCCCGGAACTCGATGGTCGGCGGCGCCGGATGGGCGGAGATCTGCTTCAGCTTCATCGTCGGAGGGGCGTCGGGCGTGGGGTGCCCGTTGGAGTTCACGGTGCGGGGCGGCTTGTGCTCCACGGGCGCCTCGTCGACGTCCGCCTCGACGGCCATCCGCTTGATCTGCTCGATGCGGCCGACCGCGCCCAGTCCCTGCTGGAGCATGCCCAGGCCGGCGACGAGGGAGCCGATGGGGCTGGCCAGGTAGAAGACGTAGAGGAGGAAGGCGATCAGCTCGGGCGTCTTCATGTCTCCCGCGGCGACCAGCGCGCCGCCGACGCCGAGCACGGCGAGGAACGCCGCCTGGATCGAGACTCCCGAGAGGATCTTGACCAGCGCCACGTACCGGGCGCCGACCAGACCGGCCTGATAGGCGCCGTCGATCGCGCGTCCGGCGACCTCCGTCTCCCGGTCCTCGGCGCCGTTGGCCTTCACGGTACGGGCGGCGCCGAGCGTGCGGTCCAGGGCGGAGCCCACCGCGCCGATCGACTCCTGCGCACGCGCGACCGCCTTGCGGATGCGGGGCAGGATGCCGCCCATCACCAGGCCGACGGTCAGCAGCACGCCCACCGTCACACCGAGCAGTCCGAGGTGGACGACGCCCATGAGCACCCCGGCACCGGCGATGCTGAGGATGCCGTTGGCGATCATCACCAGGCCCTCGGTGGCCGCGTTCTGCAGCAGGGTGCTGTCGGAGGTCACGCGGGCGATGAGGTCACCGGGAGGACGGCGGTCGAGTTCGGGGATGCGCAGCCGGATCAGCCGGAACACCAGGTCCTGACGGACACGCCGGACCACCCGCTCCGAGGTGCGCTGCTGCCACCAGGACTGCAGACCGGTGAGGCCCGCACCCAGAACGACCAGCGCGCCCAGGACGACGACCGGCCCGACCACGTCCTTGCCGCTGGAGAGCGAACCGAGCACCTGCTGCGCCACGAGCGGCTGCATGAGCCCCGCCCCGCTGGCCGCCAGCACGAGAAGCAACGTCGCGAACAGGACGAGGCGGTGGGGACGTGCGTACCCCATCAGAACGCGCAGCGGGGCGCGCTTGCGGTGGTCGATCCGCAGGATGCTCGCCCGCGGGTCCCCGCCGCTCGTGGGCGCGGTCGGGTACTGCGGCGGTGCAGCCTGAGGCTGGGAGCCCTGGAAGAACCCGAAGGGTTCGTGGGATCCGGGAGCCGTCGTCATGTGAGGTCCTGAGGTCGCTGGTCGGGCGGAAATCAGCCTGCTGCCTGGACGTTCGCCGTTCTCGCGGCGACGCTGTCGAGATGGTCGGCGGCGGCTGTGACACCGCCGGCGGATCGGAAGGAGCCGGCGGCCGCCTCGGCCGCGGCCTTGTAGCCCTCGGAGGGATCGAGTACGGACTCGATCGCCTTCGCGAGCCGTGGGGCGTCGACCCGGTTGAAGCGGACGCGTATCCCCGCGCCCGCGTCGACGACCTGCCCGGAGACGATCGGCTGGTCGTCGCGGATCGGGGCGAGCACGAGCGGTACGCCGTGGTACAGCGACTCGCACACGGTGTTGTGGCCGCCGTGGCACACGACGGCGTCCAGGTGCGGGAGCAGGTCGAGTTGGGGCACGTACTCGCGTACCAGCACGCTGGAGGGGATCCCGCCGGGCCGCTCGGCGAGCAGTCCGCCCGGGTCGACGACGATGCCCTGGACGGTCTCGCGCAGGCCGTCGAGGGCCGTGACCGCCTCACCGAGGAACCGTTCGCCCGCGTCCACGTTGGCCGTGCCCAGCGTCACCAGCACCTTGCGGCGCTGCGGGTCCAACTCCGCGAAGGGGAAGCCGGACTGGGCGGCCCGCGGTGCGATCGCGGGGCCCACGAGCTGCACATGGTCGTTGGGCAGCGGTGTGTCGCCCAGCAGCGCGCGGCCCGTGAAGGCGACGATGCCGTGCGGCGAGTAGCGGGGGTCCGTGCTGTGCTCCGGGTCCCCGAACTGCTCCCGCAGCGACCGGAACAGGCCCTGCAGCCAGGCTTCGACCTTGGGCATCGAGGAGAGCGGGTCGGTCAACTCGGCCGACGTCGTCACGGACGTCACGTACGGAATGCCGTGACGTTCGGCGACCAGGGCGCCCGCGACGGCGTGCTGGTCGCTGACGATCACGTCGGGTCCGAACTCCCGGACGGCGGCGTCGACTCCGGGCGCCATGAGTCCGGCCAGCGGGAAGAAGAACTCCTCCCACAGGAACTGGAACGCGGCCGGTCCCGTCAGCTTCGGCCCCCTCGTCAGACCGGCGTCCGGCATCTGCGTCTCGAAGACCTCGGTGTCCTCTCCGGCCAGCCGTCGGATCTGGTCCGGATAACCCGCCCAGGCCACCCGGTGGCCTCGGCGGGTCAGTTCGTCGGCGACTCCGACCAGCGGGTTGGTGTGCCCGACCAGCGGAGGGACGACGAAGAGGAAGCGAGTCACGTCGCGGCCTCGGTCAGGTCGTGCTCACGTATCCACTCCAGCACCAGTTCGCGGGTCTCCTTGGTGCGCTCCACCAGGACGGAGTGGCCCTGCTCGGGCAGCACGACGACGCGGCTGCGCTCCAGCATGGACTCGAAGAGGGGGACCTGCGCGACGAGACCGGACTCGTCGCCGAAGATCGCCAGGACGGGGCAGGTGATCGCTGAGAGGTCGTCGTCGATGACGCGTCCGCTCCACACCTCGTCGGCGAGCGTCGTGGAGTTGAGGATGCGGCCGGCGTGGCGCGACAGACGCGCGGTGTGCGCACCGCGGTTGTCCTTGATCCAGTCGATGACCTCTTCGTGGACGAGCTGCTCCTTGGCGAGCGCCAGTCCGTTGGCCATGTGCTCGGTCCACCTGGGGACCGGCGGCTCGGCCTCGATCAGGGTGAGGCTGGCTATGCGCTCCGGGTACCAGGCGGCCGCGCCGGCGGCGACGGTGCCGCCGAAGGAGTTGCCCACCAGGTGCACCCGGCGCCGCTCACCGAGCGCGTCGAGCAGCGCGACGAGATCGTCGACGAAGCACTCGATCTGATAGCCGGTCTCCGGCCGTTCACTGCGGCCGTGGCCTCGCAGGTCGTACATGATCACGTCGATGCCCGCGGCGGCGAAGGACGGGCCGAGGGTGAAGTAGTAGCTGGCCAGGCTGTCGGTCAGCAGCCCGTGCACGAACACCACGACAGGCGGCTCGCCCTGCTCCTCGCCGCTTACCTGCGCGTCGAGGCGCTGCACGTGAGTGGTGATGTCTCCGGTACGGATCTTCATCGGGCTCAGCTCGCTTCTGTGGCGCGAAGCGACGCCACGACGTGGTCGACCAACTGCCCGACGGTGAGCTCGATGATCTGGTCGAGTTCGAGGTCGGCGACGAACTCGGCGAAGTTGACGCGGTTCCCGTAGTGCTCGCGCAGGGTCCCCGACAGCGCCACGAGGTCGATGCTCTCCAGCTCGAGGTCCTCGTGGAAGGTGGTCTCCCGGGTGATCTCGGCGTCGTCGAGCCCGTACTCCTCGAGCAACTCCCGCAACATGCCGGCGATGTCCGCCAGCACAGCCCCCGCATCGGTCCCCAACGGCGACTTCGCCGTTGCGAACCCGGTCGCGTCAGTGGTCATCTCGCACTCCTGTTTCCTCGTAGGCGGCCGTCCACGCGACCACGTACTGCCGCTCGGGCAGTCCCGGCGGATTGCATGTCGCTCGCACCCGAACGTCGTACGACTCGTCCCCGTACCTCACCTGGAGCCGGTCGGTGTCCGCCGCCACCACGCGGTAGTCGGACGGACGGCCCCGCAGCCCGGTGCCACGCAGCTTCGCGACGGCTTCCTTCGCCGCCCAGAACCTCGTGAACCAGACCGCCTCACTGCCGGCCCCCTCGGGGCCGGGCTCCGGGAGCCCGTCCACCAGGCTGCGCAGCAGCGTGAGTTCCTCGTGCCCGCACGCCATGTCGAGCGTGGTGCCCGGCCGTGCGGTCACCTCCTCGATGTCGATCCCGCACGGGCCTCGCCGTGCGATCGCGACGCCGGTCTCACCGCGGTGCGCGATGGATACGACCAGGCCGTCTCCGACGTCCCGCCCGTGCACGCCCCGCACGGACGGCCGCCCCTCGGCGTCGTTGTGCACGGAGATCTCGGCCGGGTACAGGTCGCCCGCGCCCTCCGACCACAGCAGGCCGCGCACCGCGTCCTTCGCCGCGATGCGTCCGAGCAGGAACTGCCGCCTGCGTACCGGCGGCAGCGTGCCGTAACCGGCGCGTTCCGCTCCGCCGAGCATGTTGCGCATCATCAGCTCGCGCGTCGCCAGGTCCGGCCAGCGCTCGTGCACCAGTGACCAGCCCTCGGGCTGCTGCGTGGAGAGCGTGTTGGAGCCGGGGAAGCGGTCCACTGCCCGGATGCCGTGGTCGGTGTCGAACCGGCGGTCCGTCCAGCCCTTCAACTCGGCCCACACGCGGCCCTCGTGGACCAGCTGCATGTCCGCGGTCAGCGTGCTGTCGGTGACGCCGGTGATGCGGATGGAGCAGGTCAGACGCTCCCCCACGCCCGGCTCCGGACCGTGGAAGCGGATTTGGTCCATGCTCACGGGGAAGACGGTCGTACGCTCGGTGAGCGAGGCCATGATCCAGTAGCCGAGGATCTGGCCGACGTTGTCCAGCAGCGAACCCGGCGCCTCGGGCGCGGTGATCTCACCGCGCACGTGCCGCTCGCCGATCGCCGTCAGCGCGGTCACGCCCTGGAACTTCGGGCCGTGGAACATCCAGCGCTCGGTGTAGAGCTCCTCCGCGCGCATCTCCGGGACGCGGTCGGCCGCCGGATCGACCGGCCACGGCGCGGGCGCCGGGTCGTGCTTCTCGGCGAGTTCGACCACTGCGCGGGACGATCCGGTCAGACCGACCTCGACCTTGTCCGGGGCCAGTCTCCGTACGGTGACGGGGACGTCGACGGCGGGTATGGCCTCGATCCACTTCAGCAGCCGCACCTCGCTCAGCCCGACGGCACGCATGCCGGGGGCGGCGCGTTCCGCGATCTCCATGAGGTGCCCGATGACCGTCGTGGCGGGCACGATCGGCCAACGGTCCGCGTGGTCGGGCCAGTCGGGCCGCTGCCGGAAGAAGCAGTGGTCGAGCAGGTAGGGCATCTCCTCGACGTCCACGCGGAGCACCGACGG
>NZ_JACBXA010000260.1 GCF_013870515.1 Streptomyces albidus (ex Kaewkla and Franco 2022) | reverse complement strand
TCGGCCGGCTGCTCCGGGGTCTGCTCGTCAGTCATCTTCCGCGCCTCAGGAGGCGACGGCGGCTGCGAGCCGCGAGAGCGGTTCGGCCAGGGCGTTCACGCCGTCCGCGAGCTTCTTGCGTTCGGCCTTGCCGACGGTGTCGTAGGAGACGAAGCCGTCGCCCTTCCGGTGCTCGTCCAGCAGCTTGTCGATCGCGGCGAACTGCTTGTCCAGCTCCTTCGTCAGCGTCGGGTCCTTCTTGGCCGTCACCGGCTTCAGCAGCTCGTGCGCCTTCAACGCGCCCTGAACGTTGGCCTCGAAGTCGACGAGGTCGGTGTGGCTGTAGCGCTCCTCCTCACCCGTGACCTTGCCGGTGGCCACCTCGTCGAGGAGTTCCTTGGCGCCGTTGGCCATGCTGGTGGGGGTGATGTCGGCCTTGCCGACGCGGTTCTGCCAGTCCTTCAGGTCGGTCATCAGGCGGTCGGCGAGCTTCTTGTCCTTCGCGGAGATCTTCTTCTCCTGCCACAGGGACTTCTCCAGCGTGTGCCAGCCGGTCCACTTCTGGCCGTCCTCCAGGCCGTCCACGCGAAGGTCGACCTTCGGGTCGATGTCGCCGAAGGACTCCGCCACGGGCTCGGTGCGCTCCCAGCCGATGCGGGAGATCGCGTAGTTCTTCTTCGCCTCGTCGACGTCGCCGTCCTTGACCGCGTCGGTGAACTTCTTCGTCGCGGGCAGCGTCTCGTCCGCCTGCTTCTGAACGTACTTGCGGTACGCGGCGACTGCGTCGTCCAGCTTCGGGTCACGCTTGGCGGCGGCCCCCTTGCCGCTGACGGTGACCTTCTGGCGGATGCCGTCGCCCTTCATGCCGGGCTTGCAGGCGATCTCGTACGTGCCGGCCTTGATCTCCGTGACGATGTCGGCCTTGGTGCCCGGGCCGATGTTCTCCCGTTCGGTGACGATGCGGTCGCCGGGTGCGTAGACGTAGACCTCGGTGACCTTGGAGCCCTTGTTCTCCACTTGCAGCTTCACGTGCCCCGCGGGGAACTTCTTGTCCGACACCTCGCAGGCCTTGTCGTCCGCGGAGACCTTCACCCCGCCCTCCGCGCCGCCCTTGGACTTCTCAGCGCAACCGGTCAGGCATGCCGCCGCCAGGAGCGGAACGGCTGCGCCGGCTATGAGAGTTCTGCTTCTGCGGGCGGGGGCGGACATAGAGACTCCTGAGACTGACGGAACGTTCGGTGGGCGGACGAGCTGCCGGGTCAACTTAACCAAGGCTTACCTAAGCTATGGACTCGTTTCAGGCATGATCAGGCAATGAAATGACCAAGTGCGGGCAAATGACGGGGCCTTCGGTGTGTGCCGCCCGGGACGTGTCGGGCGATATCCCCGCCGATGAGGCAGGTGGGCAGGAGACGGACCGTGGGCCGGCATCGCCCGGCACGAACGAGAGGCCGGCCCCGGGAGCGGGGGCCGGCCTCATCCGCGCGTACGCGGTCGCAGGGTCGGGCGGATCAGATGATGTCCTCGATGGTGATGGGCATCTTGCGGACGCGGCGGCCGGTGGCGTGGTGAACGGCGTTGGCGATGGCGGCGTTCGCCCCTACCTGCCCGATCTCCCCGACGCCCTTCACCCCGAGCGGATTGACGACCCCGTCCTCGACTTCGATGATCTCGATGTCGACGTCCGGGGCGTCGGCGTTCACCGCCACCAGGTATTCACCGAGGCTCGAGTTGACCCAGCGCCCGGTGGCCGGGTGCATGTGGTTGGACTCCAGCAGCGCCTGCCCGAGCCCCCAGAGCATGCCGCCCATGAGCTGGCTGCGTACGGTCTTGGAGTTGAGCACGCGGCCGGGCGCGAACGCTCCCGTCATGCGCCTTACGCGGATCAGCCCGAGCTCCGGGTCGACGGCGACCTCCGCGAACTGGGCGCCGAAGGTGGCCATTCCGTAAGGGGTGTCCGGAGGCGGGGGGTTCCACGTGCCCATGGCCTCCGCGTCCGGCTGGAGATTGCGCCGCAGCAGATCGGCGTACGACTCGGAGGCGGAGCCCGCCGCCATGACTCCGTCCCGCACGACGACGTCCGCCGGGTTCGCGCCGTGCAGGGGTGAGGTGCTGTCGGCGACGGCCTGCGCGATGAGCTGGTCGCGCAGGGCGGTCGCGGCCAGATGGACGGCGGCGCTGATCATGCCTGCGCCGGACGAGGCCACGGCGGCGGCGATCTGGGGGAAGTCCGTGTCGCCCTTCTCCAGCCGGCAGCGGTCCACCGGTACGGCCAGCGCGTCGGCGGCCACCTGAGCCATCGCGGTCGCCACCCCCGTGCCGAACTCCGGTGTGGAGGCCTGGACCACGACGCTGCCGTCGGCGTAGAGCCGTGCGCGGGCACGCTGAGGTGTGTTGGGAGGCGTGACGGGATAGCACGCGGCGGCCATGCCGGTGCCGATGAGCCAGTTGCCCTCGCGCCTCGCGCCGGGCCGTGGGTCGCGGTCGTGCCAGCCGAAGCGGGCGGCCCCGCGCTCGTAGCACTCCGAGAGGCCGTTGCTGGACCAGGGGTTGCCGGAAGCCGGGTCGACGTCGGCGAAGTTGCGCAGCCGCAGTTCGAGCGGGTCGAGGCCGAGGCGCTCGGCGAGTTCGTCCATCGCGCATTCCAGCGAGAACATGCCGGTCGCGTCGCCCGGGGCCCGCATGAACGTCGGCGTCATGGTGTTGGCGCGGAACAGCCGGTAGACGCCCTCGTAGTTGGGACAGGCGTACATCTGACCGGCCGCGTTCAGCGACGGCTCCGCCCAGTTGTCGAACGGCGAGGTGGGGGAGAGCTTGTGATGGCGCAGAGCCGTCAGCCGCCCGTCGTCCTTGGCGCCGAGGGTGATCTTCTGCTCCTGCACCTCACGGTGACCGCAGGAGGTGAACATCTGCTCGCGGGTCAGCGCCAGTTTCACCGGCCTGCCGACCTTGCGGGCGGCGAGCGCGGCGAGCGCCGGATGGTGCCAGATCATGGCCTTGCCGCCGAAACTCCCCCCGACGAACTGGCTCTTGACGCGGACCTTCGACAGCGGAAGTCCGAGCAGCGCGGCGACGGTGAGCTGGGTGGCGTTGACTCCCTGCGTGGCGTCGTGGAGTACGAGTTCGTCGCCGTCCCAGCGCGCCGTCGTCGTCGAGGTCTCGATCGGGTTGTGGTTGTTGCCCGCGTAGGTGTACGTGGCCTCCACCTGGACGTCGGCCTGCGAGAGCCCCGTCCGGACGTCGCCTCTTTCGGTGCGCCCGGGGATGAACCCGGCGAAGATCGCGTCGGGCTCGTACGCCTGGTCGCGGCCCTGCTCGATGGTGGTGACCGGTGGCGACTCCTCGTAGGAGACGCGCACCAACGCGGCGGCGTGCTGGGCGCGTTCGTAGGTGTCCGCCACCACCATCGCGATGTGCTGCCCGCCGTAGTGGACGACCTCGTCCTGCATCGGGAAGAAGGTCTCGCCGGGTGCGGGACCGCCGGCGAGCGAGGGCACGAGCGGGGGCTGTGAGGCGATCCTCGGCAGGTTCTCGTGTGTCAGTACGGCCAGTACGCCCGCCTCCTCCTCCGCCTCCGAGGTGTCGATTCCGGTGACGCGGCCGTTGGCGATGCGGGAGTTGACGAGGCAGGCGTAGGCCATGTCCGGCATCGGGACGTCGGCCGAATAGCGGGCCTTGCCGGTGACTTTGGGGCGGCCGTCGACGCGGTCGAGCGGCGCTCCGATCGCTGTGGTCATGCCGGGCTCCCGTTCGCCTTGAGGGTCTCCAGGACACGTACGATCGCCCGCTGGGCCAGCTCGACCTTGAAGGCGTTGAAGGTGGTGGGCCGGGCGTCGGACATCTCGGTCCGGGCCGCCGAGGCGAAGCTCTCCCGGTCGGCCGAAGCGCCGAGCAGGACGCCTTCGGCGCGGTGCGCCCGCCACGGCTTGGTGCCCACCCCGCCCAGTGCGAGGCGTACGTCCGCGATGGTGCCGTCCACCAGGGAGAGGGCGCCCGCGACGGAGACCAGTGCGAACTCGTAGCTCTCCCTGTCACGGACCTTCAGATACATCGACCTGCGGGCGACCGGAGCCGTCGGCACCTCGATCGTGGTGATCAACTCCCCGTGCTGCAGGGGGTGTTCGCGGTGCGGGGTGTGGTCGGGGGTGAGGAAGAAGTCGTCGATGCCGTAGGCCTGCTCGCCGTCCTGGCCGCGGGTGTGCACGCGCGCGTCGAGAGCTGCGAGGGCCACGGCGAGGTCGGAGGGGTGCGTCGCAATGCAGTGTTCGCTCGTGCCGAGCACCGCGTGGCCCCGGCTGAACCCGTCGATCGCGGAGCAACCGGTGCCCGGTTCCCGCTTGTTGCAGGGGGAGACGGCGTCGCGGTAGTAGGAGCAGCGCACCCGCTGGAGCAGGTTCCCGCCGATGGAGGCCATGTTCCGCAGCTGCGGGGACGCTCCCATCTCGAGTGCCTGGGCGATCACGGGGAAGCGTTCTCGGACGAGCGGGGAGACCGCGGCTTCGCTCATCCGGGTCAGCGCCCCGATGCGCAGACTGCCGTCCGGGGCGTCGTCGATGCCGGCGAGCGGCAGTTCGTTGATGTCGACGAGGCGGCGGGGTGTGAGGACGTTCTGGCGGAGAAGGTCGATCTCGGTGGTCCCCCCGGCCAGATAGTCGGTCGTGGGGTCGGCGCTGACGACGGCGATGGCACCGGCGGCGTCGGTCGCGCGGGAGTAGCTGATGGGCCGCACGGAGATTCTCCCTGATTCAGTCTCGGTCGCGGACGGCGCGGAAGGCGGCCCGGATGTGCGGATAGGCGGCGCAGCGGCAGAGGTTGCCGCTCATCCATTCCTTGATGCCGTCGTCGTCGTCACCGTGGCCCTCCCCGAGGAGAGCCACCGCGGACATGATCTGGCCGGGGGTGCAGAAGCCGCACTGGAAGGCGTCCTCCTCGATGAACGCCTGCTGCATCGAGTGCAGTTCACCGTCGCGGGCCAGCCCTTCGACGGTGGTGACCTCGTGCTCCTCGCAGGTCATCGCGAGCGTCAGGCACGCCAGTACGCGGCGCCCGTCCACCCACACGGTGCACGCACCGCACGTGCCCTGGTCGCAGCCCTTCTTCGCCCCGGTCAGGTCCAGACGCTCGCGGAGCGCGTCCAGCAGGCTCACGCGCGGCTCGATCCGCACCGAGTGCTCGGCGCCGTTGACGGAGAGGGTGACGTTCACCGGCCCGGGGCCGCGCTCCTCCAGGGCCGGGCCGCGCTCGGTGAGCGTGGATCCGCTTGAAGACATGACACCTCCGAAGATCGCTATTTTGCGCTCATACTAGGACAAATGCGACCAGGCAATCCTTCGAGGAGAAGGCGGCGGCAGGGATGAGTGACGGCGCATCACGGACCGACGAAGCCGTGACCGTGGTTTTCACCTGGGAGGTCGCCCCGGGCAGGGAGGCGGACTTCGAGGAGTGGGCGCACGGCCTGGAGAGGGCGGCCGGCGCATTCGCGGGCCAGCGGGGGGTGACCTGGCTGCGGCCGCAGAACGGAGACCGGCACTACCAGGCCGTCGTCCGGTTCGCCGACACCGCGAGCCTCGAACGCTGGATGGCCTCGCCCGAAAGGGCCCTCTGGCAGGAGCGGGTGAAGGGCCTGGGGCGCAGCACCAAGCCGCAGTTGACCACCACCGGCCTGGAGACCTGGTTCAACGTGCCGCGGCTCGTGGCCGAACCGCCCGCGCGCTGGAAGATGTCGCTGGTCACGATCCTCGGCGTCTATCCGTTCGCGCTGCTGTTCGACGGGGTCTTCGCCGAGTACTTCCATTCCTGGCCGCTGGCCGCGCGTACCGCTGTCTTCCCCGTCTTCCTCGCACCACTGCTCACCTACGCCGTCATGCCCGGACTCAGCAGGGTGCTCCGGGGCTGGCTGTATCCGGAGTCGCCGGGGTAGGGCGCGTGCGGAGACCGCCGCTGCACACGGGGCGGAACCGCCGATGTGGCAGGCGGGGGTCAGCTGCTCGTCAGCCGCTGAAGCCGCTGCGCCGTCGCCCGCAGGCGCTTGAGGTGGGCGAGGGCCTGATCGTCGTCGCAGCGGAAGGCGGGCATGGACACCGACATCGCCGCCACGGCCGTGCCGTCGCGTCCGCTGATGGGCACCGCCACGCAGCGGCAGCCCTCGACGTACTCCTCCTGGTCCTCGGCGTGGCCGGCCTCGCGCACCGAGGCGAGCACGGCCATCAGTTCGTCCACGTCGGTCACGGTGCGGTCCGTGAGGCGGGGCAGCTCCTGCGCGGTCAGCCTTCGCCTCGCCTCGTCAGGGGAGAGGCCGGCCAGCAGCATCTTGCCCACGCCGGTGGCGTGCGCGTGCAGCCGGGAGCCGACGTGCGAGACCAGCTTCATCGGGCGCGGCGAGTGGGCGATCGCGATGTAGACGTTGTGGATGCCTTCGAGGCGGGCCAGTTGCACCGTTTCGCCGCTCTCCGCGGCCAGCTCCTCCATGAGCGGGCGGGCGTGGCGCTCCAGTTCGCTGTGGCCCGAGTACGCCTGGCTCAGCCGCCAGGCGCTCAGTCCGAGGCCGTAACGCTTCGTCTCCTCGTCGAGCTCCAGATAGCCGCGCGCTGCCAGCGTCGCCAGCAGTCCGTGAGCGCTGGAGCGGGGCAGCCCCAACTCCGCTGTCACATCGGTGAATCGCACGGGGCCGCTGTCCGCCACGAGGTCGAGGATCGCCAGCACCCGGTCTGCGGATTTCACCGCGCTCGTCTGCTGCTCCGCCATGGAGCCCCTCCCTCGGGCCTTGACAGCACGCGGTGCTGTCGCGTCACATGAAACTGTTCTTGGATGAGAACGCTAGTTCATGTGAGAGAACTTCTCAAGTCGAGTGGGGCCACAATGAGTGACACTCCCGAGCGGGATCCCCGGCCTGCGCCGCCGGCACAGCGGCCGCGGCAGGTCGATGACGGAGCCGTGAACTCGGCGGTGGGGAAGGCGATGCGCCGCCTGGTTCCGTTCCTGCTGCTGATGTACGTGCTGGCCTTCCTGGACCGGGTCAACATCGGCTTCGCCCAGGAGTCCTTCCAGGCGGACACCCGGATCGGCGACGCCGCCTACGCGTTCGGCGCCGGGATCTTCTTCCTCGGCTACGTGCTGCTGGAGGTCCCGAGCAACCTGCTGCTGCGCCGCTTCGGCGCCCGCGTGTGGATGGCCCGCATCATGATCACGTGGGGCGTGATCTCGGCCGCCCTGATGACGGCTCACAGCGCGAACGTCTTCTACGTGCTGCGGTTCCTCCTCGGTGTCGCCGAAGCCGGCTTCTTCCCCGGGGTGATCTACTTCCTGACGCTGTGGGTGCCCGCCGGCCACCGTGCCCGTGTGATGTCGCTGTTCTACTTCGGCGCCCCGCTCGCGTTCATCTTCGGCAGCCCACTGTCCGGCCTGCTGCTGGAGATGGACGGGATCAGCGGCCTGCACGGCTGGCAGTGGCTCTTCCTCGTGCAGGGCCTGGCCACCGTCGTCGTGGGTGTGATCGCGCTGCGCGTCCTGCCCGACTGCCCGGAGTCGGCCCGCTGGCTGTCCCCGCAGGAGAAGTCGGCGCTCACGGCCGCCGTCGGCGCCGAGAACGCCGCCAAGGAGGAGACCGGCGTCCTGCGCGCCCTGCGCAGCGGCCGGGTGCTCTACCTGTCGCTGATCTACTTCGTCATCCAGGTCTCCGTCTACGGCGTCACCTTCTTCCTCCCCACCCAGGTCGGCGCCCTGCTCGGCACGGACGTCGGGCTCGAGGTCAGCCTGGTGACCGCCGTCCCGTGGGTCTGCGCGATCGTCGGCTCGGTCGTGGCCGGCCGGGTCAGCGACCGTA
>NZ_JACBXA010000026.1 GCF_013870515.1 Streptomyces albidus (ex Kaewkla and Franco 2022) | reverse complement strand
GACGGCGTTCATCAGCGATGAGAACGCCACGAGCGTCCAGGCGGTGCGGTGCATCAGCCGCAACTCGTCCGTCCAGCCGACCTTGGGGTCGGCGGCTCGGTAGAGCATGACCAGCAGCGTCATCTCCGCCGCGTCGAACACGGCGATGAACGCCACCGCCAGCCACGGCGACAGGTGCGCGGTATCGCGGGCGAAGCCCCACAGGCCATGCACGGAGACCGCGACACCGCCCAGGGCGACGACGGCCTGCGGGCCGATCCCCGCCAGCCAGGGTGTCTTGCCACGGCGGCGGGCGATCAGCGTGATCCCCACAGCCAGCACCAGGAAGGTGACCGCTGTGGCAACGAGAAGGGGCAGCCACGCGGGCTGCCCATGGAGGAACTTGGTCACCAGGGAGTTCACGGTGCACCTCCCGGCTTCTGGGTCCGGATGCAGACGTGGCTGATGGCCCAGGCAGCGTCCGCGAGTGGCTTCTCAGGGGAAACCGCGCCCCAAGCGCCGGCAGGGGCACCGAGGCGGACGGCTTCGGCCTTGGCAGCCTCCTGGCTGGTGTGGCCGCTGCGCGGCTCACCGAAGCGGGTGAGGACGTACACGCACCTCGGTCCGGCTTCGCCCTGGCGGACTTCCTCCACCAGTTCCTCAACCTCGGCCCGGAGCTTGGTGTTGGCGGTCTCGGCAAGCTCGCGTGCGAAGTCAGCGCCGGAGCACTGCTTCTCCAGCTGCGCGCGTTCACCGGCCAGCCGGAGCTGGGTGGCGATCTCCCGGTCCAGGGCCTGCTGAGCCTGGTCTTCGGCGGTGCTGGCCTGCTGTCGCAGGCGGTTGCGTTCGCTCTCCATCTCCGCCAGGCGGCGGGAGGTGATGATGCGGATCATGCGGCATTCCCCCTCATGGCGGGATCGGTCAGGAAGTCAGGTAAGGGCGCAGTGGCAGGGGCGGTCACCGGCACGTGCAGCACCTCCGCCGGGAGCGTGTCCGGCGCCGGGGCGACGGGTGCACGGACCAGGCCAGCCACGCCAGAGCGCCGGCCACCAACGCGGCACCGAAGTGCTCGTGGGCGAAAGCGACCACGGCGACGAGGGTGAACCCCCAACGGAACAGCGGGCCTGACAGCCCCGTCAGGGGCCCGTGAGGGCGGCAACGGCGCACGGTGCGGGCCATCAGGACACCTCCCCCTGGTCAGGGCCTTCGTAGAGGAACCCGAACAGTGCCTGCTGTAGCTCCAAGAGGTCTCGGCCGGCGATGACCTTGGGGTAGCCGTGTTGCTCGAGCACGGCGGCCACGTCGAGAGCCAGGCCCACCGTGAACCGTGGGTCCTCCTTCGGCCGGGGCCGGATCGGGAACGTACGCTCACTCATCGCGCCACCCCCGGCACGTTCGCGGCGAGCCTGCACAGCCGGGCCCGGTTGGCCACCTTCAGGCGGGCGGCCAGCACTTCGCGGTGAACGCGGCGCACACGGCGCTCGGACCACGCCGTAGAGGGCTGGTCCAGCAGGCTGATCTCGACATCGAGCAACTCGACTTCCGCCTGCACGATCGGCAGTTCGGCTTCGACTGCTTCGAGTTCGGCGTCGGTGGGGCCGTCTTCGATGTCGCGTACGAGGGTCAGGGTGGACATGGGTGTGTCTCCAAGCTGTGAGAAGGGCGGGTTGAAGCCGGGGGTGGTGGGCGGTCGTTGGCGGGATGACCACCACCCACAGGCAGGAATCGAGGGGCTGATCAGGCGGCGGTGACCGCCCGCCAGGGGCGGGAGTCGAGCATCTGGGCGCGGCGGTAGACCTCTGTGACGTCGCCTGCGTGGCCGGGTGAGGGATACACGCGGCAGCAGGCCAGGGAGGCGTAGAGCACCGCGGCGTGATGGACGCAGCCGGTGGTCTCGTTGCCGTTCTGGTCGACGATCCGCACCACCGCACGCGGCCCCTCACAGGGGCTGCGCTCCTCGCTGTGCGCGGCGGCGCAGCGAGGAGCAAGCGTCAGGAGTGCGGCGGCAGAAGGCGTGTTCATGGGCTGGTCTCCAGTTCGTGAGAAGGGCTGAGAGAAGGGGTGCCGCTGCCAGCAGGCGCATGTGTTGGCGGGATGACCGCCGACAGCGGTGTGTGGGTGGAGCTTCAAACTTGGGGCTGTTCGGCTCCCCTCACCGCCCGTACAGGGACGGGCGGATCGGGCAACGGTCAGCCGCGCTTGGCGCGGGCGTCCTGCTGGCTCTGCTTGTTGCGTTCGTCGTTGCGGCGGTCCAGTTCAGCGCGGCGTTCCTGGTCGTTGGCCATCACGCCACCGCCAGCCGGGTCGGGTGACCGGGGACGCGCTCGGGCAGTTGCGGTTGCCCGTCGGCCCGCTTGTCACCGCGGTCGTGCCGCGAGTCGTCGCTGCCGCCGGCGGCGCTGACGGCAGCTAAGGGGCGTGCCATGCTTTCGATCACAGGTCCTCCTACACAGGTCCTGTATGGCGCCGCCCGGAGGTGCAACTCCGGGCGGCGCGCTTGTGGTTGCGGACTCATCAAGCGGACAGGGCACCCGGCACGGCTAAGTGGCCGTAGCGGGTGCCCTGTTCGCATGACGAGTGGCAGTCGTGGAGTCACCACGTCCCGACTGCCGTCGAGTTGGCGCTTACCGGTCTGTGAGCGTCCCGCACCCCCTTGAGCAGGGGGTGTTGCCGTACGCCGCATCCGTGAGGATGCGCTGTGGCTCGCGTGCCGCCGCAAAGCGCGGGGGCAGGTGTGCCGCTCGACTCACGCGCCCACCAACAAGTCCGCTCTCGCTTCCCCGCCGATGAACACCGTTCACGTCCCGACCGGTTCCGGCCCGATCGGAGGCCCTTCTGATGCGTCCGCCGCGCCCCGTGAGGGACGCGATCGCCGGTCACCTCCCCGCTCACCCCCCGCCTGTACGGAAGGCCATGTCGGGGGTTGTCACCCGGTGGACACGCATCTCCAGTTGTCAAAGAACAGCGGTGAGACCACTCACCGGGACCCCTGTGGGACTCGGTGAGACACTTTGAGATTGACTTAAGTCAATCTCAAAGTCAAGTGTTGTCTCGTCCCCTGGCGAAGCGCCAGGTGGGAGCTAGGCTCTAGGGATGGACCGCAGTGACTTCCCGCCGCAGCCGACGGCGAAGCAGATCGCTTCGACGATCCGTGACCTCATCCAGAAGAAGCGGACCTACGCGCCGGGGCAGCGCCTGCCGGCCGCGAGGGAACTCGCGAAGGAAGTCGGCGTTCAGCTCAACACTGTGCAGAGTGCGTATGGACAGCTCCGCGATGAGGGCCTGCTCCTCGTCAGGCAGGGCAGCGGCACATTCGTGCGCGATCCGTCGATGCCGCTCGGCACCGAAGAGGGCAGCAGTCCGGCATTCACGGCGCTTGCTCGGGAACTCAGTGGGATCCATGACGCCCTCCATGGACTTGGTGAGCGCCTCGAAAGGCTCGAACGACTCGCGAACGAGGATCGGTCGCCTCGAAACGGCCACTGAGAGCGTCGGCGCGACGGGTCAGTGCCGCAACACACTCGTATGCCTCGCGGAGTTCACGCCGCAGCGCTTCGAACTCCGTCTGGCTGAGGCCATAGTTCACCTGGCGGGCCTCATGGTGTGCGTCGAGCAGCTTGAGGGCTTCGTGGGCCCCACCGAGGGGAGGCCCTGCGCCTACCGTCTCTTGCGGTGTGTCCGTCGTCATGCCTTAAGCGTGTCCCGACGGGTGCGCTGTCGGTACGTACTCCCGCCGCCCCTGCACCGAACTTAAGCGAACTTTGGCTGCTTGACGGGGTGTTGGCGGACTGTTCCGGGCTGCGAGACTGGCCACATGGCCGAACTGAACGGGAATCCCGTCACCCTGGAGGACCTCCAGGCCCTTGCCCTGACGAACTACGGGCACTTCACGTCCATGCGGATGGAGAACGGCACCATTCGGGGGTTGTCGCTTCATCTAGACCGCTTGGTGCGGGACTGCCACATCGTCTTCGGGGTCGACTTGGACCGCGAGCAGACGCTCAACTACATCCGCAAGGCCGCTGACGGAGTCACCGGGGTTGCTGGCCTCCGTGTCACCGTCTTTGATCCGGCGCTCGACATGGGGCGCCCCAGTGACGGCAAGGACCCGCACATCCTGGTGAACCTGCGCCCTGCGGGCGCCATGCCACCTCCGCCGCTAACCGCCAAAACCTTCACCTTCACCCGCGACAACGCGGAGGTGAAGCACATCGGTCTTCACCCGCAGCTCCGACTCCGCCGCGACGCTCAACTCGCTGGATTCGACGATGCTGTCTTCGTCGAGCCGGATGGAAGGGTCTCCGAGGGCGGCACCTGGAACCTGGGCTTTGTCGCCCAGGACGGGACAGTTATCTGGCCCGACGCCCCTGTGCTTCCCGGTACGACGATGCTCCTGCTGCAAGGCCTCAACGCGCCCAACCAGGTCACCAAGCCGGTGCGGCTTCCAGACCTCCCGGGCATGGCCGCGGCCTTCGCTACGAACACGACGATTGGCGTGCGCGCTGTGAGCGCGCTTGACGGCGTGCACTTCCCGACGGATCACCCCGTACTCGCCGCACTGCGAGACGCCTACGACGGCATTCCTGGCGACCGACTGTAGGCGCGTGCCACCACCCCAGGTCGGCGATTCACGACAGAGGTAACCCATGCCACTCGTTACGAAATGGACCGGACGTGAAGTTAAGGCGCTGCGTGAAGCCGTACGAATGAGCCTCATGGAGTTCGCCGAGAAGCTGGGGGTGTCCGATCGCATCGTCTCTCGCTGGGAGGGAGACGGCGAACAAGCATCGCTGCGCATGGTGAATCAGGCGGCCTTGGACACTCTGCTCGCCAAGGCCGACCAGGATGCACAAGGCCGCTTCGTGGGCATCCTGGCGGCGGATGACGTTCCCACGCACGCAGTCATCGAGCCCGACGACGACCAGACGAGCAGCGGCGAATACGTGAAGCATCCCGGTGACGGCAAGCTCATGGCACAGGTCCCGGAAGGGATATTCCTGTCCGGCGAGAACGACGATCCCGTGTGGGTCGACGAGTTCTACATCGACACCTTCCCGACGAGCAATGCCGACTATGCGCGGTTCTGCGCGGCCACGCAGCACTCTGTGCCTGAGCACTGGGAGAACGGCAGGTGTCCTCGTGATCTGTACGACCACCCTGTTGTGCACGTGACCTGGCGAGACGCAGACGCTTACGCCACGTGGGCTGGAAAGTCGCTACCGACAGCCGAACAGTGGGAGAAGGCGGCGCGCGGTACCGCCGGCCGGACCTTCCCGTGGGGAGACCAGAAGACTGCCGCGAAGTGCAATGTCCGAGAGACCGGCGTAGAGCGCACGACCTCCGTATCTCGATACCACAGCGGCGTCTCGCCCTACGGCGTTTACGACATGGTGGGAAACGTGTGGGAATGGCTCGCAACGGCAACTACGCCAGGCCGCTACGAACTTCGGGGCAGCGCCTTCACGAGCCCCCTCTTCCGTGGCGCGCCAGCCGCTTCCAACGACGCGAGCGACATGATGCATGACGACGACACCGGGTTCCGTTGTGTGGCGACGCCTGAGCAGATGACTCCCGGCAAGAGGTGAAGGCGACGTCGGCCGCGCCGTCAGCGTGAGCCGGACCCCTCGTCGTCGCCGGCACGTGACAGGCTCCCGTGTCGCGGCTGTGCGGCGAGTGATTGAGCCAAGAGGAATGCGCTTTGCGTCAATCCGACCCACCAAGAGCCGCCAACCCGGCGCCCCACGATTTACATGAGGGCTGAGGGGACATCATAAACGGTGATTGACCAAAGAATTTCTGCTCAGTCCAGGGGGGAATTCCGCTCATGGCCAAGTCCGATCATGACTTAGGCAACGTCGATCTAAATGCCCGCATCGAGTCGTTAATAGAACACCGGCGGGTTGTCGCCAGCCTCCAGCGGCAAATCAAGCGGACCCGAATGGTAAGCATCGCTCAGGGTGCTCGGTGGGTTGCGGCGCCGTTGCTGTCGCTCTCTCTGATCGGTATAACCGCTCTCACCTGGCGTGAGTACAACATGGCGCCCATCAACATCTTCTGCCTATTTATCCTTGCGACCCTCGTAATCGGGGGGAGTATCTTCGTAGAATTTTTCGATACTGGGCAGCCGAAGTATGAGGACAAGAGTAAAGTCGGAGGGGTGGCGCAACAAAAACACACTGTTGCGGAGCTAAAACTCAGCCTCGAACTCGCTGAGGAAAGGCGAATGTTGGTCGCCGCTGAGATCGCTCGCCCCACCTTCGCCCGTCAGTATTCCTACCGGGACTCCATCCCGAGGGAAATCGACCGGCTGCGCACTGAGAGCGCCACCTACCGCGGCTGGCACAACTGGCTCCAGTGGACGTTGATTCTCTGCTCGGCAGCCGTCCCCGCCGTGACCGCTCTTTATGACCCCCCGCAGCCGGGCAAGGGCATCCTTATCGGCCTGGGCGCGGCAGTCTCAATTATCACCTCGGTGATGGGCTACTACAAGTTCAAGGAACGCGGCTTCAACCTACAGCAGACCGCCGACGCGATCGAGCAGCAGGTCACCGCCCTGGAATTGGGCATCTACCCCTACAAAGACCCGGACGAGAAGAAGAACCTGACGCTATTCGCTGAGAACGTCGAGGCGCTGCGGATCGAGCAGCGTAAGCGGGAGCAGCAGCTCGATCAGCCTCATCAGGGTCAGCAGGAGGTCGTGTGATGGCCGCTGCTGGTTTCGGCTTCTACCGGTGGCTCCTGGCGCCCCGCACCACCTGGCGCGCCCGTCGGCTGCGCGTTGCTTACCCCTGGCTCAGCGGTGATCAGGCGTGGAGTATCGCCCGCCTGTACCGGTACCCGGAAGAGTTCCTGTACGCACAGAACCACCTGCGCCGACAAGAGCCAGGCTCGCATGACTGACGTCTCCACTTCCCCTGTCGTTGGGGTTGCCCCTCACCTAACCCCCATGGGTCTCCTTCGAGACCCATGGGCCATGCGTGGGCCAGGAGACACCTCTTGGTGGTAGAAACAACCCCTAACCAGGGCTTATGTAGTGAGCGCTTGACGCTCTTGAAAACCGTCGTGAGGTAACCCCTCACCGTGGGTTCAAATCCCACCGCCTCCGCGCTGAGCAGGCAACTCGGCCCCCGACCAGGGAAGTTGGTCGGGGGCCGTTGTCGTGGGTGCTGCCTGGTGGCGACCGTGGTTCCCAGTGGCTTACCCGTGGATGGGGCACGCGAGGGGCACGGAGGAGGAGCCTCTAAGAAGCTCGCATGACATCGAACATTCGGGACCCGCCGAAGATCGAAATCCCGAAGCGGCACTTCACGGTGAGAGGCGCCGTCCCGAGGAAGGTAAGTCGCGGCCCGGCCGTGTTCGGGCCGGGGCCTTCTTCGTTCCTCACCTGATGAAGACCTCGATGGTCTTTCCGCCGTGCGGTTCACGACGCACTGTGACCTCATGAGCAAGGTGGTGCACCAATGGCCAGCCGAAACCGCCGCCCCGCTCAAGATCCGTCTCCGGGCCGATGGACCGTGAACGGGGAAGGAGCGGACTCGGGTCGGTCACCTGAACGTGCACGCTTCCCGCGGACCCGCTCACGCGGAAGCAGCTGAGTCCGCCCGCATGCCGGTACGCGTTGGTCACCAACTCGGATACCACGAGAAGCACGTTGTCGACGGTCTCTGGAGTGGCTGGGGGGCGCAGAGCGGAGAGGTAATCGCGAGCGATGTCGCGCGCCTGACAGCTACTTCGGGGATGCGTGCTGGATACGGGACGTTGGTGAAGTTCCGCGCTGAGCTGATCGGTCATCACGCTCATCCCAGTCTGGTCGGTGGACTGTTGGTGCGCATGCTCTTGCCCTCGCTGAGACCGGACTAACGCACGGACGCTGCAACTCTCGATTCGGCACTCGACTGGACGCTCGCCAGTCACCGGAGAACCAGGACGGGGCGTTGCACCGCCACTACGAGCGCCTGCATTGTCGCAAGTCATGTGGTCATCGGTGCACAACTGGCACTGGGCTGTGCGTTTTTGGCCGGGTAGCGGGAAAGCGGGAGTGCTCGGGAGGTGCTTCCGCATGTCGGCTGACTCGATGCCCCTAAGGTGCACGTTCTGCAACGGTTCCGGTGACGGTCAGACCGTCGTGACCGGCCGCGGCGGCTTCGTCGAGGCGTGTCATGGGTGCAAGGGGGCAGGACGAATGAACAGCATTGACAACAGTGCCTCCGACTCTCTCAACGCTGAGCCAGCCGACGAGAACGACGGCCTCACCTGAGAAGTCGGGCTGCACATCGGGGGTGCGGGATGCCTCCGACTCTTCGCCAGCCTCAGTGGAACGTGATGAGCGACGAGCGGACAACAACTCAAGACAGGAGCGGCGTTGAAAGGCTGAGTCGAATGAGTGCTCCGAAGAGGGGCAAAAGGCTGTCGTGTCCGTCGTGGGACACCGGGGCGGCCGGAAGACTTGTCGATCATCCGGCCGTCCCGGAAACGACGCCGCCGGAATGCCGTGAGGCTCCTGCGTCTCACGCAGAATTCCCGGCTCAGGGAATGCCACGGCGGCGGTAACTGCGTTCCTGGTCGCGCAGGCACCAATGGCCGGGGCGTCTCCTCTCCTGCGGTGGCAAGGCTGAAGTGCCCACCGCTCCCGGTCAGGAACATCCGTGATCCCTCTGCAGATCGGGTGCTCATCAAGAGCCGTGGTGATTCGTCGGCGACATTCGCGAGCGTCGCTGTGAGGTCGTGGTGCCAGGCTTCACAGCATCGCCCCGTCGTGAAGGCTTGGTTATCGCGACGCTTGAGGGAGCGCATGGTCGGTAACGTGCCCTGGTGTTGCTTGTCCGCCCGGGCGTGCAGGCGGCTAGGCCACCCCGGTCCGGAATATGTGCCGGGGTGGCCGTGAGTCTCCAGGAGTAGTTCCAGCACTGCTATGGCACATGCAGCCGGAGAGGCGACCCAAGCGGCAGGGCGAGGCATCCGAATCGCAGAAGGGTGATCACCCGGCCAGTGCCCTCACACGAGTAACAGGGTTCGATGTAGGTGCGCTTGCCGGTCATGACGGTCTGACCGTCGCCGCTGCCGAGGCAGGCGGGACAACGGATCGGAATGGAGCCGTAGTTCACGAGCGAACACCTCCTGGCCCCGCCCCCGCGCGGTGGGTGTACCAACGACCGCAAGTGCCACCGGTTACGGGATGCACCCGGGCCGCGGCCTTGTCGTGACCCATCCCGGTCACCACCTCGGCGCCCGGAAAGATCAGCGTCCGGCAGACGGCGTAGCGGCATTGGGCTGGAGCGGCCCTGGGGACGAGAGATCGGGGGCTCGCAACCCTCCCGCGACCCGGGCGGTCTCCTGACGTGCCCGCGCCGGGTTCCCTGTCGCGACGGCGAGTCGCCCGCGCTGCCGCCCACTTCACGGTAAGGAGTCGCCCATGACCGAACCCCGGGCCTTTCCTCTGGAGCCCGCCCCGATCCACGTCCCCGACGAAGTCCTCGACGACCTGCGCGCCCGGCTCTCACTGACGCGGGCACCGGTGGACGAGGCCAACGAGGACTGGTCCTACGGCGTCCCCCGCGCGTATCTCGACGAGTTGGTCGCCTACTGGCGTGACCGGTTCGACTGGCGTCAGGCCGAGGCCGCGATCAACGCGTACGAGCACTACTCGGTGAACGTGGCCGGAGTCCCGCTGCACTTCATGCGCAAGCCCGGCGTCGGCCCGGCACCCGTCCCGCTCATCCTCACCCACGGCTGGCCTTGGACCTTCTGGCACTGGTCCAAGGTCGTGGACCCGCTCGCCGACCCCGCCGCCTTCGGTGGCGACCCGGCCGACGCCTTCGACGTCCTCGTGCCGTCGCTGCCCGGGTTCGGCTTTCCCGGCCCGCTCACCGGCTTTCCCGACGTCAACTTCTGGAAGGTCTCCGACGTCTGGCACACCCTGATGACCGAGACCCTCGGGTACGAGAAGTACGCGGCCGGCGGCTGCGACATCGGCGGGATCGTCTCCAGCCAGCTCGGCCACAAGTACCCGGACGAGCTCTACGGCATCCACATCGGCTCCGGGCTCCCACTCGACTTCTTCAACGGGCCCCGCGCCTGGGACTTCGCCCGGAACCGCCCCCTCACCGACGACCAGCCCCCGGAGGTCCGCGCCCGCATCATCGAGTTCGACCACCGCTCGGCCGTCCACCTCGCCACTCACATGCTGGACGGCGCCACCCTCGCCCACGGCCTCAGCGACTCACCCGCCGGGCTCCTCGCCTGGCTCCTGGAACGCTGGAACTCCTGGAGCGACAACGGCGGAGACGTCGAGTCCGTCTTCACCAAGGACGACCTGCTCACCCACGCCACGATCTACTGGGCGAACAACTCCATCGCCACCTCGATGCGTTACTACGCCAACGCCAACCGCTACCCCTGGACGCCGGTTCACGACCGCACTCCCGTCGTACAGGCGCCCGTCGGGCTCACCTTCGTCGGCCATGAGAACCCGCCGGGCGTCCACACCTCCGCAGAGCGAGTCCAGGCGTTCCTGAACGGGCCCCAGGCCGGCTGGTTCAACCACGTCAACGTCAACGCCCATGACCACGGCGGCCACTTCATCCCCTGGGAGAACCCCGACGCCTGGGTCACCGACCTGCGCGCCACCTTCCGCGGCCGTCGCCCCTGACCCCGGCCGCAGATCCCACCGCCCTCGCTCCCCAAGCAGGCAACTCGGGGCCCGACCGGAGAAGTTGGTCGGGGCCGAGTCGCGTGGCGGTGGTCGCCGGCGGACGGACTGGTCAGAGGTCCGGGACGGCCAGGTGGTCCGCGCTGCCGCCGTGCCATTCGAGGAGGAAGAGGGTGGCGTCGTCACTGGTGACTCCCTCCCTCTCCCGCATCAGGGACTGTGAGAGCTCCCGTGCCATCTGGCTGACGCCGTAGGTGGAGGGCCCGGTGCGCTCGATGGCGTTGATCATGCGGGTCTCGCCGAACTGCTCCCCGCCCAGCCTGTGTTCCTCCGTGAGCCCGTCCGTGTAGAACATCACCCGGTCGTCCATGGCCAGTTGGGTGCTCGAAACCTGCGGTACGGCACCGCCGAAGCCGACCGGCAGCGTCGTCGGGCTCTCCAGCCTCTGGATGACTCGGTGACCCCGGATGAGCAGGGGTGCGGGATGGCCCGCGTTGACCCATTGCAGGTGCCCGGTCTCGACGTTCAGGCGAAGCATCTGCGCGGTGACGAACTGGTCCGGCCCGAACTGCGCGTCGATGGCCCGGTCCATGAACGAGTAGAGCTCGGCGAGCCCGATGTCCGCACGTCTGGCGTGCCGGTAGGCGCCGATGGCGACGGTCGCCAGCACGGCGGCGTTCAGCTCATGGCCCATGGCGTCGATGATCGCCAGATGCAGGATGTTGTCGTTGAGGGCGTAGTCCAGGCTGTCGCCCGCGATCTCGTGGGCGGGCTCCAAAACGCCGGCCAGGGAGACTTGCGGCGTGATCATCGACAACGGGGGCAGCAGCGACCACTGGATCTCGGCGGCCACCGTCATGGGCTGGCCGCGGCGCCGGACCTTGAAGAACTCGTCCGTGTAGCTGCTCTTGGTGACCACCATGTCCGCGATGAGGCCGGAGAGTCTCCTCAGGAGGCGCCGGTCGTCCTCGTCGACGCTGTCGAGAAGGAGGGTCATGACGCCCACTTCGTCACTGCCGTCCAGCAAGGGCAGGTACATCTGCACGCCGTCCGCGTGCAGGTCCTCGATCACTCGCTTGTGGAGGAACGCCTCACCCTCGCGTGAACCGTCGATGGGCACCGCCTCGCCGGGGGCGAGTCCGCGGCCTGACAGCGGCGCCAGCATGACCTGCTCGTAGTCCTGCAAGAAGATGCGGACGTCCCGGCCACCGATCTTGGCGAGCTCTTCCGCAACCAGCGGGGCGATGAGCTGCGGCGGCATCTCATGAGCGCGGTCCAGCAGCTGTCCCAGCAGCCGCTCACCGAAACCCTCCGAGAGATCCACCGCGACTCGGCGGCCTCGCGGCCGTTCATTCTCCTCCACAGGTGTGGTCCCCTCCTGGCCGGACAACTGCCCGGGCATAACGAGAGGGTGGGTCGGAAGAAACTACGCCGATCGGATACTTCGCCGGATCCCGTACGGCCCACTCGCAAGCGTCCGTTCGAGACGGACGGCAGGCAGCAGCGCCGGAATGTGAGAACTGCCGCGGGCCGCGACTGTGACCCTCGCGACGCCCTGCCCCCTCCTGCGGCCGCGGACCTAGCGCTGCCGAAGGTGGTCGCGCAGGCCGCGTGCGACCTCGGCCATCAGGGCGTCTGCCCCGGGCTGGTTGCTCGCCGGGACGAGTGACTCGGTGAGTACGGCGATGGCGAAGGCCTGACCGTCGGCGTGCTCGACGACACCGATTTCGTGGCGGAGGTTGAGGAGCGTGCCGGTCTTGGAGGACCAAGTGGTGGCGTCGGAGCTGAAGTCCGGGGTGAGCCGGTGCCGGATCAGATTGTCGGCCATGAGGCCGCGCACGCGCTCGGCCACCTCGGGGTGGATCGCCGACGGCGTCCACAGGGTGTGGAGCAGTTCGACGAAGGCGCGTGCGCTGCCGCTGTTGGCGCGGGTGGTGTCGAGTTGCGGCACGCGATGCCCGCGGCCGCTGGTGCCGGCGTCGATGGCGAGGGCCTGGGCGAGATGGGCCTCGGCGGCGTCGAAGCGTTCCGCTGGGGTGTCGGACAGCTCGTGCATGCTGTGCCGGACGGAGATGCCGCGGATCCCGAACTCCTGGAGCATGCCTGCGATTTGGGCGGGCGGCGTGAGGCCGAAGAGCGCGTCGGCCGCCGTCCCGTCGCTCACGCAGGTGCTCAGGTAGAGCAGGTCGTCGATCGCGATCCGGGTGGGGTGCCGGAACCGGCTCAGTCCGGCGGGGCCGGGAGTGGTGATCCGCCCGGGTTGCACCTCCAGCATCGTCGATCCGTTGAGCTCGCCCCGCCGGATGCGCTCCGCCGTGGCCAGCGCGAGCGGGATCTTCACCAGGGAGGCGGAGGGCAGTTGGGTGTCCGGCTCGATCCCCAGCTCTTCGCCCGTGTGCAGATCCCGTACGAGCAGCAAGCCGTGCAGGCCGCCGTCCTGCAGCTTCCGGTGCATGTCGCGCAGCAGTGCCGCGGTGCTCACGCCGCCGCGCCTTCCGCGGTGCCGGCTCGGGCCGCTGTGCCGAGGCAGCGGGAGACAGCTTCGCCCAGGCGCGCTTCGATGTGCAGTGGATTGCCGTCCGCGGCGGCGGCGAGGGCGTACCCGCGGTGGAGGGTCACCTCACCGATCGGGCGCCAGTTCAGGGCGAGTTCCTCGGCCTGAGCGGGGGAACACAGCAACAGGTCGCGCGTGCTGAGGACTTCAGCCGCGGCGGTCGTGAGGCCGGCTGCGGCGACGAGCTGTGCGGGACGCAGGCCGACCGCGTCGCGCAGCCGCGTCAGCGGGTCACGGATGTGCGGCACGTCGTCCTCCGGCTGGATCCAGATACGCCTGGCCGGGCCGGGGGAGGCCCGGCCGATGCGGAGCGTCTCCACGTAGACCCGCTTCATGTCGGCGTCCCCGGCGACGGCGAGCCCGAGCGGCACGGTCCACGTCGCCTCGTCCGGCGGCACCGCGAGCACCGCGGCGCGCACCTGCTGCGCGTGAATGAGCTCCATGCGCTGCGCCGGGTCCGCGACGCGGAGTTCGAGGTTGATCCCCTGCCCGCGTGCCTCGGCGACGAGGCGGGCAAGACCTGCCGTGGAGCAGATCCCGGGAACGGCGAGCCGCCACGGCTTGCGCTTGACGGCTTCCGCCTCGTGCAGCAACACCTCGGCCGCGTCCACGAGTTGCCTGGCTGCCGGCAGCATGTCCCGGCCGAAGGGGGTGAGGACGGCCCGCCGCGACGTGCGCTCGAACAGCTGCTCGCCGAAGCGCTCCTCGAGGGCTGCTACGCGACGGCTGGCCACCGACTGGGACATCCGGGCGGCGTCCGCTCCGACGGTGAAACTGCCGTGCTCACTGACACTGACGAACGCGTGACACGCCCCCACGAGATCCACGGCTGAACCCTATGCCAGATCGGCATGAAGACACGCATGAGCGTATTGGACCGCATTGGGGCCCGAAGGTGAGGGTGATACCGGCACCAGTGACCATGCACCGGGACGGGGCCGTGCCACTCCGTCCCCAATGCGCCCTGCCTGCGGGGCACTTCCCGGAGGTCGGACCCATGCACACCCGCGCCCGGCACGCCCTCGTGGCTGCGCTCGCCACGCTCGCTCTCATTCCGCTGGCCGCCTGCGGCCAAGGCGACGCGTCGTCCTCCTCGTCCCCGTCGCAGAAGGCGACGAGGTCGAAAGCCGACGGGAAGCCTTTCGAGCGCGAATTCAAGGAACTTGAGCGGAAGTTCGACGCGCGGCTGGGTGTCTACGCCGTCGACACCGGCAGCGGCCGCGAGGTGGGCTACAACGACGGTGAACGGTTCGCCTTCGCCTCCACGTTCAAGGCGCTGGCCGCCGGTGCGGTGCTGCGGAAGTACTCCCTCAGCGGCATGGACCGGGTGATCAAGTACTCCAGGGACGATCTGATCGCCAACTCTCCCGTGACGGAGAAGCACGTCGGGACCGGGATGACGCTGAAGGCCCTGTGTGACGCGGCCGTCCGTTACAGCGACAACGCCGCCGCCAACCTGCTCTTCGACGCGCTCGGCGGCCCCAAGGGCCTCGACGCCACGCTCGAGGGCCTGGGCGACCACGTCACGCGGATGGAGCGCCGCGAGACGGAGCTGAGCCGGTGGAGCCCGGGATCCACGCGTGACACGACCACACCGCGTGCGCTGGCGAAGGACCTGCGCGCGTACGTGCTCGGAGACGTCCTCGACAAGGCCGAGCGTGCGCAGCTCACGAAGTGGCTTCGGACCAACACCACCGGGGACGAGCTCATCCGGGCGGGGATGCCCGGGAAGTGGGTGGTCGGCGACAAGACGGGAACAGCCGGCACCTACGGCGGCCGCAATGACATCGCTGTGGTGTGGCCGCCTGACGGCGCCCCCATCGTCATGGCGGTCATGTCGAACCGCAGCGAGGAAGACGCCGACCACGACGACAAGTTGATTGCGGAGGCGGCATCCGTGGTCGCTTCCACGCTGTCGTAGCAGGGGGGTGGGCGCGGGTGGGCGCGCAGGCCGTCGACGCCCTTACAAACAGCTGATGCGCGGGCGATCTCTCCCGCCCCGCAACGGAGTTCGGCCACCGCGGCGGCCTGTGCGAGCATGCCGATCGTGACGGAGGAGGACGGAACGCACGAGGGCTGGCCGGACGTCGTGGGCGACACCGCGCTGACGATCAAGGTCCCCGAGGCCGATCCGCTGGTGCGTGCCGGGTTTCCCGCACACATCACCGTCCTGTACCCCTTCCTGCATGTGAGCCGTGTGGACGGCGCCGTTCACCGTGAACTCACCGAACTCTTCGGCTCCCACGACGCGTTCGAGGTGACGTTCAAGGAGTTCGGGCGCTTCCCGGGCGTGCTCTACCTCGACCCCTGGCCCAAGGATCCGCTCAGGGCGCTGACCAAGGAACTCACCGAACGCTGGCCGGAGGCGGAGCCCTACAGGGGAATCTTCGACGGCGAACTCGATCCGCACCTGACCCTCGCCGTCAGCGAAGGGCCGGACGGCTACGGCCCGTTGTACGACGCCCTGGAAGCCGAACTCGAACCGTTCCTGCCGATCACCGCCCAGGTCGCCGCGGTGCATTTGGTCGTCTGGGACGGCTCGGCCTGGCAGGACGACGTCGACTACGCGCTGGGCCGGCCGGCGAGGTAGCCACCACGGCCGCGAGTGCGGGGCGATCACCGCCGTGTGGGCCGACCGTCGTTGCCGGATGGACGGCAGGCGGACACGACCGGGCCTCGCGCCCGCCGTACGTCAGCCGAGCGGGCAGGTGTCGCGGGTCTCCACGATGCGCTTGTCGCGCGGAGGCGGGCAGATGTCGTCGTCGTACTTCTCGTCGCCGTCGAGGAACCGCTTGAACCAGGCGACCACCTGTCCGGCCACCAGCCGGTCCGGCGGGGTGGCGACGAAGTGGTCGCCCTTCAGCTCCATGTACCGCTTCTCCTCGGCGCCGCTCAGCCCCTTGTAGAAGACCTCGGCGTGGGCGGACGGCGCGGCGATCTCGTCGGTGCTGCCGCCGATGACGAGCGTGGGCGCCGACACCCGGGGCCAGTCGCCGGTACGGGAGTACGGGGTCAGCGGCACGGCGGCCTTGATCTCCGGGTTGCGCGACGCCGCGTACAGGACTCCCCCGCCGCCCATCGAGTGGCCCAGCACGCCGAGGCGCTGTGGGTCCGCGCGGAGTGCGGCCGGGCCGTGCTCCACCACGTGGTCGAGGGCGTGCAGCAGCTGGCGCCCACGCTGAGCGGGCGTGTCCTCCAGTGTCCTGGTGTCGAACGTGATCAGCACGAAGCCGTGGGAGGCGAGGAGCCCGCCGTACGGCTCGACCATCGACTCGTCCGCGCCGAGCCCGGGTGACGCCGCGATCACGCCGTGGTCGCGGCTGCCCCCGGCCGGGTAGCGGATCGTCCCGCCGCCCAAGCGGCCGCCCACGTCGTCGGCGGTGAAGCTCTTCGTCCGCACCTTGTACGGACCGCTGCCGGGTCCCTTGTACTCCTTCGGCCCGGTGCTGCGCTCGGCCCGTCCGCCGCCGCTGCTCTGCGGGGCGCCTCCTTCGCGGGGCTCTTCCGAGGAACAGGCCACCGCGGCGGCGAGAACGAGCGCGACGAGGAGGCATCGGCCCTGGCGGTGTCCGGTCACGGCAGCGTCCGATCACGTCGGAGTTCGGTGGCGCCGGACCGGTGAGGCCGGCGGTTGCGTCTTGCGGAGACCGTACGAAGGGCCCGGGCACCCGGCAACCCGGGTGTCACTCCTCGATGCCGCCGGGTCGGGTGGAGGGGCGCGTGGGCTCCTGGCCTCCGTCGAAGTAGTCGATCAACTCCGCGGGCAGCGGCGGCACTTGGACAGGGGTGCCGCCGGAGCGCAGAGAGCGGGTCGCCGCGTGGCCCGCGGCGACCGCCTCCCTTGCCGCGACAGGGGAGGTCTCGGTGGAGCCGCCTGAGGCGACGAAGCGGAGGAACTCCTCGACCAGCAGGCGGTCGGCCCCTCCGTGCGTCTCCTCCGAGCGCGGCACGGTGACGGTCTCGTCGGCGTCGTCGCGGTACCCGGAACGGCGGGAGTTCCAGACCTTGATGACGGCGCCGTCGAGATCGCCGAAGTTCTCCAGGCGCCCGTGGTCGCCGATCACCGTGTAGTTGCGCCAGTAGTCGGGCGTGAAGTGGCACTGCTGATAGCTGACGAGGACGCCGTTGTCCGCGCGGCCCGTCAGCATGCTGACGTCCTCGACGTCGATCACGGGGTTGAGCCCTGTGAGGGCGGTCGGCGGCCAGTTCGCGGCGGGGTCGTACCACTCCGTCATGCGTTCGGCGGTCCGGTCGCGCCGGTCGGTGATGTCGCCGTAGACCGCCAGGTCGCCCAGGGCGGTGACCTGCCGTACGAAGCCGCCGGCGAGCCAGGCGATCACGTCGAGGTCGTGTGCGCCCTTCTGGAGCAGCAGGCTCGTGGTGTTGCGGCGCTCCGCGTGCCAGTCCTTGAAGTAGAAGTCGCCGCCGTGGCCGACGAAGTGGCGGCACCACACCGCTCGTACGCGCCCTATCGCGCTGTCGCGGACGAGCCGCCGCATCTCCCGGACCACGGGCGCGTGCCGCAGGTTGTGGCCGACGTAGAGCCGGCTGCCGGTCTCGCGCGCCGTACGCAGGAGCCGGTCGCAGTCCTCCGTGGTCACGGCGAGCGGCTTCTCCACGAAGACCGCGACTCCGGCCCGCAGGGCGTCCAGTACGCACTGTGCGTGCAGATGGTCCGGGGCGAAGACCATGACCGCGTCGAGCCCGGACGACTCCAGCATGCTCAGGTGGTCCTCGTGCACCGGAACGTCGGAGCCGAAGAGCCTGCGTGCCGTCTGCTGTCCGCGGGGGTGCGGGTCGGCGCAGGCGACAACTCTCGCTCCGTTTCCGGGGCGTTGGGCGTGCAGGGCCAGCGTCGCCCGCTCGCCGGCACCCACGACACCGATCCGCAGATCGTTGCTCGCCATCGCTCGCCTCCCAGCCGCCGCCCATGTCAAACAGTCCTGCATAAATGTTCGACTCGGAGCCTTCACGGCCGTCGGCATTTATGCAAGAGTCCTCAATCAATCAAATCGAGGCACCGGCGGCGGAGGAGGAGGTGGTCCCGAGTGCGAGGCCACGACCTTGCCGCTCTGCGGCGCCTGAACACCATCGCCGTCCTGCGCTTCCTGCGTTCCCAGGGGCCGGGACGCCCGCAGTCGCTCAGCCAACTCGCGGCGGCCACAGGGCTGTCGCGGCCGACCGTCGATCTTGTGGTCGAGGAGCTGACGGCTCAGGGCTGGCTGACCGAGGCCACCGACACCGCGCCGGGACGCTCCGGCCGTCCGGCCCGGCGCTTCCGGTTCCGCGGAGAAGCGGGACGGGTCGTCGGCGTCGACATCGGGCTGCACAAGATGGTGCTGCTGCTCTCCGACCTCGCCGGGGACGTGAGCGCCACCCAACGCGAGGACATCGACCCGGAGATGGGAGGCGCGGAGCGCCTCGCGTTCCTCCGCACCCGGATCGAGGAGTTCCTCGAGGACAACAAGGTGCGCCCCGACGAGTTGTGGGCGCTGTGCGTCGGCGTGCCCGGGATCGTCGCGGAGACGGGCCGGATCACGTCGGTGATCGTGCCGGAGTGGTCCGACTTCGAGCTGCCCAGGCGGCTTGCCGACGCCTTCCCCTGCAGAGTCCTCGCCGAGAACGACGTCAACCTGGCCACCATGGCCGAGCACTGGTGCGGAGCGGCGCAGCTCGCCGATGACGTCGCCTGCGTCCTGATCGGCCACCGCTCGTCGTGCGGCCTGCTCCTCGGTGGGCGTCTGCACCGCGGACGCCGGGGCGGAGCAGGCGAGTTGGGGCTCCACCCGCAACTCGGCCTCGCCCACGCCCACGAGGCGCTGACCTGGCACGGCCCACGCGACGAGGGCGAGTCGGAGGTGGCGGCGCTCGCCCGCGCGGCGAGCGCGCAGGACCCCGGTGCGCTCGACGTACTCGACCGTTACGCGGCCCGGCTGGCTCCCGGAATCGGGGCGCTGCTGCTGGCCGTCGACCCCGAACTGATCGTCCTCTCGGGCGGGATGACCCCCGCCGGGGAGGTGCTGACCCCGCTGCTCACCCGGCATCTGCGGGGAATCACCCTGGACGTCGCCCTGCACGTGCCCCGCATCGCCGTCAGCACACTCGGCGAGCAGGGCGTGGCGCTGGGCGCCGTACGCAAGGCCCTCGACAGCGTCGAGGCAGTCCTCACCGATGCGACCGGTCCCCTGCCGTCCGTGACCCGCTGACCCAAGTCCCGTACGGCAGCGCGTCGTCACGGCGCTGAGGGATCCCCGTCCCCCACCCGTCCCCATCACCCTCGCCCCCTTCGGAGGCGCGAATGCGCAGGAGAAGTCTGCTCACCGGAGCGCTGGCGGCGCCCTTCGCGGCCGCTGCGGCCACGGGCTGTTCCAGCAAGGGCGGATCGTCGCGTACGTCCGGCGGCCGCACCACCATCTCGTACGGGATGTGGGACACGCTCCAGGTCGCCGGCACCGAGAAGATCATCAAGGCGTTCGAGGCGGAACACCCCGGCATCTCGGTCCAGATCCAGCTCACCCCCTTCCCCTCCTACTGGACCACCCTGAAGACCGCCATGCGCGGCGGTTCCGCGCCCGACGTGTTCTGGATGAACGCCGTCAACCTCCAGATGTACGCCGAGGGCGGCGCGCTGCGCCCGCTGGACCCGTTCATCGAGCGCGACGGATTCGACATGGCCGTGCACCCCGAAGAGCTCCTGCGGATGTACAGCTACAAGGGCACCCGGTTCGCCATGCCGAAGGACTTCGACACCATCGGCCTCTGGTACAACAAGGAGCTCTTCGACAAGGCGGGCATCAAGTACCCCGACGACAGCTGGACTTGGGACACCGTCCGGGACGCGGCCGCCGAGCTGACGGACCCGCGGGCAGGCGTCCACGGCATCGCCGCCGAGATGAGCAGGCAGTACACGTACTACAACACCATCGCCCAGGCGGGCGGTTACGTGATCCGCGACGGCCGGTCCGGCTTCGCCGACGAGCGCACCATCGAGGGCCTGCGCTTCTGGACCGACCTGATCGACAAGGGCCATTCGCCCTCCCAGAGCGCGATGACCGACACCCGGGGCCGCCAGCTCTATCTGTCGGAGAAGGTCGCCATGAACTACGACC
The DNA here is from genome assembly GCF_013870515.1 of Streptomyces albidus (ex Kaewkla and Franco 2022). Lineage (GTDB taxonomy): Bacteria > Actinomycetota > Actinomycetes > Streptomycetales > Streptomycetaceae > Streptomyces > Streptomyces albidus. The sequence goes on along the minus strand of NZ_JACBXA010000026.1, from coordinate 22,709 downwards.
TCTCCGCCATGGCGTCGCAGATGTACGCGGCGCCCGCCATCAAGGACCACGGCGGAGTCGCGGTCCTGCCCGAGGGGCGCCGCCGGGGCACCGTCATCCACGGACTGGCCTCCGCGATCTCGTCCAAGAGCGAACACCCCGAGGCGGCTTGGAAGTTCGCGAAGTTCATGGGCTCGCGGAAGGCGGCCCTGATCCAGGCGAGTGAAGGCGTGACCATCTCTTCGTACGCCGGGACGCAGGACGCCTGGGTGAAGTCCATGCCGGAGTTCGGCCTCGGGGTCTTCATCGACATGCTCGACTACGCCGTCCCCTACCCGGCCTCCCGGCGCACCACCGTGTGGGAGAACCTCCAACCGCAGCTGCTGGGAGGCCCGTTCACCGGCAAGGGCGGCATCGAGAGCGCCTCACGCACACTCGCCCGCCAGATGGACCTGGCCCTGGAACAGGAGAAGTGACGACATGGCTGTCTTCCCCTCCACGGCCGCGGCGCAGGCGGCCGACCGACGGCGGAGCAGAGCCGCGGAGCGCGGCAGCACGCCGAGTCCGAGGCCGCGGCGCCGCTCGCAGCGTTCCGCGTACCTCTTCATCGCCCCCATCGCCCTCGGCTTTCTCGTCTTCTACATCTGGCCGCTGCTCGAGACCTTCTGGTTCAGCTTCACCTCGTTCGGCGTCTTCGGCGGCAACACGTGGGTGGGGGGCGAGAACTACGAGGGAGTGGTGCGCGACGTCACCGTCGGGCAGGCCCTCGGGAACACCGTCCTGTACATGCTGATGGGGCTGGTGACTCTTCCCGTCGCGATCGTGCTGGCCGACCTGATGAACCGGCGGGGGCTGCGGGGAGTACCGGTCTACCGCGCCCTGTACTTCCTGCCGTTCGTCACCATGCCCGCCGCCGTGGGCCTGGTCTGGAACTGGCTCTACAACGGCGACTTCGGAATGATCAACGAGGCGCTGTCGTGGTTCGGCGTGGACGGGCGCTACTGGGTCTCGGACCCGTCGACGGCGGTGTACGCGATCGGGGCGGTGATGGTCTGGTCCCACGTCGGCTACTACCTGATCATTTTCACGGCCGGCATCAAGGCCATCCCGAGGGACTACTACGAGGCAGCGGAGATCGACGGCGCGGGACCCGTACGGCGCTTCTTCCGCATCACCTTGCCGCTGCTCAGCCCGAGCATCTTCTTCGCCACGGTCATCTGCGTGATCAACTCGCTCCAGCAGTTCGACCTCATCTTCGTGATGATGAGCCCGGAGAACCCGGCGCTGGGCGAGACGCAGTCGATCGTGACGCTCTTCTTCAAGTGGGCGTTCCAGGAGAACGCCCAGGGAGCCGCCGCCGCACTCGCCTTCCTGCTGATGCTGCTCATCGCGGCGCTGACCTATCTGCAGTTCCGGTTCCAGAAGAGGTGGGTGCACTATGCCTGAGCCGGCCGCGACCCAGCGCAGGACGCGAGTGGACGGGGGCGCGCTCGCCACTCACGCCGTACTCGTGGCGGGCGCCCTGTTCATGGTCTTCCCCTTCGTGTGGCAGGCCCTCACCGCGTTCAAGACCATGCCCGAGTCCGTACAGGTGCCGCCCACCTTCCTGCCGAACGAGTGGCACTGGGATGCGTTCTCGCAGGTCTTCACCGCCGTGCCGTTCATGGAGATGCTGACCAACAGCTTCCTGAACACCCTGGGGCGCACGCTGGGGCAGCTCGTCTTCTGCTCCCTCGCCGCCTACGCGTTCGCGCGCATGCAGTTCCGTGGCAAGAACGTGCTGTTCGCCGTCTTCCTGTCCGTACTGATGGTGCCGGCGCAGCTGTTGATCCTTCCGCAGCACGAGATCGTCCAGAAGCTGGGGCTGCTCAACAGCATTCCCGCGCTCTTCCTGCCCGGCATGTTCAGCGCGTTCGGGACCTTCCTGCTCAGGCAGTTCTTCATGGCGCTGCCGAGGGAGCTGGAGGAGGCCGCACGCATCGACGGAGCCGGCCCGTTCCGGATCTTCTGGAGCGTCATGCTGCCGCTGGTGCGGCCCGCACTCGCGGCACTGGCGGTGATCACGGCCATGTGGTCGTGGAACGACCTGCTCTGGCCGCTCGTGGTCAACACCGACCCCGCGACCATGCCGATCAGCGCCGGACTGACCTCCCTCGAAGGCCAGTTCATGACCAACTACCCGGTGCTCATGGCCGGTTCGCTGATCGGCAGCCTCCCCATGATCGTCCTCTATCTGCTGCTGCAACGGCACTTCGTGCAGGGCATCGCGCTCAGCGGCTCGAAGGGCTGACCGCGGCCGAAGGGCAACCAGCCAGGACAGACCGATCGACGAGGACCGACCTACGAGACCGACCGACCACCGGAAACGGAAAGGCAGTCACATTCACATGCCGGAACTCGCAGTGGGGCTGATCGGTGCCGGGGGCATCGCCCGAGCACATCTGCCCGCATGGCTCGAACTCGGGGCCGTGGTCACCGTGTTCACCCCCGACGACAGCGGCGCGGACCTCGCCGCCCTCCACGCGGAGCAGGGCGTACGGGTGGCGCGCAGCCTGGAGGAACTCCTCGCGGGGAGCGAGGCCGTCGACGTCTGCACACCCACCCACACCCACCCGGAGGTCGCAATCGCCGCTCTCCGCGCGGGAGTTCACGTGGCGTGCGAGAAGCCGCTCGCGCTCCGCGTCGAGGACGTGGAGGAGATGATCGACGAGGCGGAACGGGCCGGGGTGCTCCTCTTCCCCGCCCACGTCGTCCGCTACTTCCCCGAGTACGCGGCCATGGCGGAGGCGGTCGCCGGAGGAGCGGTCGGAGAGCCCGCGGTGCTGCGCTTCACCCGTACGGGCAGCTATCCGGTCTGGTCCCCCTGGTTCGCCGACCCGACGCTCTCCGGCGGACTCCTCGTCGACCAGATGATCCACGACTTCGACTTCGCGCGTCTGCTGGCCGGCGAGGTGGTCCGTGTCCACGCGCACGTACGCGGCCACCAGCAGGCACCCGCGCCGGCGGGCTGTGTCGCCGCCGCGACAGCCGTGCTCACCCATGCCTCCGGCGCGATCAGCCACGTGCACGGGGTGTGGGGTCTGCCGGATTCGCAGTTCCGCACGACGTTCCGGATCGCCGGCCGAGGCGGTGTGCTTCAGCACGACTCCTCCAGGACCAAGGCCTTCCGGGTCATCTCGCAGGGCGAGGCGGCGCCGGGCGAGGGCATACCCGCCACGAACCTGACCGAGAGCCCCTTCCTCACCGAGCTGCGGGAGTTCGCGGCGGCCGTGCGCGGCGGCCCGCCGCCGAGGGTGACCGCCCGGGACGGGCTGGAAGCGGTGCGCATCGCGCTGGCGGCGGCCGAGTCGGACCGCAGCGGGCGAGCAGTGGAGCTCGGCAGCCGGAACAAGGACGACGTCCAGGAGGTGGTGGCCCGATGAAGGTCGGAGTGCTCTCGTTCGCCCATGTGCACGCCGCGGGTTATGCGACGCAACTGCGCGACATGGCCGGTGTGGACGTCCTGTGCAGCGACCCGGACGCCGCCTCCGCGGCACCCGGAGAGCTTCGAGGGCCGGCCCTGGCGGAGCAGCTGGGAGTGGCCCATGTCGACAGCTACCAGGGCCTGTTCGAGTGGGGACCGGACGCGGTCGTGGTCGCCTCGGAGAACTCCCGGCACCGGCCGCTGGTCGAACTGGCCGCCAAGCACGGCGTGGACGTGCTGTGCGAGAAGCCGCTGGCCACCACGGTCGAGGACGGCCGGGCGATGGTCGCCGCCTGCCGGGAGGCCGGAGTACGGCTGGGAGTCGCCTACCCGGTGCGCTTCAGCCCCGCCTACGCCGCGCTGCGCGAGGCGGTGCGCAGCGGCGGTACGGGCTCGGTCCTCACGGTGGCCGGCGCCAACAACGGCAGCCTTCCCGCGGGCGCCCGCGCCTGGTTCGTCGACCCCGAACTGGCGGGCGGCGGCGCGATGATGGACCACACCGTCCACATCGCCGACCTGCTCGACGACCTCTTCGACGGAGCGCGTGCCGTCGACGTGTACGCCCAGAGCAACAACCTCATGTACGGCGGAGAGGTGGAGGTGGACACAGCGGGCCTGGTGACCATCCGCTACGACAACGGGGCGGTCGCCACCATCGACTGCTCCTGGAGCCATCCCGACCACCACCCCACCTGGGGCGGGCTCGAACTCCAACTGGTCGGTGAGCGCGCCACGGTGGAGATGGACGCCTTCGGCCAGGTCGTCTCCGGCTTCGACGAGACGAACCGCAGGGGCGTGCTGCTGCCGTGGGGGACCGACCTGGACGGCGCGATGCTGCGCAGCTTCCTCTTCGGCGGTGCGGACGAGGGTGCGGTCCAAGTCGCGGACGGGGAGGCGGGGTTGCGCTCGCTGAGCATCGCGCTGGCCGGCTACGCCTCGGCGCGGGCGGGCACGCCGGTGCCGGTGGGGTGACTCGCGCCGGGCGGGCGTGGTGCTTCCGCGCCCGCCCGTCCGGCTGCACGTACGGACGGAACACCGGGGCCGCGGACGTCAGTTCGTCCCGGGGCCGCGGGCACGGGGGCTGCGAGCTGCGGCCCGGGGGCTACGCCGGTCTACTCGCCCACGCTCGCCGCGACGACGCGGGCGGCCTCCCGCGCGTCGATCCGAGCGGTGTCGACGAACTGCGCCGACCGGCGCAGCCAGGGCAGGGCCTCGCGGTAGTCGGCGAGGTGCGCAAGACGCCAGTCCCGGTTCCTCGCAGCGTGCTCGGCGTCGCTCTTGATCCGGCGCTCCATTGTCTCCGGGTCGCTGTGCAGCACGAAGTGGTGAACCGGGATGCCGGCCCTGTCGAGTCCGGACCGGATCTCCTCCCAGTACTGCTCCACGAGCACGGTCTGCGTGACGACGAGGGTCCCGCCGACGTAGTCCAGCAGCTGCGAAGCCGTCTCCACCACGAGATGACGCCACGGCGGCCAGTGCTGGAAGTTCCCCAGATCCGGTAGGTCCGGGACGTGCCCGAGCATGTATCCCACCTGCTCGGCGTCGAACAGACGGGCCTGCGGCAGAACTTGGACGAGTTCACCGGCGGTGGTCGTCTTCCCCGCCCCGAACGTGCCGTTCAGCCACACGATCACGACGTCGCTCCGTCCTCACCCGGACCCTCCGCCCTCGTGCGGGCCCTGTGCGTCCGCCACTTGGCGAGGTACTGGCGGACCGCCGAGACCCCGCTCACCAACGCCAGCCCCAGGAAGCACCATTCACCCCAGTGCAGGTCCGGCCAGTCCGCAGTGACGAGCTGCAGCACGCACAGGCAGAAGAACGCCAGCCGACGGTGTTCGTCGAGTGCCGTACGGCTGGAACGCCGGACGCCTCCCTCGGCAAGGCTCAAGGCGTATTGCTCGACATCGCCGAACTCCTCCTCAGGCGGCGCCCCGGAGGCTTCGAGATGCGCGCGGGCTTCGTCGACGAATCGCCGCGCGTCCGCGCGGCGGACGTCGTGACGCCCCCGGAGCAGACCTTCCAGGCGGTGCAGCCAGCGTTCGTTGCGGACCTCGGCGGTCGCTGCCGGGCGGAGCATCCGGGCGCGACGGAGGAGGAACGTCGACGCCTTGCGTCCCACCGCGCCGGGGCGCTGCATCAGAGTGCCCAGCCAGATGAGAAGAGCCCCTGCGGGAAACAGTGAGGGCGTCGGGATGCGGGCCAACGTGGCGTGGGGGAGTTCGAAGGCTGCCAGGGCGGCGGGCACGGTCATGCTCAGTGCGACGCACCAGGCGACGACTGCGGCACGCAGCCGGCCCGCCGACCGGAGCGCGTTGGCTGCCCCGATGACGGCGAAAAGGGTGCCGAACAGGACCGTGAAGACCAGCCCGGCGATGCTCACGTCGAGCCAGAGCCCCGACTCGATCCACATCACGATTCCGCCGAGCAGCAGGCAGTACCCGGGCAGCAGCAACGGTGCGCCCCAGTAGTCGTCCATCGTGGTCTTGCCGTCGTAGTCGGTCCTCGCGCGCTTCGAGGCGGGGATGCGGCCCCGGGCTATTCGCTCCGCGTACTTCTTCGCGTCACCGAAGGCGTCGTCCGGCCTCTCCCCGGCCTCCGCGCAGTGGGCCAGGGCCTCATCCACGCAGGCCTCGGCCGCCTCCCAGTCCAGGCCGTGATCGACCAGTTCGAGGAGGAAGTCGTCCTCCCAGTCGGCGTCCGCCTCCATGGCGTTCTTCATCCCCTGTTCCCCTCTTCGAAGGTCCTGCTCAGCAACTGGTCCATGCGTTCGGAGAACCGGCTCCACTGCGTGCTCTGCGCGGCCAGCCACCGCGCCCCGTGCTCGGTGAGCGAGTAGACCTTGCGGCCCGGCCCGCCCTCCCCCGCCGTCCACGTCGAGCCGAGGATCCCTTCGGATTCGAGCCTCGCCAGCACGGGATAGAGCACCCCGCCCTTCATCCGGCCGAAGCCGGCCTCGCCGAGGCGCTGCGCCACCGCGTATCCGTGGTTGTCGCCCTCGGCGAGCACGGCCGTGGCCGCCAGCTCGATCACCCCTCGCAGCCAGCCGGGGGGTTCCTCGCTCATCGCTCCACTCTTCACGAGTTGAGAGTAGACGATTTCGAGGACTAGTCAATATTCCGACTAGAGACTCCCACCGGCACCCGCCCGAGACGTGGGCCTCCGGGCGTACGGCCATCCGGTCCCGGGCCCGATGCCCTCCACGTCCGTGAGGGCAACAATCGCCAGAAGTGACGTGAAAGGAGCAGGCATGTCGTATCCCGAGCCCCGCTACCTCGGTGAAAACGGTGAGATCAACGCGGTGTTCAGGTCCTCGGACACGGCACCCGAACTGACGTCGTCGACCGGCAACCGCACCCACTACCTGGCCACCGGAGAGGGCACCGGCGGTGAATTCGGCCTCTACAAGGTCGAGATGGGGCCGAGGTCGCCCGGGCCGAGCACGCACTTCCACCGGTCGATCTCGGAGTCCTTCTACATCCTCTCCGGCCGGATGGAGCTCTTCGACGGGGAGCGCTGGGTCACCGGGAGGCAGGGCGACTTCCTGTACGTGCCGGTGGGCGGGCTGCACGCGTTCAAGAACACCTCGGACGATCCGGTGTCCATGCTGCTCCTCTTCTCACCCGGTGCGCCGCGGGAGGAGTACTTCGAGCGGATCGCCGAGATGACGCAGCGCGGCGGCAAGGAACTCGAGGACTTCCTCGTCAAGCACGACAGCTTCTTCGTCGACACCGAGGGTTCCTGAGCGACCCGATTCGGACTGCGGCGTCCGAAGTGGGAGGCCCAAGCAGCTGACGCCGCGGACGAGTTGAAGCAGGCCGGTTGGAGCAGGGACGGGACCGATGTCGACGCGAGGCCGTCAGGCCGCCGCAGACGACCGGCCGGCGGACGTGCCGATGCTCTCCGCTCTACCGGTAGAGGTCGGTGGCCAGCGCGATGACGGTGTGGGTGGCCGGGTGGGCGTCGTGCGTGCGCCAGATGAGGTGGACGGGGACGGGGTCGGCGTCGCGCAGCGGCCGGTAGGTGATGCCGTCGCGGCGGTACTGGGCGGCGGTCGCCTGGGGGGTGACGCCGATGCAGCGGCCGGTGGCGATGGCGGCGAGCCAGTCGTCGATGTCGTGGGTGTACTCGACGGCGGGCCTCTCGTCTTGGGGACACAGGTCCAGGGTGGTGGTCCCGGTGCGGCGGTCGATGGCCAGGGTGCGCCCGAGGACTTCGTCCAGGCGGATGCTGCGGCGACGGGCCCAGGGGTCGTCGGAGGCCAGAGCGACGTGGCGGGCCTCGTAGCCGATCAGCGCGTGGGACCAGGAGGTGAGGTCGAGCGGGGCGCGGACGACGGCGAGGTCGCACCGCCCCTCGGCGAGACCGCCGGTGGGGCTGTTGTGGCGGATCAGACGCAGTTCGGTCTCGGGGTGCTGCTCGTGCCACCGGCGCTGGAACTCGGTGGTGCGGCGGCCGAAAGCGGACCAGGCGTGGCCGATGTGGAGGCGGTTGTGTCCGGTGGTGGCTTCGCGGACGAGGTCGTCGGCGCCGGCGAGCAGGACGCGTGCCCGGGCCAGCACCTGAACGCCCACGGTGGTGGGGGCGACGAAGCGGCTGGTGCGGTGCAGGAGCCGCACCCCGAGGACGCCTTCCAGAGCGGTGAGGGTCCGTGAGACGGCGGCCTGCGAGACGCCGAGTTCGTGGGCGGCGTCCGTGAAGCTGCCGCTGTCGATGATGGCGACCAGGCAGCGCAGGTGTTTCAGCTCCAGGGCACCGGCCGTCTTGCCCGTTCCATCCATGCGTCCAGCGTATAGATGGGGCGGCGATTGCATTTTGCGTATGCCGGACGGCGTCCAATCGTGGGGGCATGAAGCCTGCGTCTCCCTCCGTCCCTGTCCCCGTCGCTGCCGATCCCGGCGCATCGCACGCCGCGGACGTGCGCGGATCCGGCCCGCGTGCGGAGCGCTGGGGCGGGATGGCGCTGATGCTGGGCAGCGGACTGTCCAACCAGAGCGGAGCGGCGCTCGCGGCGCTCGCCTTCCCCGTGCTCGGGCCGGTCGGTGTGGTGGCGGTGCGCCAGTGGGTGGCAGCAGCCGTGCTCGGGGCGGTCGGCCGACCGCGGTTGCGAGAGTTCACCGCGGCGAAGTGGCGTCCGGTGCTGGGGCTGGCGCTGGTGTTCGCCGGAATGAACCTGTCCCTGTACGCGGCGATCGAGCGGATCGGGCTCGGGCTGGCCGTCACGCTGGAATTCCTCGGCCCGCTGACCGTGGCCCTGGCCGGCTCTCGCCGCAGGACAGACCTCATCGCCGCCCTGGCGGCGGCGGGAGCAGTGGCGGTGCTCGCGCGCCCCACACCCTCCACGGACTACCCGGGCATCGGCCTCGCCCTGCTGGCCGCGGTCTGCTGGGGCTGCTACATCCTGTGCAACCGCACCGTCGGCGCCTGGCTGCCCGGCCTGGAGGGATCGGCCGCCGCGGCGCTGGTCTCCGGCGCCCTGTACCTGCCCGTGGGTGCATGGGTGCTCTGGCAGCACCCGCCCACACCGGCGGCGCTGGCCTGCGCGCTGGCAGCCGGGGTGCTCTCCTCGGCCGTGCCGTTCGTGTCCGACCTGCTGGCGCTGCGCCGGGTGCCGCCGCACCTCTTCGGCGTGTTCATGAGCGTCAACCCCGTCTTCGCCGCGGTGATCGGCCTCGTCCTCCTGGGCCAGCACCTCGATGCCGCCTCCTGGTCGGCCATTGCCGCGATCGTCACCGCCAACACCGTCGTCGTCTCCACCCGCGCCCCGTGACGTCCCCGGGAACCGGTGCGCCACATGAACAGCAGCGAGGCCGTCTGCTCGATCGGCCACCGGGCCTGCCCGTCCGGACGGGCAGGCAGACGCAGAACGGCACGGCACCCCGAGGCACCCGGATCACCGGGACTCGCGGGCCGTGCCGTCGTGCCGTTCGTCCGGCTCCGCTGTGACGACGGCTGCGTCGGACGTCAGCCCTCGGCGCCGTCCCGCAGCCAGACCGTCGTCTCGCCGGGCAGCCCTTCATCGCCCAACGGACCGCTGCTGAGCAGCACTTCACCCGCAGGCAGAGGCTTGGTCTCCGAGCTGAAGTTGGTCACGCAGTGCCATCCGTCGGGACGTACGAAGTGCAGCACGCCCGCCTCTTCGGTCTCCTGCGAACCGATCCACTCCAGGGACTCGTCCGTGCCGACGAGCTTGTGCCGCAGCCGCAGCGCCTCGCGGTAGAGCTCCAGCGTCGAGGTCTCGTCGCCCTCCTGGGCCTCGACGGAAAGCTCGCCGAAGTACGAGGGCTGAGGCAGCCAGGGAGTCCCGCCGAAGCCGAACGACTCGCCCTCCCTCGTCCACGGAAGCGGTACGCGGCAGCCGTCACGGCCCTTGCGGGTGTGCGAACTGCGCTCCCACACCGGGTCCTGGAGGTCCCCTTCGGCGAGCTCCGCTGCCTCCGGCAGGCCGAGTTCCTCACCCTGGTACATGTACGCGGACCCCGGCAGGGCCAGCTCCAGCATGGTCGCCGCGCGTGCCCGGCGCAGACCGCGCTCGCGGTCGGCCACCGGCTGGGTGCCGCCGCTGAGCAACCACGCCTCGGGGTCGGCGTCCTCGGCCAGCGCGAAGCGCGAGGCGTGCCGGATGACGTCGTGGTTGGAGAGCACCCACGTCGCCGAGGCGCCCGCGGCCCGGGCCGTACGCAGCGAGACGTCGATGACGGAGCGCAGTTCGGGAGCGGACCAACCCGTCTTGAGGTAGTCGAAGTTGAACGCCTGGCCGAGGCCTTCGGGGCTCGCGTACCGCACGAGGCGCTCCTTCTTCACCCAGGCCTCGGCGACGCCGACGCGCGGCGGGTCGTACTCGTTGAAGACCTCCCGCCACTCCCGGTAGATCTCGTGCACCTCGTCGCGGTCCAGGAAGGGATGCTGGCCGTCCTCGACCGTCGCCATCTGTTCCTCGATGGATATGCCGCCGACGTCGCGCAGCGGCTCCGTGAGGTCCTTGGTCAGGGCGTTGGCCACGTCGATGCGGAATCCGTCGACGCCCCGGTCGGACCAGAAGCGCAGGGTCTTCTTGAAGTCGGCGTGCACATCGGGGTGGTCCCAGTTGAGGTCGGGCTGTTCGGGGGCGAACAGGTGCAGGTACCACCAGCCGTCGGGGAGCCTGCTCCAGGCGGGACCGCCGAACATGGACTGCCAGTCCGTGGGCGGGAGTTCGCCGTCCTGCCCCTTGCCCTGGCGGAAGACGTAGCGCTCGCGCTCCGGTGAGCCCGGCCCCGCGCGCAGCGCCGCCTGGAACCACTCGTGGTCGTCGGAGGTGTGGTTGGGGACGATGTCGACGATCACCTTGATGGAGAAGCGGTGCGCCTCGGCGACCATCGCGTCGAAGTCGTCGAGGGTGCCCAGCCGCGGGTCGACGTTGCGGTAGTCGGCGACGTCGTAGCCGCCGTCGGCGAGCGCCGAGGGGTAGAACGGGCTGAGCCAGACGGCGTCGACGCCGAGCTCCGAGAGGTAGGACATCCGCGAGGCGGCGCCGGCTATGTCGCCGAGGCCGTCGCCGTCGGCGTCGGCGAAGCTGCGGGGGTAGATCTGGTAGACGGCGGCCTGGCGCCACCAGTCGGGGCCGTCCTGGCGGTGCGGTGCGGTGCTGTCGGTCACGATGAATCCTCGCAGTGCGGTGCGGGTGCTTTCGGTCGGTGTTGCGGTAGCTCGGTATTCGGTTGTCCGGGCTATCGGCTGCCGTCGGCGCACGGACCCGGGGTACGGGAGACGGGCGGCACGAACGCACAGGCGTGCGCGTGCGGGGTCATGGGCGGTCGGGTGTGGGGGGTTCGATCGCGGGGGGCCTTGATCGCGGTGGCGTGACGGCGCGGCAGGCCCCGGGTAGGCCGAGTACGTCCGGACATGGTCAGCGTCGCGGAGACGAGATCGATTCCCGGCGGCGGACGGGCATGGGAATCCGGTGCACCGCCGGTCTCAAGTCGTCGGACAACAGTAACGAGACGGCTCTCCGGCCGAGTTCGTGGTGGGGGAGAGCGATGGAGGTGAGGGCCGGCCGCAGCCAGGAGGCCAGCTCCGAGTCGTCGAAGGAGACGACGGACAGATCGGCTGGGATGTCCAACCCGGCGTCCCGCAGGGCCTGATACGCGCCGAAGGCGAGCCGGTCGTTGCAGCAGATGAGGGCCGTGGGTGCCGGATCGGCCCCCAGCAGCGAGCGCGTCGCGCGGTAACCGTGCTCAGGCTCCGACCAGTCGCACTCGACGACTCCCGCGAGCTCCACGCCCGCGGCGGCCGTCGCCGCCTCGATGCCACGCATCCGCTCGTGCCCGGCGTGCACGCCCTCGGGCTTCCCGCGGGTGAAGTGGTGACCGCCGACGACGTGGATGCCGTCCCGGTGACCGGCCTCGAGCAGCAGTCGCACGGCCTGCTCTCCGGCGGCGAACTCGTCCGGGACGACGCTGGCGAACTCCCCCGATTCGTCCAGGCAGTTGAGCAGCACCGTCCGATGCCCGCCCGACTGCCCCGCGGGACGTGACCTGCGGGTCGACATGGCGGCGTGGATCATTCCGTCCACCTGGCGGTCGAGCATGCCCTGGAGCAGCTTCTCCTCCACCGCGGGGTCGTCGCCGGTCTCCGCGAAGTAGAGCAGGTGGTCCTTCTCCAGCGCGGCTTCCAGGGCGCCCCGGATCATCTCGCCCGCGTAGTGGGTGCTGGCCACGCTGTCGGAGACCAGCCCGATCGTGTAGGTCTTCCGGGTGCGCAGGCTCTGCGCCGTGAGATTGGGGCGGTACCCCAACTCCTGTGCGGCGCCGAGGATCCGCTGCCGCGCCTCGCCCGAGATGCGCATTCCCTCGCGCCCGGAGAGCACGAACGAAACCGTCGTACGGGACACACCCGCGTGACGTGCGACATCTGCCTGAGTGACGCGCGACGACGGCATTGGCCCCCTCCAGGTAAATCGAGCTAGCCGAGCATCACCTGGTGTTCCTCGCCTGTCAACGCCTTATCGACCGGCCGATCACTTCTCGCCACGGAGGGCCGGAAGCCGGGTTCGTGTCGGGGGTCTTGACACGGACGCTTCAGGGGCAACATCCTCCTGCTCACTCGATTTAACCTCGCTGTTTCCCAACCGCCGTGGATCGGGCGCCTGCTCGGACCGGTGGGCTGTCCGTATGTGTCCGCATCCGCGGTCCGGAATCGCCCGTCATGTGCCGATCGGTGCCGGCGGGGCTCCAGGCTGCCTCTGCGGCGCGCGTGGCAGCGCACCACAGCGAACCACAACACCCCACAGCAGGCCACAGGCAAGAGGAGATCATGTGAGTGCCATCGAACGACGACTGCTGCGATGCACCGCCGTCACCGCCGCACTCACGCTCGTCGGCGGCTGCGGCCTGGGCGCATCGAGCGTCGAGAGCGGAGTCAGCGCGAAGGAGCGCGGACCCATCACGTACGTCGCCGGCAAGGACACCTCGGGAGTGGTTCCGAAGCTGATCAAGAGGTGGAACGACAGGAACCCCGGCGAGAAGGTCACCTTCATCGAACTGCCCGAGGACGCCGACGCGCAGCGTCAGCAGATGATCCAGAACGCGCAGCTGAAGACGGACACCTACACGGTGCTCTCCCTCGACGCCGTGTGGACCGCCGAGTTCGCCGCGAACCGCTGGATCGACGAGATCCCGGAGAGCTCCTTCCCGTTCGACAAGACGCTGGGGCCCATCAACGGCACGGTCGCCTACCGGGGCAAGTGGTTCGCCATGCCGTACACCTCCGACGGCGCCCTGCTCTACTACCGCAAGGACCTGCTGGAGAAGGCGAATGTGGAGCCGCCCAAGACCCAGGACGAGATGCGCGAGGTCTGCGGCAAGGTCCTGAAGAAGCAGCCCGGGATGTCCTGCTACGGCGGCCAGTTCGAGAAGTACGAGGGGCTGACCGTCAACTTCTCCGAAGCTGTGAACTCCGCGGGCGGCCAGGTCACCGACGCCAAGGGGAATCCGCACCTGGACACGCCCGAGGCCAAGCGCGGTCTGGACAACCTGATCAAGGGCTTCCGCGACGGCACGATGCCCAAGAACGGCATCACGATGATGGAGGAGACCGGGCGGCGGGCCTTCGAGAAGGGCAGGCTGCTCTTCTACCGCAACTGGCCCTACCAGTACGCCGTGTCGAACACGAAGGCCAAGACCAACAAGGTCGTCAACAAGTTCGGCGTCGCCCCGATACCGGGTGAGAAGGGCACCGGCGCCTCCTCCCTCGGCGGCCACAACCTCGCCCTGGCCAACACGGCCCGCAACAAGGCCACCGCGCTGGACTTCATGCGCTACATGACCAGCGATGAGGGCGCGCGGATGAGGCTCACCAAGGCATCGCAGGCGCCCGTGTTCACGAAGCTGTACGACGACCCGAAGCTGGCGGGCCAGTTCCCGTGGCTTCCGGTGCTGAAGAAGTCCATCGTCGGCGCCGAGCCGAGGCCGCGCGTGGTGCGTTACGGAGACTCCACCAAGGTCATCCAGGACGAGGCGTACGCCGCGTTGACCGGAAAGAAGAGCTCCGAGGCGGCACTCAAGAGCATGCAGAAGGAACTGAACGCCCTCAAGCCCTGATCCACTCGCACCCGACCTGCACCGGGACACGAGACCTGCCCCTCAGCGGACTTCCGCTGGTCGCCCGCGCGGGAGAGCCGCCGGCCGAGAAAGGAACAGACAACCCATGTCGCTGATATCTCCAAAGCGCCGCAGTCCCGGGCGCACCGGGCGAACAGCCTCGTACGGCGAGGGGCGCATGGCCGCTCTGTTGGTCTCACCGACACTGCTGGTGCTCGGCCTCGTCATCGCGTACCCGGTGCTGTCGGCCCTCTACACCTCGCTCTTCACCGCCCCGGGGATCGACCCCAAGACGGGCTTCGTCGAGGACGGCGACTCCTTCGCCGGTCTGGACAACTTCACGTCGATCTTCTCCGCGGCCGGTGACCGCTTCTGGAACGCCTTCTGGAACACCTCGTTCCTGACCCTCACCTCGGTCGCCCTGGAGACCATCATCGGGCTGGGCATGGCGCTGATCATGCACCAGGCGCTGCGTGGCCGTGCCTGGGTACGGGCCAGCATCCTGGTGCCCTGGGCGATCCCCACGGCGATCTCCGCACTGCTGTGGCGCTGGATCTTCGACACCGAAGGCATCGCCAACACCATCATCAACACCGAGGTGTTGTGGACGACCGAGGGCTTCCAGGCCCAGGTGGCGGTCATCATCGCCGAGGTGTGGAAGACGGCGCCGTTCGTGGGGCTGCTGACGCTCGCCGGGCTCCAGATCATCTCCGAGGAGGTGTACGAGGCGGCGCGGGTCGACGGCGCCGGCCCGGTGCGCAGGCTCTGGAGCATCACGCTCCCGCTGGTCAAGCCCGCACTGCTGGTCGCGGTCCTCTTCCGCCTGCTGGACGCGTTGCGGATGTTCGACCTGCCCTACATCCTCATCGGCCCGGGCAAGGAGTCGGTGGAGACCCTCTCCATGCTCGCCCAGGACGAGGCGGCCAACGTGCGGTTCGGGCCCGCCTCGGCGTACGCGGTGGTGCTCTTCCTCTACGTCTTCCTCATCGCGTTCGCTTTCATCAAGCTGCTCGGCGCCGATCTGCTCGGCGACCGGCAGAGCGGCAACGGGAAGCCGGGCGCTCGCAAGCGCCTGAGTCTGATGCCCGGCAACGGCCGCGGCCAGCAGAAGGAGGCAACGGCATGACCGGCACCACCCCCACAGCGACCAGCGAGGCACCCGCCTCACCGTCGGCCCCGGCCTCTCCGGCACCGGCCCCCGGCACGGGCGCACGGCCACGCCCGGCGGGCAACCCCTGGGCCACCGGGTTCAAGTACGCGGGCGTCATCGCCGTGGCCGCCTGGTGCCTCGCACCCTTCTACTGGATGCTCGTCGGCAGCCTGCGGCGTTCCGACGACGTCTTCGCCACCTCTCTGTGGCCGTCCCCGATGTCGCTGTCCAACTACCGCGGCGTGCTGGACCCTTCGCAGGGTTTCGTACGCTCGCTGGTCAACAGCCTCGTCGTCGCGGGTTCGACCACGGTGCTGGCGCTGATCGTCGGTATCGCCACCGCCTACGCGCTGGCCCGCCTCGACTTCCGCTTCAAGCGGCTGGTGCTCACCGGCATCATCGCCACCTCGATGTTCCCTGTGGTCGCGATCGCGATTCCGCTGCTGAAGCTGTTCGTCGGCTTCGGCTGGATCAACACCTACCAGGCGCTGGTCGTGCCGAGCATGTCCTTCGCGCTTCCGCTCGCCGTATGGAACCTGACGGCGTTCTTCCGTCAGATGCCCCTGGAGTTGGAGGAGTCGGCCAGGGTCGACGGCTGTTCGCGCGGCCAGGCGTTCCGCAAGGTGATTCTTCCGCTCGCGGCACCCGGCGTCTTCACCACCGCGATCCTCACCTTCGTGATGGCCTGGAACGAGTTCCTGATCGCCGTGTCGATGACCAACAAGCAGTCCATGATGACTGCTCCGGTCGCCGTCTCGAAGTTCACCGGTGCCACGGAGTTCGTCCAGCCGCACGGCAGCCAGATGGCGGCGGGTGTGCTGGTGACCATTCCGCTGGTGATCCTGGTGCTCTTCTTCCAGCGCCGCATCGTGGCCGGCCTCACGGCGGGGGCGGTCAAGTAGAGCCCTGCCAGGGTGGGTTGAAGCAGCAGACAGCAGGGGCGCCGGTTCCGACCGGCGCCCCTGCCGTGTCCTGGTCAGCGCGCCCGCGGCATCAGTCGTCCTCGTTGCTGAAGGAGACGCCACGCCAGTCGGTGACGCAGTCGCGGTCCATGAACACCCAGCCCAGATTGGCGTCCCGCACCACCATGGCCGGGTTGGAGCCCTTGGTCGTGAACCTGTACTGCACCTCCGCCGAGGGCGCTCCGGCCGGGTCGCGCAGGGATCCGTCGTTGTAGTCGCTGGAGTTGAAGTAGTTGAGGAAGGCCCCGCCGCCGCAGGCGGGGTCCACCGAGATGGGGCTGCCGTCGGTCTCGTCGTGCGCTCCGGCGTTGAAGTCGCCGCCGAAGGAACGGCGGTGGCTGATCCGCTCCTTCGTGGCGGCGCTGCACGACTCCTCCGCCGTACCGGAGGGGGAGGAGCTGAGCGCGGCGGGCGGGATCCACGCGCAGACGTTGTTGCCGCCGTAGTTGTGTCCGTAGTGGTAGTCGTTCGCCGTGGTCTCGTGCACGTCGAACGCGGAACCGCTCATGGCCGTGCCGATGAAGTAGCCGCACGGCTTGTTCTGCAGCCACGTGCCGGCCGGGACGGTGCCGTGGTTGTTGCACACCTCGGGCTTGGGGGAGTTGGCCTTGATCTCGAAGCGGTTCACGGCGGCCTCGGCGGAGCCGGGCAGCATCGTCAGCGCCGCGACGATCGTCGTGAGCACGGCGCCCGCGAAGGCGAGCGGGAGTTTCCTCTGCACGGTCATGACCTCTTTCCGGAAGGGGCGGGCCGCCGGAGGGCGCGCCCGTGGTGGGGGGTTCGCAGGCCGGCACGGCGTACGCGCACGGTTCGGGCTCCTGGGCGGGGCGCCGCGTGAGAACATGCGGGCGTTCCGGCCGCTCAGGCCGTGCGCTGATCCGCTGAAGTGCCGGTGCTGCGGGCTGAGTTGATTCTTCGGCCGGGCCCGCCGCATCGCCACAGGATCCGCGCGGTGAGGGAGACCGGGAACCCGCGCAAGTCGCTGACCGGCGCAAAGGGACTGGGATGAGGGAGGCAGGGACGTGTCCGAGTCAGGCAGGCGCCCGCTCAGGCCGCTGTCACCGCAACTGCCCGAGCCGGTGAGGATCTTCACCGAGCAGCTGCGCGGGATCTACTGGGACAGGACGGAGCTGAACCAGCGAGAACTCGCGGCGGCACTCCACCTGACGAAGTCGCCCGTCTCCCGCTATCTGAACGGCCAGGAGGTCATCCCCGCCCCTGCCTTCGACGACTTCTGCGGGATCGTCGGCCTCGCGCCCAGGGAGCGGCAACGCCTCGGCAGGCTGCGGGAGAAGGCCGCCGAAGCGGCGGAGCGCGGCGACATCGCGGGCGGCGACGGCGACCGGGGCAGGGACGTCGGCGGGGAAGGCGGGGCGCAGCGGGTCGAGAGCCCCGCACCGGCAGGCCCGAGACGGTGGACGGCGTCGCTGACAGGCACGGCGAACCCCCGGAGGCTGCTCGCGCTCTCGGCGGCTGCGGTCGCGTTGCTGGCCGCGGCCGGAGTCGGGATCGCCACGGCGCTCGACGGCCCTGACGGGGACGGCCGTTCACCCCTGGCCGCGAGCTCTTCACCCGCCACCGGCCCCAGCTGCACCACGACCCGCGTCTACCGGGTCATCGCCGACGGCGACATCCTCGACGGCGACCGGAACGACATCGGGGACGTCCGCAAGGACGACCTCTTCAGCCTGGACAAGGCACCCGCTGCGAGTCCCTACCGCTTCCGCGACTACGGCCATGTCGTGGACGCCGGGGTCAGGGGCTACGTCGACCAGGCCAAGCTCAAGCCGGTCGGCCGCAGGTGCGTGAAGCAGGCCGGTCGGAACGATGTGCGGACCGAGGGCGGCAACACTCCCCGCCGGCCGCCCCGTTCCTCATCGCCCGCCAGCTGAGCGGGGGTTGGGCGGCTGCGCGCCCGTACGTCTGGACCCGCCGAGCACGCACATGCCCCGCCCGCCACACGGGCGGACCAGATGAGCGAAACCGGGCCGGGAGCGGGCGAGCCTGACCGGTGGCGCAGCCGACGGGCCGTTCACTCACCCCATGTGGAATAAAAATCACATCATTCGAAAAACGGTCATTCCCTTCCTGGTGTTCGCCTCCCTCACCGGAGCCGCCGCCCTCCCGGCCTCGGCCGCCGGCGCAGAGAGCGCCCCGGCTCAGGAGTCCGCACGGAAGTCCCTGCAGGAGCCGAAGAAGCACACGAAGAAGTACAAGTGGTGGAAGCCACGTTCGTGGTCCGACCCGGGACTCGTCAGCGGTGATCCCCGCAAGCTCGGTGCGAAGACCTTCAAGGGCCAGGCCTTCGACACGTGCCGCGCACCGTCGACGTCCGTGATGCGCGCCTGGCGAAAGAGCTCCCCGTTCGGAGCGGCAGGCGTCTACATCGGCGGGCGCGCCCGCGCCTGCCCGAATCAGGCCCACCTCGACAGCGCGTGGGTGCGGGCGGCCGACGCCATGGGCTGGAAGCTGCTGCCGGTCTACGTCGGATCCCAGTCGCCCTGCGTCAAGGCGAGCAACAAGCGCGGGCACGTCATGAGCCATCACCAGCCCGCACTGAGGGGCGCACAAGAGGGCCGTGACGCCGTACGCCAGGCGAAGAAGCTGGGTATGTCGACCCACAGCGCGATCTACCTGGACATGGAGGCGTACGACAACAACTCGACCACGTGCGCGGTCACCACCCTGCGCTTCATCCAGGGCTGGAACCGCGCCGTGCTGGAGCAGAAGTACGTGCCCGGCTTCTACAGCAGCGCCGACTCCGGCATCCGGCACATGGAAGGCGCGCGGAAGGCAGGCAGGACCTACCTTCCGCAGATGCTGTGGTTCGCCAGATGGAGGGTCCCCGGCTCGGTGAAGGGGGAGAAGTTCCTGGACGAGCGGGCCTGGCAGCCGCACCGGCGCATCCACCAGTACGACGGAGATGTGGTGCGGACGTACGGCGGCCACAGTCTGCACATCGACCGCAACGTGATGGACGCGCCCGTCGCCGTCGTCAAGTGACCGAGCGGGTACGGTCGGTGGTCTCGAAGGGGCTCAGGGCGCGGACCCCGGTGCGCGTCCCTGAGTCACCCTGATCCCTGCGGCGTACCTCCTCCACCCTACGGAGGTGCAGCCACCACCACCTCTCCGCCCAGAGGCGGAGGTGCCTTCGCGACCTTCGGGCGATCCGCACGGCGGCCTCCGCTTCTAGCGTTGAGCCATGACCACGCCTGGGATCGTCCGGCCTTCCCGGACCGCCTCTTCGACCGGGACGCGACTGACGTTCACGTCGTACGTGCAGGCGCGCGGCCCGGTGCTCCTGCGCACCGCCCGCTCGCTCACCGCCAACCCGTGCGACGCGGAGGACCTGCTCCAGACCGCGCTCACCAAGACCTATCTGGCCTGGGAGCGCATCGAGGACCACCGTGCTCTGGACGGGTACGTGCGCAAGGCCCTGCTGAACACGCGCACCTCGCAGTGGCGCAAGCGCAGGGTCGACGAGTTCGCCTGCGACGAGCTTCCCGAGCCGGAACCTCTCCCGGGTCCCGACGCCGCCGAGGCCCAGGCGGTCCGCGACGCGATGTGGCAGGCCGTCCTCAAGCTGCCCGCGCGGCAGCGCGCCATGGTGGTCCTGCGCTACTACGAGGACCTGAGCGAGGTGCAGACCGCCGCCGTGCTCGGGGTCTCCGTCGGCACCGTCAAGAGCGCCGTCTCACGTGCGCTGGTGAAGCTCCGCGAGGATCCGCAGCTGGCGACGGACGTCCAGGGGGAGCCCGAGGCACCCGAGCCCGGAGAAGAGCTGGCGGTCGCCTGAGCCCGAATCATGGACGGGGTAGTGACATACCGGTCGGTACGCACGCACAATCAGCGCCACGATTACCCATGCGTAACCGGCCCCCCGGGAGGCTCCCCCGATGCTGAGCACCATGCAGGACGTACCTCTGCTCGTTTCGCGCATCCTGCGTCACGGTTCCACCGTCCACGCCGAGTCACAGATCTCCACCTGGACAGGTGAGGGTGAGCCGCGGCGTCAGAGCTTCGGGGAGACCGGTGCCCGCGCGGCCCGGCTCGCGCACGCGCTGACCGAGGACCTCGGCGTCGTACGGGACGACCGTGTCGCCACCCTGATGTGGAACAACGCGGAGCACGTCGAGGCCTACTTCGCCGTCCCCTCCATGGGCGCGATCCTGCACACGCTCAACCTCCGGCTGCCGACCGACCAGCTGGTGTGGATCATCAACCACGCCGCGGACAAGGTCATCCTGGTCAACGGGTCGCTGCTGCCGCTGCTGGCTCCTCTGCTGCCGCGCCTGGAGTCCGTCGAGCACGTGGTCGTCGTCGGCTCCGGCGACGCCTCCGTGCTGGAGGGCTGCCGCCCGGCCGTGCACGAATACGAGTCGCTGCTGGAGGGGCGGTCCGACGAGTTCGACTGGCCCGAGCTGGACGAACGCCAGGCCGCGGCCATGTGCTACACCTCCGGCACCACGGGCGACCCCAAGGGCGTCGTCTACTCGCACCGCTCGATGTACCTGCACAGCATGCAGGTCAACATGACGCAGTCGATGGGCCTCACGGACCGCGACACCACGCTGCCCGTCGTGCCCATGTTCCACGTCAACGCCTGGGGCCTCCCCCACGCGACCTTCATGACCGGCGTGAACATGCTGATGCCCGACCGCTTCCTGCAGCCGGGCCCGCTGGCCGACATGATCGACTCCGAACGGCCCACGCACGCGGCGGCCGTCCCCACCATCTGGCAGGGCCTGCTGGCCGAGCTGGAGGACAAGCGACGCGACATATCCTCCCTGGCCCTCGTCACCATCGGCGGCTCCGCCTGCCCGCCCGCGATGATGCGCTCCTTCGAGGAGGACCACGGCGTGCGCGTCTGCCACGCGTGGGGCATGACCGAGACCTCGCCACTGGGCAGCTTCGCCCACCCGCCGGCCGGGCTCAGCGCGGAGGACGAGTGGCCGTACCGCGTCAGCCAGGGCCGCTTCCCCGCATCGGTGGAGGCGCGGCTGGCGGCGCCAGACGGCACCTTCGCACCGTGGGACGGCGTTTCGCCCGGTGAGCTGGAGGTGCGCGGACCGTGGATCGCCTCCGCCTACTACGGCGGCGCCACGGGTGAACCCCTGCGTCCCGAGGACAAGTTCAGCCCCGACGGCTGGCTCCGTACGGGCGACGTCGGCGTGATCACCCCGAACGGCTATCTGACGCTGACCGACCGTGCCAAGGACGTCATCAAGTCCGGCGGTGAGTGGATCTCCTCCGTCGAGCTGGAGAACGCGCTCATGGCGCACGAGGCCGTCGCCGAGGCGGCGGTGGTGGCCGTCCCCGACGAGAAGTGGGGCGAACGGCCGCTGGCCACCGTCGTCCTCAAGGAGGATGCCGGGGACGTCGGCTACGAGGAGCTGCGCGCCTTCCTCGCCGAGCGCATCCCCCGCTGGCAGCTTCCGGAGCGCTGGGCGGTCGTGCCCGCGGTGCCCAAGACGAGCGTGGGGAAGTTCGACAAGAAGGTGCTCCGCGGGCAGTACGCGGAAGGAAAGCTGGACGTCACACAGCTCTGACGGTCCGAGGGCAGGACGGCCGGGGTGCCGCGGAGACGATCCGCTGCGCCCCCGGCCTCGTCACGCTCGGCCGAGGGGGCTCAGGGAGCGCAGCGTCAGAGCGTCGATCGCCCCGAGCCGCACGCCCCCGTATGCCGCCCCACGTCGTGATCAACGCGCGGAGACCGAAGTCCAGGCGGGGCGCGGTCAGTTGGCGCCGATCTTGGTCAGCGTGTCGACGATGCGCTGCTGCACCTCGTCGTTCGTCGAGCGCTCCGCCAGGAAGAGGACCGTCTCGCCGGTCGTCAGGCGGGGCAGCTCGGCCGGATTCATGTCGGAGGAGGTGTAGACGACGAACGGGGTGCGGCTGAGCAGCCGGTTCACCCGCAGCCAGTCGATGATTCCGGCCCGCCGGCTGCGTACCTGCATCAGGTCCATCACGACCAGGTTGGGCCGCACCTGCGCAGCGACGTTCACCGCTTCCGCATCGTTCGGGGCGTGCGCGACCTGGATGCCGCGCCGTTCCAGCGACGCCGCGAGAGCACCCGCGATCGGGGGGCGCTCTTCGATCAGCAGCACCCGCGGCGGGTGCTGCTCGCTGTCGCGCGGCGCGAGGGCCTTGAGGAGCACGGCGGGATCGGCGCCGTAGGCCGCCTCGCGGGTCGCCTGCCCGAGCCCGGAGGTCACCAGCACCGGAACCTCGGCCGCGACCGCCGCCGTACGCAGCGACTGCAGCGCGGTCCTGGTGATCGGCCCGGTGAGCGGGTCCACGAAGAGCGCGGCGGGGTAGGCCCCGATCTGAGCGTCGACCTCCTCGCGCGAATGCACGATGACGGGCCGGTATCCACGCCCCGAGAGCGCCTGCCGCGTCGCGGGGTCCGGTTCGGGCCACACGAGCAGCCGGCGCGGGTTGTCCAGCGGCTCGGGCGGGAGTTCGGCGTCCACGGCCCGTGGAGGTACGGGCACACCTCGCCCGTCGCTCACCTCGACGGGACTGTTCGGACCGTCCAGCGGCTCCGGCCCCTCGGCCGAACCGGCGGCCGGCGCCTC
>NZ_JACBXA010000259.1 GCF_013870515.1 Streptomyces albidus (ex Kaewkla and Franco 2022) | reverse complement strand
CCTCCGGCGTGCGCCGGGCTGGACGCGGACGGCGCGGTCCAGATGCGGCGCCACATCGACGGTGTGCACCAGTCGATCGCGCTGCTGGAGCAGGCCGGTGCGAGTGCCACGGGGGTGCACTCGCGCTGGCTCACCGTCCTGCGCAGACTCGCCGCCCGCGACCGGATACCCGGGCTGATCCGGGGCCGTTGCACCCGACTGCTCCTGGACGACGGGAAGTTGGAGCATGCGGAGGCGGCGCGGCTGATGGGCCTGGCGCTTTCGCCGGGCACGGCACCCGCGCAGGCGGCGGCCTGGATCGAGGGGTTCCTGTCGGGGAGCGGGATGCTGCTGGTGCACGACGAGCGGCTGCTCGCGCTGATCGACGGCTGGCTCGCCGCCGTACCGGTGGACGCCTTCACGGACGTACTGCCCTTGCTGCGCAGGACGTTCTCCGCCTTCGAGCCCGGTGTGCGGCGCACGGTGGGCGAGTTGGTGCGGCGGGGAGGCCTGGCCGACGCAGCGGGAGGGGGAGGGGCGGCAGCCGGTGAAGGAGGCGTCCGGCATCCCTCGACACGTGGCTTCGGGCCGGGTCTGGACGTGGCCCGTGCCGACGCCGTTCTGCCCGTGCTGCGGCAGTTGCTGTCGGGCGGGGCACGTGAGGTCGGAGAGGAGGCGGTCGTATGAGCGACGACCGTACGAACACGGGTGCGGGCACAGCTGATGACGCCGGCGCGATTCACCACCTCGGCGCGAGTCATGACGCGGGTACGAGCCGCAGGGTGGGGCTCGCCGCACCGGGCGGCGCCGCGGACGAACGGCTGCGCCGCTGGCGCCTGGTCCTCGGCGACGCCAACGGGTCGGACGGCACCGGGCGGGCCCTGACCGGCACGGACACGGACATGGACCGCACCCTTCAAGCCCTCTACGGCAGCGAAGCAGGCAGTGACTCCGGAAACGCCCGGCGTGCCCGGCGGGGAGAGGAACGCACGGGCGGGCTCGGTGGCTCCGCACCCCGGGTGGCGCGCTGGCTCGGAGACATCAGGACGTACTTCCCCAGCTCCGTCGTCCAGGTCATGCAGCGGGACGCCATCGAACGGCTCGGCCTCTCGGCGCTGCTGTTGGAGCCGGAGATGCTGGAGGCGGTCGAGGCGGACGTACACCTCGTCGGCACGCTGCTCTCGTTGAACAAGGCCATGCCCGAGACCAGCAAGGAGACGGCGCGGGCGGTCGTACGCAAGGTGGTCGCGGATGTGGAGAGGAGGCTTGCCTCGCGCACCCGTTCCACGCTCACCGGGGCGCTCGACCGCTCTGCGAAGGTGCAGCGCCCCCGTCATCGCGACATCGACTGGAACCGCACCATCCGCGCCAACCTCAAGAACTACCTGCCCGAGCACGGGACGGTCGTCCCGGAGCGTCTCATCGGCTACGGCCGTGCGTCGCAGGCGGTGAAGAAGGACGTCATCCTCTGCATCGACCAGTCCGGTTCGATGGCGGCATCCGTCGTGTACGCGTCGGTCTTCGGCGCCGTGCTCGCCTCGATGCGGTCCCTTCGGACGCGGCTGGTCGTCTTCGACACCAGCGTCGTCGACCTCACCGATGACCTCGACGATCCGGTCGACGTGCTTTTCGGCACGCAGCTGGGAGGCGGCACCGACATCAACCGTGCCCTGGCCTACTGCCAGTCGAAGATCAGCCGTCCCGCCGAGACCGTGGTCGTGCTCATCAGCGACCTCTACGAGGGCGGTATCCGTGACGAGATGCTCAAGCGGGTCGCCCAGATGAAGGGCGCGGGCGTGCAGTTCGTCACCCTGCTCGCGCTCTCCGACGAAGGAGCGCCCTCGTACGACCGGGAGCACGCGAGTGCGCTCGCCGCTCTGGGGACCCCCGCCTTCGCCTGTACGCCCGACCACTTCCCGGAGGTCATGGCGGCGGCGATCGAGAAGCGCCCCCTGCCCGTGCCGGACGTGTGACACCCGGGCCAGACGTGTGAAACCAGGACGGGAGGCGTGACGCCGGAGCCGGAGGCGTCACGTGGCGCACGTACGCCTCGGCCGCCCGCGGGGAGCCCGCGCTTGCCCACCCAGGGAGCGTCAACCGGCGTCTCCCCGGGGTGGCTGACACGTGGGCGAACGAGGCGGAGAGAGCGGGACCGGGAGGAGACGTGAACACTTTGTGACGGCAGTTGCGGCGGAGGCCCGGCCCCGTGCAAGGATCTCCGTTGTCCGGAACGCAGGGCTCCAGGACGGCAGTTGTGCCTGCTGAGCAGCCCGCATCCGCAGTTCACCGGGAAGGTTCCCACCTTGTCAGCTGTCCTCGCTGTGCCTGCCGCCGTGCGCCTGCCGCGCTCGGCCGCCGCGCGGCGAGCCCTGCTGACGACGCTCCTCCTCGGTGGCTTCCTCACGCTCGCCTTCCTCTTCGGCGGTACGGCGCACGCCGCATCCGGCGCGGACGACCCCGGCAAGAAATCCTCCGAGGCGTCCGCGCTGCTGAAGTCGGGGAAGTCCTCCGGCGCCGAGCACGACGAGCAGGCCGACGAGAAGAAGAAGGCCGCCGCTTACAAGGCCGCGCTGACAGAACATCGCCGCGAGGCACAGCGTGCGGCCGAGAAGACCGCCTCACAGGTGATCGAACCGGTGAAGGAAGGCGCCGCAGGCGCCGGACAGGTCACCCGGCCCGTCGGAGAAACCGTCGACGGAGTCGCGGACACGGTCGACCTGCGCCGGCTCTCCGAGCGGCTCGGCCTCCAGATCGGCGACGCAGGCGAGGACGTTCCCGGTGACGGGAGCGGTGGGGCCCCCGGACACGACAGCGACTCCGCCACCGGTGCGGCCGACGGCGCCGGATACGGCCCCGACGGCAAGCGTGCCCAGGCGGGTCCCGACGGCGCACGAGGTCTCACCTCGCACGCCACGGTCCACAACTCCGCAGCCGGCGACGCCGGTTCACGCGGCGACGGCGGTCCGTCCGACCGTCTCCCCTTCCAGCAGGCGCCCTCCGCGCCCGCTCCCAGCACCTCCCAGTACGCGGGCGACGGCAACGGCCCGCGCGGTGGAGGCCCGTTCAAGCTCGCCGGTCACGTCACCGGCGACCAGTGCTCCGGGCTGTTGCAGCCCGGAGCGGTGAGCGCCGCGGCCGGTACGCCGACGCGTGACCGCGCCGCCGAGATCCTCGAATTCCCCGGCTAGGGCAGACCTTCTCTCCGTCTGCGGAACCCGTGACCTGCCACGCGGGGGCGGACAGGTCTGCCCAAGCCAAGAACCCTGAATTCGAAGGACTTTCGTCATCATGCGCAAGAACATCCGACGTTCCCTCATAGTCGCCGCCGCTGCATCCGGCATCTGGGCGCTCGGCACCTCCGGCGCCAACGCCGCCGAGCTTCCCGTCTCCACCGACACCGTCACCGGCACCGTCGAGAAGGCGCACAAGGGCGGCCTGACCGACACGATCGACGAGGCGACGGACACGGTCAGGAAGACCACCGAAGGTGTGACCCGCGGCGTCACGGAGAAGCTGCCGTCCAAGGGCATCCCCGAGAACGGCCTGCCCACCAACACCCTCCCCCTCGACGGTCTGCCCACCGACCGCGTCGACGGTGCGGTCGAAGGCGCGGGCAGCGAGGTCGGCAAGGTCACCGACGGGACCGACCGCGTGGGCCAGGCCGTCAAGGACGCGCAGGACAAGGTCGGTTCGGCCGGCCGCGACCTGCCCGCCGTCCCCGGCGTCGAGGTTCCGCAGCTGCCGCCGCGTACGCTCCCCACCGTTGCGCTGCCCGCCGTCCCGGAGGTCCCGCAGGTCCCCACCGTGCCGTCCGCACCCGCCACCGGTGACCTCGTCAACGGCCTCGCCTCCGCCGGCCTGCGTCCCGAGAAGCTGGTCTGCGTGCTCAAGGGCGACCACGCCCAGCAGGTGGTCGGCACCGTCCGCAAGGCCGTCTCCACCGCTCAGCCGCTCATCGACCGCGCCACCGGCACCGTCGTGCCGCCCTTCGCCGGAGAGATCGTCGTGCAGGTCGAGGTCGTCGCCGACCAGGCCGCCACCGACACCGCCGTGACTGTCGACGACGCGGCAGCCACCTCCGCGCCCGTCGTCGAGAGCACCGCCGTCCGTACGCACGCCCTGGCCGAGAACGTCACCGGCGAGCTGCGCCACTTCGGCCACGGTGTCGGCGAGGACGCGGTTCCGTACGCGCACGACCTGGGTGCCGGTCTGCACCGCAACGTCAACGGTCTGGCGATCCACGTGATCTCGGGCGTGCAGGTCATCACCGTGCCCAGCACGGGTGACCTGACCGACGCCGCGAACATCCCCGGCCTGCCCGCCGTCCCGCAGCTGCCGGCCGTCCCCGCTGTCTGAGCCTGAGGGCACCGGGCCCACGGACGGATAGATCGGCCCGCGGGGTGGCTCAGCAAGGGGGTTGAGCCACCCCGCGCGCCTCAAAGAGGCCAACTGCAGCACCGTTCCCGACCGTTGATCATCAACACACAGCACTGAATCGAGAAGTCATGCACAGGAGTAAGAGCATTCGCCGCGCTCTCGTCGTCGCGGTGACGGCCGCGGGCGTCTGGGCGCTCGGCACCGGCGGCGCGCAGGCCGGGGAGCTTCCCTCGGCCGGCAAGACCCTCACCGACGTCACCAAGGTCACGAAGACCGCGAAGAGTTCGAAGATCACGAAGGTCACGCGCATCCGGCCTGCCGACCAGGTCGAGCACGTGACGCGCGCGACGCAGGGTGCGGACGACACCGTCGGCAGCACCGTCGAGGAATCGGAGGAAGGCGTACGGCAGGGCGCGGGGAAGGCGGTCGGACATGTCACGAAGGAGGCCCGTGAGGCCGTGTCCTCAGCGGCGACGGCTGCCGCGCATCAGGACCTGGGCGCTGTGTCCGGCGTCCCGTCTGCGGCGGCCGCACCGTCCACGCCGGGGCTGCCGGAAGACCTCGTGATCGAGATTCCGCAGCTGGTGCCGGGCGTTCCGAGCATCGGGATCCTGCCCTCCTCGATTCCCGCCCTTCCCGTCACGCCCACCATCCCCGTCCTCTGAGGGACGCGACAGGAAACGGACGCCTCGCGGACCGTCCCCGACCGGTCTTTCTCAACCGGGCCTCAAACGGGCGGACTTGATCCTCCGGAGATCTCCCCGAAGATCTTTCGGCCCGTTCGCCGGACTCCGCCGCGTCCGCAACCCGCCCGCCACGAGTCCCAACGACGAGCCCCAACCGAGAGCCCCAACGACGGGTCACAGGGCCGGGACATCGTTCAGCCGCCCGCTCAGTCGCGCCGGTGCGCGGCGCGCAGAGCGGGCGGTGGGGCGTGAAGTAGCCGACGCGCCACCGGAACGAGTGTTTGTGACCGTTGTCACCGCGTGGGTGTGAGCTGGAATTTATGCACCGCTCACGGGCGGGGCTAACCTGCAAGGCGGACATGCCGCGCGCCCTCCGTTACGCCGCGGCCACGCGGCACGCCCACTCACGCTGACAACCGCGAACCACCGATTAAGGGGACGTACGCGCGTGGACCTGTTCGAGTACCAGGCGAGGGACATCTTCGCCAAGCATGACGTACCGGTGCTGGCCGGTGAAGTCATCGACACGCCCGAGGCGGCGCGCGAGGTGACCGAGCGACTCGGCGGTCGCGCGGTCGTCAAGGCGCAGGTGAAGACCGGCGGCCGGGGCAAGGCCGGTGGTGTGAAGCTGGCCTCCGACCCCGCCGACGCAGTCGAGAAGGCCGGGGCCATCCTCGGCATGGACATCAAGGGCCACACGGTCCAGAAGGTCATGCTGGCCCAGACCGCGGACATCGCGGAGGAGTACTACGTCTCCTTCCTGCTGGACCGCACCAACCGCACCTTCCTGGCCATGGCCTCCGTCGAGGGCGGCGTCGAGATCGAGGAGGTCGCCGCGACGAAGCCCGAGGCTCTCGCGAAGATCCCCGTCGACGCCATCGAGGGTGTCACCGACGCCAAGGCGCGCGAGATCGCCGAGGCCGCGAAGTTCCCGGCCGAGCTGACCGACCAGGTGGTGAACGTCCTCAAGAAGCTGTGGGACGTCTTCATCCGCGAGGACGCCCTGCTCGTCGAGGTCAACCCGCTGGTCAAGACCGGCGACGGCAAGGTCATCGCGCTGGACGGCAAGGTCTCGCTCGACGAGAACGCCGACTTCCGGCAGGCGGACCACGCCGCCCTCGAGGACAAGGCCGCCGCCAACCCCCTTGAGGCCGCGGCGAAGGCGAAGGGCCTCAACTACGTCAAGCTCGACGGCCAGGTCGGCATCATCGGCAACGGCGCGGGGCTGGTCATGTCCACCCTCGACGTCGTCGCGTACGCAGGCGAGGCGCACAAGAACGTCAAGCCCGCCAACTTCCTCGACATCGGCGGCGGTGCCTCCGCCGAGGTGATGGCCAACGGCCTCGAGATCATCCTCGGCGACCCCGACGTCAAGTCGGTGTTCGTGAACGTCTTCGGCGGGATCACCGCTTGCGACGCCGTCGCGAACGGCATCGTCCAGGCGCTCGAACTCCTCAAGAGCAAGGGCGAGGACGTCAACAAGCCGCTGGTCGTGCGCCTCGACGGCAACAACGCGGAGCTGGGTCGCAAGATCCTCACCGACGCCGCCCACCCGCTCGTTCAGCAGGTGGACACCATGGACGGCGCGGCGGACCGTGCCGCCGAGCTGGCCGCCAAGTAAGCCGGACGAGACCGAGATCTGACGAGGACAACGACACACCATGGCTATCTTCCTCACCAAGGAGAGCAAGGTCATCGTCCAGGGGATGACCGGCTCCGAGGGCCAGAAGCACACCAAGCGGATGCTTGCTTCCGGCACCAACATCGTCGGCGGTGTCAACCCGCGCAAGGCGGGCACGACCGTCGACTTCGACGGTTCCCCTGCGCCGGGCGGCGCGGGTGGTACCCCGACACAGGTGCCGGTCTTCGGCAGCGTCAAGGAGGCCATGGAGGCCACCGGCGCTGACGCGACCGTCATCTTCGTCCCGCCGAAGTTCGCGAAGGACGCCGTCATCGAGGCGGTCGACGCGGGCATCGGCCTCGCCGTCGTCATCACCGAGGGCATCGCGGTGCACGACACCGCCCACTTCTGGGACTACGCCTGCCAGAAGGGCAACAAGACCCGCATCGTGGGCCCCAACTGCCCCGGCCTGATCACTCCCGGTCAGTCCAACGCGGGGATCATCCCGGGCGACATCACCCAGGCCGGCCGCATCGGCCTGGTCTCGAAGTCCGGCACGCTGACGTACCAGATGATGTACGAACTGCGCGACCTCGGCTTCTCGTCGGCGGTCGGCATCGGCGGTGACCCGGTCATCGGCACCACGCACATCGACGCGCTCAAGGCCTTCGAGGCCGACCCCGACACCGACCTGGTCGTGATGATCGGTGAGATCGGCGGCGACGCCGAGGAGCGTGCCGCCGACTTCATCAAGGCGAACGTCACCAAGCCGGTCGTCGGTTACGTGGCGGGCTTCACCGCGCCCGAGGGCAAGACCATGGGGCACGCGGGTGCCATCGTCTCCGGTTCGTCGGGCACCGCCCAGGCGAAGAAGGAGGCGCTGGAGGCCGCGGGCGTGAAGGTCGGCAAGACGCCTTCCGAGACCGCGCGGCTCGCTCGCGAACTGCTCGGCGGCTGACGCCACTCCGCGAGCGGACCACTCGCTTGCGACCGGGCCCGTTCCCTCCGTCTCGGAGGGAACGGGCCCGTCGGCGTTCCGGAGCGGCGGCGGTCGCGCACTGTCAGATCATCGGCAGCAGCCGGCCCGGCTGGTTCCCCGGGGCGAGTGTCGCGGACGGATGCTTGGGGACGGGGAGCGGCGTGACGTTCCGTTCGCCGTCGGACGAGACGACCGCGAACGCCGTGCCCGCGACCGCAACGGCCAG
>NZ_JACBXA010000258.1 GCF_013870515.1 Streptomyces albidus (ex Kaewkla and Franco 2022) | reverse complement strand
TCCCTACGCCGCCCCGGCCGGGCAGGAGGCGTACTACGGGCAGGACGCCTACGCCTACCAGCAGCAGCAGTACGCCTACTACGGCCAGCAGCCCGATCCGTACTACGCGCAGCAGCAACAACAGCAACAGGAACAGCAGTTGCTTCAGCAGCAGGCGGAGATGCAGCAGGCCTATGCGCAGCAGGGGCACCCGCAGCCGCAGCAGCCGCAGCTCGACGAGACCAGCTTCTTCGACACGAGCATGATCGATCTGGAGCAGGTCCGTGAGTACGAAGCCCGCTACGGACAGGGGTACGGGCAGGGGGGCTGAGGCTCGATTGGGCCGTCGGCGGGGCGGTCCAGTATCCTGGCTCCTCGGTCACGCGCACGTCGGCGATGACTGCTGCCCGGAGCTCCCAGCCGGGCGGCGAAGCCCCACCGTAGAAAGCAGGAAGCCCTGAACCCCCGCCTAGACCCCCGCGCCCCCCTGGTGTTCGACACACGGGAACTGGGGCGGCGTCCTGGCGCGATGAAGCAGCTCTCCCGCTCGGTGGCGTCCCCCGGAAAGCTCGGCGCAGTCGAGGTGATCGGGGTGCCGGACGACGCGACGATCGAGCTCGATCTCCGCTTGGAGTCGGTCATGGAGGGTGTGCTTGTCACAGGCACCGGCCGTGCACCGCTCAAGGGGGAGTGCGTAAGGTGTCTGGTGCCGCTGGAGCAGGAATGCGTGGCGGACTTCCAGGAGCTGTTCTCCTACCCCGACGCCGACGACCGGAGCCGCCACGGTGCGGAGACCGGCGACGACGCCGAGGAGGAGGACGACACCTTCTCTCTCGAGGGCGATTACTTCGACCTCGAGCCCGTGCTGCGGGACGCGGTGGTGCTGTCACTGCCGCTGCAGCCGGTGTGCCGGGACGACTGCCCGGGACTGTGCCCCGATTGCGGGGCGGTCCTGGCGGACGACCCGGAGCACGACCATGAAGACGCCGTCGACATCCGTTGGGCGGCATTGCAGGGACTCGCCGAGACCATGAAGGACGGCGAGAACGACACGCCCCGGCAAGCCGGGGACGACTCACAGGAGAAGTAGCCGTGGCTGTTCCGAAGCGGAAGATGTCGCGCAGCAACACGCGCCACCGCCGGTCGCAGTGGAAGGCTGCGGTCCCCACCCTGGTTAAGTGCGAGCGCTGCCAGGAGCCGAAGCAGCAGCACATCGCGTGCCCGAACTGCGGCACCTACAACAAGCGTCAGGTCCTCGAGGTCTGATCGGCTGGTGACAGGCTTCATGTCAGACGCCCGAACCCCTGGCAGCGCCCCCCGTCGTGACGGAGGCGAACCGGCGGCACCGGCGGCGGATCTGGTGGATGCGGCCTCGTCCCACACGCTTCTGGAAGGGCGGCTCGGCTATGTGCTCGAGTCCGCCCTTCTGGTGCGTGCGCTGACGCACCGCTCGTACGCGTACGAGAACGGCGGGCTGCCCACCAACGAACGCCTCGAATTCCTCGGCGACTCCGTCCTCGGACTCGTCGTCACCGACACGCTCTACCGCGTCCACCCCGACCTCCCGGAGGGCCAGCTCGCGAAGCTGCGTGCCGCCGTGGTCAACTCCCGTGCCCTGGCGGGCGTCGCGCGCGATCTGGATCTGGGCGCGTTCATCCGGCTCGGACGCGGCGAGGAGGGCACCGGCGGGCGCGACAAGGCGTCGATCCTGGCCGACACCCTGGAGGCCGTGATCGGCGCGGTGTACCTCGACAAGGGTCTCGATGCCGCCGGTGAGCTCATCCACCGGCTCTTCGACCCCCTGATCGAGCACTCGTCCAACCTCGGGGCCGGCCTGGACTGGAAGACCAGCCTCCAGGAGCTCACGGCCGCGGAGGGCCTGGGCGTCCCGGAGTACCTGGTCACCGAGACAGGCCCGGACCACGAGAAGGTCTTCACGGCTGCCGCCCGCGTCGGTGGTGTCGCGTACGGCACCGGCACCGGCCGCAGCAAGAAGGAAGCGGAACAGCAGGCAGCTGAGACGGCCTGGCGGGCGATCCGTGCCGCCGCCGACGAGGCAGCCGGCCGGCCCGACGCGAAGGCTTCGTCGCCGGGCGCCTGATTCCGCACCTGAGACGGGCCCCGCAGGCCGCTCCTACGGGAGGGCCGCGGGGCTCGAGCTTTTTGCCCGGCTCCCATGGCCGGCCGCCCCTCGAGTGAGGAGAGAGAGTGCCCGAGTTGCCCGAGGTCGAGGTGGTGCGCAGAGGGCTGGAGCGCTGGGCCGGCGGCCGTACGATCGCCGGCGCGCAAGTGCTGCACCCCCGCGCCGTACGCCGGCATGCCGCGGGCGCGGCGGACTTCGCCGACCGGCTCAAGGGCCACAGCTTCGGGCCCGCGCGGCGCCGGGGCAAGTATCTGTGGCTCCCTCTCGACGAGGGCGTCTGCGTGCTCGCCCACCTCGGGATGAGCGGCCAGCTCCTCATCCAGCCCACCGGCGCCCCCGACGAGAAGCACCTGCGCATCCGCATCACCTTCGAGGACCCGGAGGCGGGCGAGCTCCGCTTCGTCGACCAGCGCACCTTCGGCGGTCTCTCCCTGCACTCAGAGGTGCCGACAGCCGAGGGCGACGACACCCTCCCCGACGTGATCTCCCACATCGCCCGGGATCCGCTCGACCCCGCATTCGACGAGGCTGCCTTCCACGCCGCCCTGCGCCGCCGCCGTACGACGATCAAGCGAGCGCTGCTCGACCAGTCGCTGATCAGCGGGGTCGGCAACATCTACGCCGACGAGGCCCTCTGGCGCGCGAAGCTGCACTACGAACGCCCGACGGCGACCTTGACCCGCCCCCGCACCGTCGAGCTTCTCGGGCACGTCCGCGATGTCATGAACGCCGCCCTCGCGGTCGGCGGCACCAGCTTCGACAGCCTCTACGTCAACGTCAACGGTGAGTCCGGCTACTTCGAGCGCTCACTCGACGCGTACGGCCGCGAGGACGAGCCCTGCCGTCGCTGCGGGACCGCGATGCGCCGCCGCCCCTGGATGAACCGCTCCAGCTACTACTGCCCCAAGTGCCAGCCGCCGCCCCGGACTCGGCGCCCGATGACGGTGCCGACGGGACCGGCGGGCGTCCGCGTCGTCCCCCGGTAGCCGGAGCAGCTTCCAGGGGAGCCGGACCGAGCGGCGAGAACTGAACCAGCCCGCTCCGCTCGGGATCACGGTGCCTGGTCACACCAGGCGAGTGCCGCGATCCGCCATCCCTCCGGGGTGGCGACGAACTGAAGGGTCTTGACCCCGCCACCTTCGAACGGCTCGCCGTCCAGGACTCCGGACTTGCGGTACTCACCGAATCGCGACGCGACACCGCCCGCGATCTCGGTCCGCTCGGAGGTCTCCCACTCGGAGAACTCGACCAGCCTGCCGTCGGCCAGGAGCTGCTGACGAGGCTCGATGAACTCGTCCACGGAGTAGACCGTGAACTCCGGGCCCGTCTTCACGATCAGCCCGGCCGGAAGCATCAGGCGACGGATCCGGGCGACGTCGGCGGCTTTGCCTCCCCGGTTGTCGAACGCGCCGAAGAACTCGGTGGTCACTGCGTCGATCTCGGCCTTGGACACGGCGCGACGCTAGCAGCCGGCGTGAACGGCCGGGGCCCGATTTTCCGGGACCATGACCGTCCTCCGACCAGCGGTCAGGCCCGAGCCGCTAGGCCCGGTACACCAGCAGGTACCGCCAGAACAGCAGGCGGCGAAGCGTCGAGCCGGGGAGGAGCCGAGCGGCTTCGACGCGGGTCTCGGCGTACGTCAGCGGGGGAGGCCAGACGAGGGGGATGTCCACGGACGGAGGGGGCCGGTGCCGGCTCAGCAGGCGATCGGCCTTGAGCAGGGACCGGGCGGGGAGCGCCCATACGAAGTCGGCCGCCGTCCTCACCGGGTAGAGCCCCAGCACCGCCAGGACACCGCCCGGGGCGAGGGCCTTCCGCAACGTCAGCACCGTCTCGAAGGGCATGTGGTGGAGGCTGGCGATGCAGGAGATGAAGTCGTAGTGCGCGTCGGGCAGTTGTCCGTCCCGCACGTCGACGTGGCGGTACCGAGGACCGCCGCCGGCCGTCCGCGCTGCCTCGATGACGTCGGCATTGGGGTCCACCCCCTCCGCGTCCAGCCCGCGCTGCGCAAGCAGGCGCGCGAACCGGCCGGTCCCGCAACCGACGTCCAGCGCCGTCCGCGCCCCGTCGGGCACCTGTGACAGCAGCAGCGGGTGGTAGTGATCGTTGAAGTTGAAGACCATGCGGTCGGACGCTATCCGTGCCCGATTCCGCCGACCAGCCCGCGAGACCGGGGCCGCTGCCGACAGCCTCTCCGGCGTTCAGTGCCCGAACACAGAACGGCCCCGACACCGCCCAAGGGCTGTATCGGGGCTCTGATCTGCGCTTTTCTCAGTAGCCGAAGTTCTGAGTCCACAAGGGACCGGAGTCGCCGCTCAGGTACGCGCCGACGCCCAGCGTGCGGTAGTTGCAGTTGAGGATGTTGGCCTTGTGTCCGGGGCTGTCCATCCAGGCTTCCATGACGGACTCGGCGTCGGACTGCCCGCGGGCGATGTTCTCCCCGCCGAGATCGAGGATGCCCGCGTCCTCCGCCCGGTCCCACGGCGACGTGCCGTCGGGACCCAGGTGGCTGAAGAAGCCGAGGATGCCCATGTCCTTGCTGAAGTCGCCGGCGAGCTCTTCCAGCTTGGGGTCGTTCTTCAAGGGCTTGCAGCCGGCCTCGTCGCGTTCCTCGTTGACGAGCGACAACACCTCCGCCTCGGCGGCCTCCGTCTTGCTGGCGGGACGCTCCTCGTCGCTGCTGCCGCTGCCCGAGTCGCCCTTCCCGCCGGAGTCGCTGCTCTCGCCGCCGTTCCCACCGGGGTCGGACGGCTTCGAGTTGTCGCCGCTCGAACCGCCACCGGGCTCGGACGGCTGCGAGGAACCTGGGCTCTGCGGACGCCCGTCGTTCCCCTCGGAATCGGGCGGCACGTTGCCGCCCGTGCTCTCTCCCACCTCACCGCCGGGGGACTCCGCCCCGCCTTCCGGTGAAGGAACGGAGGGGGCCTCCGGCGACTGGTCGGGCGGTCCGTCAGCCTGGACCCTGTCGCTGTACTGCGTGCCCGAGGTGCCCCCGGGCTGCGGAACCATGGTGGAGGCGACGGCCACTGCACCCATTGCCATCGCCGCGGACGCTCCCAGAAGTCCCGCCCGTGCCGAGAAGCCACCGCGCACGGGGGCGGCGGGCATCGGCCTGCGGTGCGAGCCTCGCTCCTGCCGGGGTCCGACGTCATACGAATATGCGACGGCGGGGGGCTCGGGAGCGTGGGATACGCGTCTGTGACGGCCCATCTCTGAAGTCCTCACATGTCTTCGGCTTTCTCGGCTTCGCCCGATCGAGTGAAGCTCGCTGGGCCGGACTGTACTGGATGACGCACGGGGCGCATGTGCTCTCCGGGGAAATGTCCCTATAGCGTGCGCCACATGTGTGAGGGTGGTGCTAATTGCGGGGCGGTGGACGGCGATCAGGCCGGTGTGCGGATGACTGCGTGGGTGCGCGGCCGAGTGCAACGGGTGGGCTTCCGCTGGTTCACGCGCGCTGCCGCTCTCCGCATCGGCGGGCTGGACGGCTTCGTCGTCAACCTCGGCGACGGGCGGGTCCAAGTCGTCGCGGAGGGACGGAAGGAGGGGTGCGAGCAGCTTCTGGAGTGGCTGCGCGCAGGCGACACGCCCGGGCAGGTCGACGGCGTCACAGAGATATGGAGCCGGCCCCGAGGGGGCTACTCGGGCTTCGCAATTCGATGATCCAAAGCGGTTGCCATTCGTGGCTGACCATGCAAGGCTGCCGCAACGAGTGGTAGATAGTGATCTTCACGCCCCCCGCGGGCCGCCGCCTCCGGTGCACTGAGCACCGTCGAGCCAGGGCCGCCCAGGGCCGCGGGGCGTGATCGTGTTGACCGTCATACCTTTTGGTGAGAAGCTGGAAGTCCCCCGCAGCCGGACTGTTTGATCCGGAAAATAAGTTCAGAAGTGGTACAGGCGGGCGCGAATTTTCCCTCACGGCCAACCACCACTCGGGTTGGTCACTCAGTGTGGAGGACCATCAATCATGGCAAAGGCGCTTCTCGGTTACGTCGGCGGCTCCGACCCCCGAGTCCTCTCCGAGATGCGACGGCTGCAGCAGCGTGTCCAGGACCTGGAATCCGAGCTCGTACGGATGCAGGCCGAGAACGACGCTCTGTCCGCCGCCGCACGGCACCAGGACTCGATGCTCGAGGGCATCGACATCGACGTACCCCAGGCGGAGCCTGCGCTGACCTGACCTTCCCAGGGTCCGGTCTGGCGTACAGCCGCCGTTCATAAATTCCGCGAGGGACGCTTCGGCGTCCCTTCGTTGTTTCCGGGTGGTCTTTCTCACCAGTACGTGTGGTGTGGGCAGTTGGGTGTTGCGCTTACCGACTGATGTGCCCTCCACCTTCTGCGGTGAAACCGAAACGACCATGGGACTTCGGCGCGTTGCGTCACCGGTCCGCGCCGGATGAGGGCGGCAAGTGGACTAGAGTCCGACGGCGTGCACCTGAAGAGCCTGACACTGCGGGGATTCAAGTCCTTCGCCTCCGCCACGACGCTGCGTTTCGAGCCCGGCATCACCTGCGTCGTCGGTCCCAACGGCTCCGGCAAGTCCAACGTCGTGGACGCCCTGTCGTGGGTGATGGGGGAGCAGGGCGCCAAGTCGCTGCGCGGCGGCAAGATGGAGGACGTCATCTTCGCCGGTACGACCGGCCGTCCGCCGCTCGGCCGCGCCGAGGTCTCCCTCACCATCAACAACAACGACGGCGCGCTGCCCATCGATTACGCCGAAGTCACCATCACGCGGATCATGTTCCGCAACGGCGGCAGTGAGTACCAGATCAACGGCGACACCTGCCGACTGCTGGACATCCAGGAGTTGCTGTCCGACTCCGGCATCGGGCGTGAGATGCACGTCATCGTCGGGCAGGGTCAGCTCGACGGCGTCCTGCACGCCGATCCGATGGGGCGACGCGCGTTCATCGAGGAGGCCGCCGGAGTCCTCAAGCACCGCAAGCGCAAGGAGAAGGCGCTGCGGAAGCTGGACGCGATGCAGGCCAACCTCGCCCGCGTACAGGACCTCACGGACGAGCTGCGCCGGCAGCTCAAGCCGCTCGGCCGGCAGGCGGCCGTCGCCCGCAAGGCACAGGTGATCCAGGCCGATCTGCGCGACGCCCGGCTGCGGTTGCTCGCCGACGACCTCGTCGCGCTGCGCGAGGCCCTGAAGTCCGAGGTGGCCGACGAGGCCGCGCTCAAGGAGCGCAAGGACTCGGTGGAGGCCCGGCTGAAGGAGGCGCTCCGCCGCGAGGCCGACCTGGAGCAGCAGGTACGGACGCTGACGCCCCGTCTGGAACGGGCCCAGCAGACCTGGTACGAGCTCTCGCAGCTCGCCGAGCGGGTCCGCGGCACCATCGGTCTGGCCGACCAGCGCCTCCAGCACGCCGAGGCCGACCCCGTCGAGGAGCGTCGCGGCCGCGAACCGGAGGACATGGAGCGCGAGGCCGGCCGTATCCGTGAGCAGGAAGCGGAGCTGGAGGCCGCTCTGGAGGCCGCCGAGCGTGCGCTGGACGACACCGTCGCGCACCGTTCGGAACTGGAGCGGCAGCTGCAGGAGGAGGAACGTCGCCTCAAGGACGTGGCCCGCGCCATCGCCGACCGCCGTGAAGGGCTGGCGCGGCTGCACGGCCAGGTCAACGCGGCCCGCAGCCGTGCGTCCTCGGCCCAGTCCGAGATCGACCGGCTGACGACGGCGCGGGACGAGGCGCAGGAGCGCTCGGCCGCTGCCCAGGAGGAGTACGAGACGCTCCAGGCGGAGGTCGA
>NZ_JACBXA010000257.1 GCF_013870515.1 Streptomyces albidus (ex Kaewkla and Franco 2022) | reverse complement strand
CCGGGCTCTGGGACGACCCGCACCCGTGGCTGAACCCGGCCCGTCCCTCGCAGGAGGTGCTGGGCGAACTCGACGCCCTGGTGGGCCTGGAGAGCGTCAAGCGTGAGGTCCGTGCGCTCACCGACATGATCGAGGTGGGCCGCAGGAGGCAGCGCGCCGGGCTCAAGGCCGCGTCCGTGCGCCGGCATCTCGTCTTCACCGGCTCCCCCGGCACCGGCAAGACCACCGTCGCCAGGCTCTACGGAGAGATCCTGCACTCGCTCGGGGTGCTTCAGCGAGGGCACCTCGTGGAGGTCTCCCGCGTCGACCTGGTCGGCGAGCACATCGGTTCCACGGCGATCCGCACCCAGGAGGCCTTCGACCGCGCACGCGGCGGCGTGCTCTTCATCGACGAGGCCTACGCCCTCTCCCCCGAGGACGGCGGGCGCGACTTCGGCCGCGAAGCCATCGACACCCTGGTGAAGCTGATGGAGGACCACCGCGAGGAGGTCGTGGTGATCGCCGCCGGCTACACCACCGAGATGACGCGCTTCCTCGCCGTCAACCCCGGTGTGGCGTCCCGCTTCTCACGCACCATCACCTTCGGCGACTACGCGCCGGAGGAGCTGCTGCGGATCGTCGAACAGCAGGCCCAGGAGCACGAGTACCACATCGGAGAGGCCGCCACCGAAGCGCTGTTGAAGTACTTCACGGCGCTTCCCAAGGGCCCTTCCTTCGGCAACGGCCGCACCGCACGCCAGACGTTCGAAGCCATGGTCGAGCGGCACGCGGGCCGGGTGGCCCAGCTGACCGAACCGAGCACCGAGGAACTCACCCTCCTCTACGCGGACGACCTTCCCGACTCACTCTGATCCGCTCCCGGCTTCGGGCCGGGCACGGGTGTCCTCGCCCTGGCCGCCCTGCCGCGGGACGCCGCCCCCCACGCCGGCCGGAGCGCCCGGCCCCGCTGACTCCTCCGGAGCACAGCCCAGTGCGGGTTCCCGGCTGCGCAGTCGCAGCAGGAGGCGGTCCCGCTCCTCGTCGAAGACCGGGTCCGCCTGGTACTCGCCGTGCCCCAGGATCGGTGCAGGCAGCGGATGTTCGACCGTACGGCCGTACTCCAGCGGATCCAGCAGCGGGCCGCGGTCCACGCCCGGCGCGTCCTTGTGCGGATCGCCGCCGGCGGGGCGGACGGGGCCTCCGATGGGGTCTGTCAGACGCCACAGGTTGCGCCAGCAGTCCACCTCGTGGTGGAGGTCGCGCAGTTGGCGGGGGCCGAAGTAGGCCGGGAACCAGCGCCCGTAGAGCCGCTCCAGCGGCGATCCGTAGGTGAGCAGGGCGACTTGACGGCGTGTGTCCGGCTCGAGGTGCCACACCGCCGCGGCGGCCAGGACGCTCCCCTGGGAATGGCCGGAGATGACGAGACGGCCGCCTGTCTGATCGGTCCATGTGGCCATCCGCCAGGCCAGGTCGGGCACGGCGCGTTCCGCGTAGCACGGCGGGGCGAAGGGGTGTGCCGCCCGGGGCCAGAAGGTGCCGACGTCCCAGAGGATGCCGATGGTGCGGCGGGCCGAGGCGTCGCGGTAGGCGCGGCGGCCCCAGGTGATGAAGAGTACGAAGGCGAGGCCGATGAGCCAGGAGCCCAACGCCTGTGCGACGTCGGCGAATCCGTCGATGAAGGCCGGCATGCCGTCCGCCGCGCGGCCCGGCACCTCTCCCGTCATCCAGGTGCCCAGCACGGCGGCCCCGCCCAGGAGAAGGGTGGACGCGGCGACCACGCCGACGACCCACGACGCGGAGTCGGTGAGTGCGGCACGGGCGACGACGGAGGCGATGCGGCGTGAACGGGAGGGATCCGGCAGGGAGTTCGGGTAACCGCGCTCCACGTCGTCCGTCATCTCCCGGCTGCGGCGGCCGAGCCGGAGCAGGAACCACACCACCAGCAGCAGCAGCACGCCGAGCAGTACGGGGATCGTCGAGGACTGCCAGGTCAGCAGGACGGGCGGCCCTTCGATCAGTCCGTTGCCCGCTCCGGGAGTCCCGGGGCCGTCCAGCCAGTCACCGACGCGCTGGGTGACACCCCCGGACATCACGCCGCCCAGCGCGCACGCCAGCATCGCGACTGCGGAGGCACCCAGGCCCTTCAACGCCGTCCGTTCGACGGGCAGTTCGCGGTGCAGCATGATTCCGAGCACGCCCAGGGCGGCCACCAGCAGTCCCTGTCCGACGGCGAGCACGCCGAAGGTCTCGTCCCCCGGCAGCTCTCCCCCGGCCGACACCCAGTCGGGCCGTGACCAGGCGGCGTGGAGCACCGCCAGCAGGAGGACGGCGACGGTGATGCCCGGCAGCACCCGTACGGTGACCTTGTCGAGGGCGTCGTCGGGCTCGCTCTCCTTGCGACCGCGCCGGCACACCACGTACAGCACCCACACCGCGCAGGCGACGACCAGCACCTCGATCACCCAGCCGAGCACGTCAAGTCCCGTACTGCCACCGGGTTTACGGTCGTAGCGCGTCGTGGCGGCTGCGAGCGCGGCGGCCACGGTGAGGAATCCCGCGGCGGTGTGCGCCGCGCGCAGCCGTGCCACCAGCCGCTTGCCGTACCAGAATCCGGGCATGCACAGCGCGGGCCGCTCCATCGACTCGGCGTCGTACTCGTTCATCTCGCGGCGCAGCGGCCGTTGCGATTCGTACGCCGCCCAGGTGCGGTGCGACAGCCACCACAGCAGCACGGTCAGCACGGCGGGTATCGCGGCGGCCAGCGCCAGGCGGCGTCCCGGCTGACTCCACCAGCCGCCTCCGCCCGATGGGCCCTGCGCCATGAATCCGAGCCAGGAACGCTCCGCGGCGCAGGCACTCGAGCCCGCGCACTGCCATGCCATCAGGTCGAGTGCGACCTCGCAGGCGGCGGCGACAAGCAGCACGGTGAGGCTCAACGCGACCAGGCGCACCAGGGCACCGTGCAGGCGCACCCGCAGCGCGGACGAGTGGCCGCGCACCGTCGGGCGCATCCAGTGGGCCAGGTTGGCGACCATGAAGGGAAGCAGGATGAGCCACAGGGCTCGCGCACCGTTGCCTGAGGTGAGGTTGCACCAGGAGTACGCCTCAGCGACGGGCTTGTCGCGGTAGTCCTGCGGGCGGGCCTCGGCGTCGACGTCGTCCGTGCGCCGGTAGACCGCCGCCGTGCTGTCGCCGGTGACGCGCTCTATGCGCGGATCACCCAGCATCTCCTCCGGCGTCGTCCCGCCGACGCCGTGCACGAGCAGTTCCAGATTCAGACCGGGCGGCGGCTCGACTCCCGACTCCTCGTGGGCAGTTCGGGCGACGCGAGGCGCTGCGCCGGTGTTCTCGTCCTGCTGCAATGTCCGACTCCCCCGAGGTGTTCGCGGCCTGCGGTCCAACTCGCCCCAGCATCATTCCCGGAGTGGGGCGCACGCAGGCTGATCACACAGAAGCCGCGCGAAATCGTGACGTGCGCTGCAACCCTCGCCACATGGGAGGATGTCGGCCCGGCACGTGTGGTGGACGAAGGGACGGAAGACGCGGTGGGCGACAACCAGAACCTGCTCGCTGAGCAGCGGCGGGCGCTCATCCTCGAGGAGGTGCGCCGCCGCGGCGGCGCCCGGGTCAACGAGCTGACCCGGAAGCTGATGGTCTCGGACATGACGGTGCGTCGGGACCTGGACGCCCTCGCCCGCCAGGGCGCACTGGAGAAGGTGCACGGCGGCGCCGTACCGCTGGCGGAGGCCAGCACGCACGAGCCCGGCTTCGAGGCGAAGTCCTCCCTGGAGCTGTCGGCGAAGGCGGAGATCGCACGGGCCGCCGCCGGGATGGCGCAGCCCGGCAGCGCGATCGCCCTGTCCGGCGGGACGACGACGTACGCGCTGGCGCAGCACCTCGTCGACGTCCCCGACCTGACCGTGGTCACCAACTCGGTGCGCGTGGCGGACGTCTTCCACACCAGGCAGCGCGGTCCGGGCGGCGGGCGGACGCCGCGCCCCGGTGCCGCCACGGTGGTGCTGACGGGCGGCGTGCGCACCCCCTCGGACTCACTGGTGGGCCCGGTGGCCGACGCGGCGATCCGCACGCTCCACTTCGATGTGCTCTTCCTGGGCGTGCACGGGATATCTCCCGAGGCCGGGCTGTCGACGCCGAATCTGGCCGAGGCGGAGACGAACCGGCGCTTCGTCGGCTCGGCACGACGGGTCGTCGTCGTCGCGGACCACACCAAGTGGGGGACGGTGGGCCTGAGTTCGTTCGCCTCGCTGGAGCAGGTCGACACGCTGGTCACCGACGGCGCTCTGCCCTCGGAGGTCCGTGCGGAGATCGAGGAGCACCTGCCGGACCTGGTGGTCGCAGGCGAGCCGGAGAACGGTGCCGACGGCGAGGTGCCGGAGGCCTGAGGCCCCGGTGCCGGATTCCCGCTAAGGAAAGCCGGCCTCGGGGCGGCCGGTGCCGTGCGGCCCCA
This sequence comes from Streptomyces albidus (ex Kaewkla and Franco 2022), assembly GCF_013870515.1. Classification (GTDB taxonomy): domain Bacteria; phylum Actinomycetota; class Actinomycetes; order Streptomycetales; family Streptomycetaceae; genus Streptomyces; species Streptomyces albidus. The sequence goes on along the minus strand of NZ_JACBXA010000257.1, from coordinate 3,429 downwards.
GGGCCGGGCGGCAGTGCGTCAGCTGCCGGTCCAGGTGCCGGTGGCGAGGAAGGTCTCGAGGGTCCGCGTGTACGGGGCGATGTCGAGGCCCTGTCCGGCCAGCCAGTCGTCGGAGTAGTACTTGTCGAGGTAGCGGTCGCCCGGGTCGCAGATCAGGGTGACCACGCTGCCCGTACGCTCCTCGCGGATCATCTCGGCCACGATCTTCAGCGCGCTCCACAGCCCGGTCCCGGTGGAGCCGCCCGCACGACGCCCGATGGCCTGCTCCAGCGCCCGCAGCGCCGCCATGCTGGCCGCGTCGGGGACCTTCATCATCCGGTCGACGGCCCCTGGCAGGAAGCTGGGCTCCATGCGGGGACGGCCGATGCCCTCGATGCGCGAGCTGCGCTCGCTGGAGGCGTCGGGGTCGCCGCCGGTCCAGCCGTCGAAGAAGCAGGAGTTCTCCGGGTCGGGTACGCACACGCGGGTGTCCGCCTGCGTGTAGCGCACGTAGCGGGCGATGGTCGCTGAGGTGCCGCCGGTTCCCGCGGTGGCCACGATCCAGGCGGGTTCGGGGAAGCGCTCGCGTTTCATCTGCTGGTAGATCGATTCCGCGATGTTGTTGTTGCCCCGCCAGTCCGTTGCCCGCTCGGCGTAGGTGAACTGGTCCATGTAGTGGCCGCCGGTCTCCTCCGCGAGGGCGGCGGAGACCTCGTACACCGTCCGGGGATCGTCCACCAGATGGCACCGGCCGCCGTGGAACTCGATGAGGCGGGTCTTCTCATGGCTCGTCGTGCGCGGCATCACCGCGATGAAGGGCACGCCGATCAGCTTGGCGAAGTAGGCCTCGCTGACGGCGGTGGAGCCGGACGACGCCTCGATGACGGGCCTGCCGGGCCGGATCCAGCCGTTGCACAGGCCGTAGAGGAACAGGGAGCGCGCCAGCCGGTGCTTGAGACTGCCGGTCGGATGCGTCGACTCGTCCTTCAGGTACAGGTCGACGCCCCACTCCTCGGGCAGCGGGAAGGCGAGCAGGTGCGTGTCGGCGCTGCGGTTGTTGTCGGCCTGCACCTTGCGGACGGCTTCCTTGAGCCAGCTGCGGTACCCGGCGTCGCTGCGGTCGATGTCGATGGTGGGGGCGGCGGCGCCGCCGTACGGGGCGGGCTGCGGGGGCCGCGAAGCGGCGGGCGGTTCGGTGGTGCTCACGGGCCGATCATAAAAGGCCCTCTGGCGGAGCCCGCAGCTTGCGTGCACACTTCACAAAGGGTATATGGCGGCCTGCTGGGGGCACCCGGGCTGTTATGGATCGGTGGGAGGAAACCGTGGCGGAAGCGGAGTACGAAGCGGGCGGGGTCCGGATACGGCGGATGCTTCGCTCACTCACGCGCGCGGGTCATGTCCAGGTGAGAGACGGGCAGTTGGTGCTGATGACCAGCTACGGAAGCGAGATCGACAGCGCTCCCGTGGACAAGGTCCGCATCAGCAACTACGGCATGCCGGACAGCGCGCTGGCGACCATGGGCGGCACCCGCTATGTGCTGCAGTTCGACCTGGGCCTGCGGGCGGGGCTGATGAACGCGGTACGGACGGCCCGTGCCAAGGCCGCAGCGGAGCGCGGAGTGCTTGGGGCCTGAGCCTCGCGTTGCGCGAGCGAGGCAACCGGCTCATCCTGACCGTGTGTCCTACATCACATGCATCTCGCACCTCGTCGGCCTGCCCGTGAAACGGGAGCAGGCGGAATGACCGGCCGGGCCCCGGCACGGTCGCGTACGCACTGCGCGGTCGAGTTCCAGGCACTGCCCTCGCGGATCGGCCAGGTACGCCGGATCGTGACGGCGCAGCTGCGCCACTGGCGGCTGGACCCGCTCATCGATGCGGCAGCGCTCGGCGTGACCGAGCTGCTCACCAACGTTCACCGGCACACGGGCCCCGACAAGCACTGCACGGTCGAGATCGTCCTGCTCAAGGACCGGCTGACCGTCTCCGTACGTGATCACGATCCGCGGCTGCCACGGCTGCGCGCTGCGGAGTCCACGGCCACTCACGGCCGGGGCATGGCCCTCATCGCGGCCGTCAGCGACAGCTGGGGCATGCGGGCCCAGAACGACGGTTCCGGGAAGGTCGTGTGGTTCACGCTTCCCGTCGTTCTCGGTACGCCGCTCCGGCAGGCCGCCGTCCCCGGGACCATGCCGGCCGTCTCCGCTCTCGCCGCCGCCGCGTTGCCCGAGGCGGTCGTCGAGAACGCCTGACGGCCGCACCGCGGGTGGCTGCCGCACCCGAGGTGCGACAGCCGCGCGCAGCCCACAGCCGACCCGCTGAACGGACGGTCCCGCGGTCTACTCCGTGGCGATCGCCCGCAGGACGTTCAGCCGGGCCGCCCTGCGCGCCGGCCGTATGCCCGCTGCGAGCCCGGCCACGAGCCCGACGAGCGCCACCACTCCCAGACGCAGCGGCGGCAGGTCGAAGACTCCGGTGCCGGCGCTGTCCGACGCGCCAACCAGCGCCCAGCCCAGGAAACCGCCGAGCACGAGGCCGCCCGCCGTGCCGAAGGCCGCGACCAGCACCGACTCCCAGCGCACCATGGCCCGCAGCTGCGCGCGGGTCTGTCCGACCGAGCGCAACAGGCCCAGCTCGCGGGTGCGTTCGTGGAGGGCGAGGGTGAGGGTGTTGGCGATGCCGAGCAGGGCGATGAGGACGGCCAGGGCCAGCAGCGCGTAGACGAGGGTGAGCATCATGTCGATGCCGCCGGCGGAGCTCTGCGCGTACTCCTCGCGCGTCTGCACGGCCGGACTGCCGTACGGGCGCGCCACCTTGGTGACCGCGGCCTTGCCCTCTTCCGGGGAGACACCGCTCTTGAAGGTCACCGCGAGGAGCATGTCGGAGTCCTGGGTGCGGTGCGGGGCCCATGCGGAGCGGGACAGCACGTAGTCGCCGGCGAGTTCGTTGCGGTCGTAGACGGCTTCGACGGTGAAGCGCTGCCTTTCTCCGTCGGTGAAGGCGAGTTCCGCGGTGGAGCCGGGACGCCAGCCGTGCTTCGCGGCCTCTTCTGCGGCGACCGCGAGGCCGTCCCTGCCGAGACCGCCCAGTGAGCCGCGGACACCGGTCAGGTCCAGGACGTCGCCCAGCCGCGCCGGGTCCGTGACGGTCAGCTCCCGGCCGGCCCCCTCGACGCGGGCGGCTCCCCGGCCCAGCCCCAGCGCCGTCTCCACCTCCGGCAACTCCGACAGGCGCGGGCCCAGTCGAGGGCTCAGGCCGCTGCCTCCGGCGCCGAACGCGGGAGCGCTCAGAGCGACGTCGCCCGCGAAGGAGCGGGAGACCGTCGTGTCCATGGTCGCCTTCAGCGACGAGGCGAAGACGGTGAACAGGGAGACGACTGCGACACCGATCATCAGCGCGGTCGCGGTGGCGGCCGTGCGCTTGGGGCTGCGCAGCGCGTTGCGCTGTGCGAGA
>NZ_JACBXA010000256.1 GCF_013870515.1 Streptomyces albidus (ex Kaewkla and Franco 2022) | reverse complement strand
GAGCTCTGTCTCGAAGACACGTTCCAGCCGTGAACCGATGCCGCGGCCCTGACCCGGCACCCCGCCGGGGCTGTTGGCGCCCTCGGGGACCGCCTGTGCCTGCTCCAGCGAGAGGTTCGCCGAACGGCCGCACAGCCGGAGGGTCATGAGCTGGTTCCCGAACCAGGGGCCACCCGTGCGCCTCCACTTGACGGGCAGCTTCGGCGTACGCGCGTGACGCGCCAGCGCCCGGCCCAGCCAGCGCCCGGCCCGGCTCCAGCCGAAGCGGAAGCCGGCACGCATCACCGCCGGAATGCTGTTGTGCACGGGCGAGCATGTCAGTTGCAGGACACGCGAGTTGACGGGCTGCTGGAAGCGGGGCTCGCTGACGTACGCGTGGTGCACGTCCCCCGACAGCACGCACACCGTCGCGGGCGCCTCGCGCGTACCGGCGACCTCGGCGAGCAGATCCGTCAGCGCGTCGAACGAACGGGGGAAGGCCGCCCAGTGCTCCAAGTCCGCGGCGCGGCGCATGCGTTCGCCGATGCGCGCCCAGCGCGGACCGCGAGCACCCTGGCACAGCGCCGCGTTCCACGCCTCGGCGTCATGGATCGCGGGCGGCAGCAGCCAGGGCAGTGAGGTGCCGATCAGCAGGTGGTCGTAGCCGGCGCCCTTGGGCGGGTCGGCCGGTTCGGGGGAGAGGCCTTCGTCGCGCTGGACGCGCAGACCGGTCAGCATCTGCTCGCGCAGCCACGCCATTTCGTCGTCGCCGAGGATCGCGCGGTGCTTCTCCTCCAGTACGCGTGCCGCTCTCGTGTCGACTATCAGCAGACGCACACGGCCGATGTCCCGGCGATAGCTCCAGCGCACGCTGCTCGGATGGATGTCGGCGCGATCGGCGAACTCGCGCAGCACCGCGGTGCCGTCCTCGACGGCGCGTACGGCGGCGAACGTCGGGTCCTCGGCGAGCTGCCCCGGCGAGAGGTTGCCCAGGTGCTGGTACACCCAGTACGAAGCGAGACCGCTCAGAATGCGCTCGCGCCACCAGCCGGTCGCGCGCATGTCGTTGCGCCACGCCTCGCTCGTGTTCCAGTCGTCTATGACGTCGTGGTCGTCGAAGACCATGCAGCTGGGCACCGTGGAGAGCAGCCAGCGCACTTCCGGGTCGAGCCAGGACTCGTCGTACAGCCAGGTGTACTCCTCGAAGTCGGCGACCTGCTCCCAGGGCGGCTCCGCGAGATCGCGGCGCTCCGCGAGCTTCGCCTTCACCTGTTCCGAGGTCTCGTCCGCGTAGACCTGATCGCCCAGGAGGAGGAGCACGTCGGGGCGATCACCGCCCGCGATGGCGCGCTGGGCGAGGGCGTCGAGCGCGTCGGGGCCTACGGGGTCGTGCGAGCTGGCGGTGGGACGGGCGGCCCAGCGGCAGGATCCGAAGACGACGCGGAGGTCGCTCGCATCGGGTGCGGGGGTGCGGATCGTGCTGGGAGGCAGAGGGGAGCCGGCCGCGGGCCAGACCTGCTCGTCGTCCAGAAGCACTCGGTAGGCGGTCTCGGTGCCCGGCTCCAGGCCGACGACGGTGATCAGCGCATAGTGATGGCCCGAGATCTGCCAGGTGCGGGCGCTGCCGCCGGCGCTCCCCGCCTCGCAGCGGACCTCGGCCTCGCAGGGCTTGTCGGTCTCGATCCAGATCGTCGCCGTGTCCTCGTCGACGTAGCGCAGCAGCGGTCCCAGGCGCAGCCTGACCATGGAAGTTCTCCCTCCGTCGTCCCGCACGGTACGGAACGACCGGGGTGATCGGCGAGTTTCCTGCACCGAGAACGCCGCTCTGTATTTTTTCGCGCTATTTCTCACGCCTACAGAGCAGCACTCAGTGACGCGAGCACCGCTCTGCGAAGTCGGGCGCTCCACGAAGAGAGCACCGCTCCGGCTGCCCCATCAAGGGGAGAGGCGTGTCCCGGAGCAGTGCTCTACATCGTGAGCAGCGGCTGTCTCGTCAGCAGGTGCCGAGCGCCTCGGTCAGCGCGCCCTTCTCCGCCGAGTCCGCGGTCAGGTCGTAGGTGTCCTTCACCCAGATCCACATCCGCGCGTAAGTGCAGTGGTAGTCGTTCTTCGGCGGCATCCACTCGGCCGGGTCCCGGTCGCTCTTCGACTGGTTCACGTTGTCCGTGACCGCGAGGAGCTGCGCGATGCTCATGTCGTTGGCGAGCTTCTCGCGCTCGGCATCCGTCCACTCGCTGGCGCCGGACGTCCAGGACTCGGCGAGCGGCACCATGTGGTCGATGTCGACGTCGGAGGTGTTCGTCCAGGTCTCGCCGTCGTACGGGCTGGTCCAACTGCCGCTCGTCGCCTGGCAGTCGCTGCCGGTCTCCACGCCGTCGCCGTCCCTCTTGAGAACGGCCTCGCGGGTGTCGCAGCCCTCGCCCTGGTCGCTCCAGTGCGGGAACTTCTCGCGGTCGTAGCCGTCCATGGAGCCTTCGGCCTGTTCGTTCAGGCCCTCCAGCATGGTCTTCGCCTCTGATGCGCTCGGCGGGGCGGGGGGTTCTGCCTGAGCGGTGACGCCGTTGACGAGCAGCAGCAACCCTGCGCATGGTGCCGCGAGTGCGGTGATAATGACCGACTTGCGTCGACGCGCGTAGAGCTCGGTGCGTATGCGCTTCTGCATACGAACTCCCTCGGTGTGGGGGGATATTGCGAGGCATGCACCTCGTGGGGGAGATGATGCCGACGACGCGTTGCCGGAAGGCAGGCATCAGGTAACAGCGTGACGACGTGTTCACGTCACATCAAGGCCTTCGTCACAACTGGACGTTGTTCCATGGCCGTTCGAAGGGCGGCATGGGGCCTTCCGTCCCTTCCGTCGCCTCCGTCCCCCCGGTACGGATCAGCTGCCGTTGCTCCGCACCGGGGTGCGGGCCCGGCCGGGTTGTGGCGCTCGTCACTCTTACCGGTGGCTTCGTCGAAGTGGCGCGGGGCGGCGCCAGCCCACCGGCCGCGGGAGAGACGCTGCCGTCGGCCCTGGTCACTCCGGGGCCGGTGCGGTGATCGAGGGGCGGCGGCACCGGACCCGGGATCGCCCTCGGGCCGTCGCACCGGCTAGCCTTGCAGGCGGTTGAAGGGGAGTAGCTCTTCGCCGGACCGTCGACATACTGGGCGTTCTGCCTGTCTGCGGCCACCGCCCTCGAGCGGTGCCCGTCGGCCGGCATCCTCGCCCCGGCGCCCGGAGCGCGGCACCTGGAACCGGCAGCAGGATCGAGCCGGTTCACGGATGCGGCGCCAGCGAGACCTTCGGCAAGCAGCGTCCGTCCTGTACGACGCTGCCGTGCCGAAGTATGCGCTGCGTCGGTACGGCAGCCCCGTCCCAGAGGAACCATCCGTGATCAGCTTCTCCGTCGCCGCCGTCGTCTTCGGTGTCGTCTTCCTCGCCGAACTGCCCGACAAGACAGCCCTCGCAGGGTTGATGCTGGGCACGCGTTACCGCGCCTCGTACGTCTTCGTGGGCGTCGCCGCCGCCTTCGTCCTGCACGTCGTTCTCGCCGTCGCCGCGGGCAGCGTGCTGACGCTTCTCCCGCACCGTCTCCTTCAGGCCATCGTCGGCCTGCTCTTCCTCGCCGGAGCGGTGGCGCTGCTGCTGAAGAAGGACGACGGCGATGAGGAGCAGGTCAAGGCTCCGGCCGACGAGTCCTTCTGGAAGGTGTCCGGCGCCGGCTTCATGCTCATCCTCGTGGCGGAGTTCGGCGACCTGACCCAGATCATGACCGCCAACCTCGCGGCCCGTTACGACGATCCGCTCTCCGTCGGCCTCGGCGCCGTGCTCGCGCTGTGGGCGGTGGCCGCTCTCGGCATCCTCGGTGGGCGCACCCTCATGAGGTTCGTTCCGCTGAAGCTCATCACCAGGGTCGCGGCGCTGCTCATGCTGGGGCTCGCCGCCTTCAGCCTGTACGAGGCCCTCGCCCCCTGACGTCGTGGGACGTCGGCGTCCGTATCCGTAGTGGCGTGGCGGGTCAGTCGGCGGCGCTCAGCCCGTGGCGGCCGGCGAGGACGATGGCCTGGGCCCGGTCTCGCAGCCGCAGCTTCATCAGGATGCGGGTGACGTGCGTCTTCACGGTGCCTTCGCTGATGAAGAGCCGGGCGGCGATCTCGGCGTTGGACCCTCCGCGCGCCAGCAGTTGGAGGACTTCGCGCTCGCGCGCGGTGAGCTGGTCGTAGCCGGGCGGCGGAGTGGGATCGGGCGGCGGGTTGGCGGTGTAGCGGTTGATGAGGCGACGCGTCATCGCGGGGGAGAGGACGGCGTCGCCGTTCGCGGCCGAGCGGACGGCCTGCTGGAGGAGTTCGGCCGGGGAGTCCTTGAGGACGAAGCCGTCGGCTCCGGCCGCCAGGGCCTGATGGAGACAGCTGTCGAGGCCGAAGGTCGTGACGATCACGATGCGCGGCGTCCTCGGCCGGGCGTGCAGAGCGCGGGTGACGGCGATGCCGTCGCTGCCGGGCATCCGGATGTCGAGGAGCACGACGTCGGGATTCAGACGGGCGACCTGCGCCAGCGTCTCCGGGCCTGAGGCCGCCTCTCCGACGACGGTGAGGTCGTCGGCCGCGTCGACGACGAGCGACAGGCCGCCGCGGACGAGAGTCTCGTCGTCGGCGATCAGCACGCGGACCCGGGTCATGGCGTGTTCCTGGGCAGCTCGACCGAGAGCGCGAATCCGCCGTCCTCGCGCGGCTCGGCGCTCATGGCCCCGCCGAGTGCGGACACACGTTCACGCAGACCGATCAGTCCGGTGCCGGTTCCGTGGACGAATGCGGGAACGGGCCCTGCCGGTGCGCCGTTGTCGACGCTGACGGTCAGGCGTTCACCCGTGGCGCATACGGAGACGCGGACCTTGCTGCCCGGCGCATGCCGTACCGCGTTGGTGAGGCCTTCCTGCACGGTGCGGTAGGCGGCGGCCGTCAGGCTCGGCGGATGGCTGCCGCCCTCGGGCAGCGGCTCCAGGGTGGCGTCGAGTCCGCTCTCGCGAGCCCCCTCCACCAGGGCGTGCAGATCGTCAAGTCCGGGACTGGGTGCGGGCGGTCCCGCGTCGTCGGCCGAGTGACCGCCCGCGACCGGGCCCGTGTCCGGGTCGGTGTCCGCGTGGGCGACGTCATCCGAGGGCCCGTCGGCGTCGTCGTGACGAAGGACGTGCAGCATGGCGCGCAGATCCTCCATCGCCCGCCTGCCCGCTTTCTCTATCGTTCCGAGCGCTGACTCCGCGGCTTCGGGCCGTTCGCGCGCCACGAGACGGGTGCCTGTGGCCTGGAGCACCATCAGGGTGACCGCGTGGGCGACGGTGTCGTGCAAGTCACGGGCCACAGCGCGGCGTTCAGCGGCGACGGCCGCGCGTATCCGGGCCTCCCGCTCGTGTTCGGCGTGCCGGCGGGCCTCCGCTTCGTGCGCGAGTCGTTCGCGCGCCAGCCCGGATCGCCCGAGGAGCCAGGCCGCCCACAGCGCGACGCTGACGAACAGCGCGTCTTCGAGGGGGTCCGCGTTGACGGCGATCGGACCGGCCCACTCCTCGGAGAGACAGGCCGCCAGCAGGACGAGAGCCGTCGTACGGGAGGGGGCGTACCGCCCCGCGACGAAGGCCGCCACCAGCACGGCGAGCAGCGGCATCGCCAGCTGTGTGGAGGGAGTCAGCCAGCTCGTCTGGGCCATCGCGGCAGACAGAGCGAGGAGCACCGTGAGTGTGGGACGCCGTCGTCCGGCGAGCATCGGCGGCGTCATTCCTGCCGCGCACAGGACGTTGGCCCACAACGGCCCTGCCAGATCGGCCGAGACCGCCGTCTCCCGTGCGGAGGCCAGGGTGAACAGCAGCGCTGCCGCCAGGCCCCACGCGGGGTCCTTCGCCGTCTTCGCCGGGCGTCGTTCCGCCAGGCCCTGCCACTGACCGGTCACGCGGCAAGTCTAGGAACCGGGCTCACCCCGTTGCACCGATGTGTGTACGACGAAGGTCGCACTCTCTCTGCGTCGTCGGCCGTTCACACAGCGGTCGCTACGACCCAGGTCGTACAGGGACATGAGAATTCCGGCAGACGCCCCGGAGGTGCAGCCGTCCATACGGTCGGTGCGTTCCCACCCGACAGGAGCTGTGCCCCCATGCGCTCGTCCGCACGTCCTCATTCGTCCAGACCGTCGGTGCCGCCGGGCAGATCGCCCTCACCCGTGTCCGCGCCCGAAGCCCCGCCCGGGGGTGGGGGCGGACGCTTGGCCGACGTGGACTCCTTCCGCGGGTTCGCCCTGTTGGGCATCCTGGTGGTCAACTCCACATATTTCGCTTCCGCGTTCCACGGGACCGGGGTGGCGGACCCCGCCTTCACGAGCTCGGTCGACACCGCTGTGGGCTGGTTCGTCACCATCGTTTTCGAGACGAAGTTCTATCTGCTGTTCTCGTTCCTCTTCGGCTACTCCTTCACGCTGCAGCGACGGGCGGCGCTGCGACGTGGCACCGGCTTCACCGCTCCCTTTCTCCGCCGTCTGATCGCGTTGGCGCTCATCGGCGCCGCCCATGCCGTGCTGCTCTTCACCGGCGACATCCTCAGCACGTACGCGATGCTCGGCCTGGTGCTGCTGGCTCTGGGCCGTGTGCGGCCGCGTACCGCGGTCGTCACAGCGGCTGTGCTGCTGACGCTGGTTGCCGCCGCCTATGCGGGACTCGGTGCGCTCCAGGCCGCCGCCGGTGAACTCCACACGCTCGACATCGGTGCGGTGACCGCCGAGGCTGAGGCACTGGCCGCTCAACTCTCAGGCAGTCCAGGCCAGGTGGTCGCCGCGCATGTGCGGGATCTGCCCGGGACCGCCGTGGTGCTTCTCCTCTTCCAGGCGCCGGCCGCTCTTGCGATGTTCCTGCTCGGCCTCGCCGCGGGGCCACGTGAGCTGTTTGCGGACCCCGTGCGGCACTTCAGGGCCGCCCGCCGCATCCAGTGGGCGGGCTTTCCCGTCGGGCTCGCGGGCAGCCTGATCTACGCTCACGCCGGCCTGCACGGTGCGGGAACTCCCTACGAGCTCTGCGCGTTGGCGCTCGATCTGCTCACCGCCCCGGCTCTCGCCGCCGCCTACGCGGCGACCCTTCTGCGGGCGCTCCACGGCGGTCTCGGTGATCGGCTCAGGGGAGCCCTCGCGCCCGCCGGCCGGATGGCCCTGAGCAACTACCTTCTCCAATCCGCAGTGCTGGCCCTGGTGTTCACCGGCTACGGATTCGGTGCCGTGGGCCATCTGCCTCCCCTCGCCGTGCTGGGCTCTGCCCTTGTCCTCTACCTGGCACAACTGCGGTTGTCCGCACGCTGGATGCGCACCTACGCGTACGGCCCCGTCGAATGGGTTCTGCGTGCCTTCACCAACCTGGAGCGGCCCGCATGGAAGCCGCATCGGTTGTCATCGAAGTGAGCACTGAAGAACGCAGGGTGCACCGGGCAGCTGTCTGCCGAAGAGACGGATGTGACACGGGAGTTCATCCGTGGCGACTGTGATGTTCGCACTGCTTTTCGGGCTGCGGTTGACCGACCAGTACACGGAACGCGTAAGGTGCACCGCTGGACAGTCACTGGCGATTCGGGTGAGCAGTCGCGCAACGGGCGCGACGGGCGAAGCCCAGGGGAGGTGCCGGGATGACGGCGCATAGATGCTGCCCGGAGTGCGGCACGGAACTGCCGGCTCACGGGGGGACTTTCTGTGGCTGCGTAGGCCCGTTCACGGCTGAGCACGTCGACCCGATGCACATCCGTCCATACGTGGACCTCCCGGAGCCCGTCGACGAGGGTTCGCAGACTCCGGACCTCGAGCCCTTCGCGCGGTGCGGCACGGGGGAGACGGCGGAGATGCCCGCTGTGCTGCCGCCCGAGCAGCCGCCCGCTCCGGAACACGGCGAACTGCAGGGTCCATCCGT
>NZ_JACBXA010000255.1 GCF_013870515.1 Streptomyces albidus (ex Kaewkla and Franco 2022) | reverse complement strand
GGCTGCCCGGTCACGGCGTCACCGGCGGCGGCGTGTCTGCCGGACGGCGGCGAAGGCGAGGACGGCGAAGGCCGCGACGGCCGCGGCGATGCCCGTGACGGGGCCGAGGCCGCCGTCACCCTGGTCGGCGCCGTCCTCGCCGGAGGGAGCGTCCTTGCTCGGGCCGTCCCCCTTGTCCGAGCCGGACTTGCCGGAACCGGAGACCTGTTCACCGCAACCGCGGTCGGGGTAGCCGTCGATGGCGCACAGCAGCGCGTCGGAGTTGTAGCGCAGGGGCTTCGCCACGTCGGCCAGCGCCTCGGCGGCGCTGGCGTCTTCGGCGACCTGCGCGCAGGCGGTGCGGGCCTTGGGCGGGGTGTCGCCTCCGCTCGCGTCCGCGGCGGTGCCGAAGTCGATGCTGATCGCGATGCGTTTGCGGTCCTTCTGCGCCTCCGTACGGGCGCAGGCAGCGTCGAAGGAGGCGTCGCCGCGTGGCTTCGACGCGTCCTTCGAGTCCTCGCTGAGGGCGAACCGGAAGCCGAGCACCGCGCCGTCCTCGGGGCGCAGCACGGACGGCCCCTTGGTGGCGTACGACCAGGCTCCGCCACTCTGTTCACCCTCCCAGAACGCCCAGTACCGGTAGCTGCCCGGCCCGGTCGTGTGCGCGGCGCCTTGAGCCGTGTGCGCGGCGCCTTGAGCCGCGGCCGTACCGGGCGACGTCCCGAGGAGCACCGCGACCGTGCAGGCGCAGACTGCGAGGACGTGGCGGGTGCCTCGCCCCGTCACAGTCCCTGCCGCTTCCGGCGCCCGCTCAGCAGGAAGCCGACGCCCGCGCCGGCTGCCAGGCCGGCTCCGACCAGGGACCAGGTCAGCACGGTGCTGTCCTTGTCCTCGCTGCCGGTGGCCTTGGACGAGCCCGGCATCTGAGCAGGCTTCGGGCCCGTGGAGTTGAGGCGTTCGAGCAGCTTCTCGCCCTTCAGCGTGGCCGGGTCGCCTCCCGTGGCGTGCACGGCGAGCATGACGCCGCCGATGGCGGCGGGGTCGTTCTTGGACTTGTCCCACGAACCGAGCTCTCCGGCCAGCCAGTTCAGCGACTTCTTCGCCTCCGCGTGGTGTCCGCCCGCGGCGAGCGCGATGACGGCGTCGGCGGTGTTCCCGTAGTCGGGACCGCCCTCGGCGCCCGGTGTCACCGCCTTCAGGTGGTGGCCGTTCCTGTCGAGTACGGACGCCAGATGTGCGGCGCCCGCGTCCGCCGACTGCTGCGGGGTTGCGGGCCGTTCGCCGGCGCCCTTGCCGCAGTCCAGTGGCTTCAGGGGGCGGTGCTTCCCGGATCCGCCGTCCTCGCCGTGCGAACGGGTCAGAAGTCCGGAGCCGGTGCCCGCGAGCGCGGCGGCAGCCGTGGCGTCGTCGTTCGCGGCGAGCTTCCCCTTCTTGTCGGGCTGGTAGGCGAAGGCGCCGCGGCTGTCGGCCTCGGCGTCACAGCCGAGCTGCAGCCCGGCGAGTGCGTCGTAGGGGGACTTCCCCTCCTTGCGGATCTTCTGCGGCTTCTCACCCGCGGCCGCGTAGGCACCGGCGACGACGGACGCGGAGTTGGCATCCGTGGGGCTGCCGGGGTTGTAGCCCCAGCCCCCGTCCCTGTTCTGTACGGACCGCAGCCAGCCCAGGGACTCGCGGACCTCGTCGCTGCGCCCGCCGACGGCGGAGAACGCCTGCACGGCGACGGCGGTGGCGTTGGTGTCGCCGGGCGTCTTCTTCGCGTCGCAGGCGGTGCCGGTGTCGGCCCGGTAGGCGGTGAAGGAGCCGTCCGCGCACTGCTGCCCGGCGAGCCAGTCGACGGCTGACGCGGCCGGTTTCGCACCGGCGGCGTCCTGGGCGAGGAGCGCTATGGACTGTCTCCACACGCCGTCGAACTTCGGGTCGGCCTCGCCGTACAGCCCGTTCGGGAGCTTCTTTCCCTTCGCCGTTGCGGCGGCCAGCGCCTGGGAGAGGGAATCCGGACCGGACTTCGAGGCGGAGCCGGACGAGGCGAGGGCGGAGGCCCCGGGTGCTGTGACGGCACAGAGGGCTGTGGCTGCGGCGAGGGCCGCGACGCTCCGGCGCAGGAACATGGGTTGTTGCCTTTCGGTGAGCGGTCCGCAGCCGTGCACGGCCGCCCCGCCCACGTGCGCGCACACTGACACGCGTCATCCGGCGGCGCACCCGGCTCAGCTCCGTAGACCTCGACGGTGGGAGCCGCAGCGCCCACCCTGCGGTGGGGAGTTGCGGTCCGCGAGCCTGCCTCCGACCGGGTGCTCCGGCTCACGGGCCTGTGCGCACGGGTTCGTTCTGTGCGTACGGGCACCGCTCACGGTTGCGGGTCAGCGCCGGATTCCCACCGGCTTCCCTCGGTCGACGGCCGAACGAACACTCTAGCTGGCCGCTTCGCGGGCGCTTCGTCCGGCGAATGCGAAGCGGCAGGCGGGCCACTGGAGACGGCCGGGCGGATTGTCGCCGCCCAGGCCGTCCCGGCTGATCCAGCGGCGAGTTGGGCTTCAGAGGGAGCCCCGGCGGTCCGCGGAACGCCTGCCCCCGTCTCAGGACGAGAGCGCGAACCGTTCGGCCTCCTCGGAGCAGCGGTAGTAGACGCTGTTTCCCGATCGGGTCCGTATCAGCCAGCCCGCCTTGTGCAGCCTGGAGAGGTGGTAGGAGACCGTGGAAGGGCTCATGTGGTGGCGGACGGCGAGCTGCGTCGTCGTACGGGGCTCCCTGAGCGATCTCAGCAGGATGAGCCTGGACGGGCCGAGCACGTCGCTCAGGGCTCCGGGGGTCTGTTCGTCGGTCTCGTCGCCGGACGTCGCCGGATAGGTGATGCTCAGTCCCCCCGCCGCGTCGCGGGCGTTGAGGTCGACCAGGCAGTCACGCGTGAGCGCGGTGGGATAGAGGCCGACCTTGCCGTTCACGCAGGCCACGCCTTCCCGGGTCTTCAGGTCGATGGTGTGCTTCCTGCAGGAGATGGCCGGGTGCAGGGCGTCGAGCATCATGGTCAGGCCGTTCCGCGCCGCGATGCGGCCGCGTTTCTCGACGTCCTCCTCCGCCCGCGAGGCGACCGAGGACCAGTGGCGGGCAAGGCAGTGTTTCCAGAAGTCGCTGAGTTCGTCGGCCAGTTGGTGGGCGAACGCCCGCTCGCCGGACAGGAGTATCCGTTGCAGCGACGGCGCGTCGGCGTCGGGTGCGACCTGGTGCGCGCTGCTGGCCAGGCGATGTGCGTGCGCCATGAAGCCGGCGGCCGTCGTGGAGGACGCGTCCGTGACGCGGTTCAGCTCCGTGTCGATGTCGGGACGGAATTCCTCGAGACCGAAGTCGGCGAGCGGGAATTCGTGGCTCCCTCCGCTGCGCCGCAGAGCTCTGAGCAGAGGAAGGCTTCTCCGGCATAAGACGGCCTGCACGTCCTGCGAGTTGGGATATCCGTTGCGGAGAAAACGAGGGTGCCGGGGATGCAGCGCGACCCTCATGTGGGCGAGAGGAGAAATGACGAACCGGACGGACGCGAGCGAATCGGCGCTCAGCGATATACGCAATTGAACACTCCCCCGTGGAGACCGGCCCGCAGGCCGGGGTGCCGCACGACGTGCGGAGCCAGCCGGAGCCTAGGTCATCTGTGGCCGTCGATGCCCCTCATTTTCACAACCATGACTGATTTGACGTATCTGCCCGTATTTGCTTGTGCGTCGTGTCCGAGGAGCATGGCTGCGGCCTCGTGCGGCTCTGTGCTCCGCGGTGCGTGGGACGCCCCGCGCCGCCCGGGAGTTGAGCATTCGAGGCTTTTCGAAACTCCTGGTCGGACCGTCCCGCCCCTTCGTTGAATGTCGGTCGAAGCGAGCAGGGATCAGGACCGCTCCCGGCTCCGGTCCTCAGCGGCCGCCCCGTGAAGCACGACGACGGGGAGGCGGCGAAGGACAGTTCGCGGTCCACTCACGGGGAGGAACCTCCATGAAGCGCACTATCGCCGTCTCACTCGGTGCACTGTCACTCACCGCGGCGGGTCTGGTCGGGTTCGCGCCGACCGCCGGTGCCCAGACCGCGGCTCCGGCCGGGGTCCAGGCAGGAGCGATGCACCTTTACCAGAACGACAACTACGGCGGCGGAACGTACTCGTGGACCAGCAGTGACTCCAGCTTCGCCAACAACTACTGGAACCACGAGAGTTCGGCCGGCTCCGTCAACGACGGCGCCAGCTCGATGAAGAACACCACCAGCCAGGTCGTCCGCCTCTACCAGACCAGTGGCGGCAGCTGCAGTGGTGACCGCTACACGGCGGACCCGAAGAGCTCGGACAAGGACCTGAGCTCGAACTCGAGCAACCCCGACTTCGACAACAAGGCCAGCTGCGTCAAGTTCTGAGCCTTCGAGTCACATCAGTCAGGGGCGGTGCCCGGCTCCGGCCGGGCACCGCGCTCGTCCTCACGAACGGGGGGCCACCGGCCGTGCGAATGCGAACAGCAACTCCTGTGCTCCTCCTGCTGGTTCTCGCCGCCTGCTCGCCGGGCGGCGGCTCCTCACCGGTCTCGGCGCAAGCGGTGCCGCCGGTCCCTCCGCCCACGAGAGAAGTGCGGAGCCTGATTCTGCCGCTCGACTCCTACGAGCAGTCCGCAGCCGACATCCGTGCCATGGCAGCCGCGCAGGACGTGAGAATGAAGCGCTGCATGGAGCGCAAGGGCCTGCGCTGGCAGGTGATTCCGCAGCCGCCGGCCGAGGCGCCCACCGAACTCAACCGGCGAAGGTACGGGATCATCGAGCCGAAGATCTCCCGGGTGTTCGGCTATCACATGACGCCCGACACGCCGCAGCGCAAGCGATACGACTCCGCAAGCCGTGAACGGCTGCGGAACCTCACCCGCAAGGAGTCGGTCGCCGCTTTCGGCCACGACGGCGAGAGCGGCTGTGACCTGGCGGCGTACGAGAGTCTGGTGAAGGGCGGAAAGCCGGACTACTCGATGTTCAACAGGATTTCGGGCGACACCTACGAAGCCAGCATGAAGGACCCGCGCGTTCTGAAAGCGATGTCTTCCTGGAGCGCCTGCATGAAGAAGAAGGGGTACGACTACTCCCACCCCGTCAAAGCGGCGTCCGACCGGGAATGGATGAAGAGCAGGCGCCCCACGCGGAAGGAGCTCGCCACCGCGACGAGTGACGTCTCCTGCCAGAAGTCCAGCCGGATCACCCGCATCTGGTACGCGGCGGAGAAACAGCTCCAGGGTCGGGTCATCAAGAAGAACTCCGAGGAGCTGAAGGCCTTCCGCTCCGTGACGCAGGCTCGGAACGAGGCCGTACGGGATGCGCTGAAGCAGGACTGACGCCCACCGACGCGGACGGGCGCCGACGTAACGGGCGTTCGGCTGAGCTGCTTTCAGCGCGTCGCCCCCGAACCCGCCGCGCACCGCGGGCTGTTCGTGGCGGGGAGACGTGCGAGCCCTTGGGATCGTTCAACGATTCGACAAGGGTGTGCACCACATCTATTCGAACCGCCGGCCCGGGGGAGCCGCGTGCGACGTGCGCGGAGGGGTCCGGAGCCCCATCGGCCGACGGCTCAGCCGGGCTGTTCCGGGTACGCCTCGATCACCTGCCGGCGGGAGTCCTCCAGGTAGAAGCCGAGCATCCGCTCCGCCCCGGCCGCGTCGTCGGCCTCCAGCGTCGTGAGGATCTCCCGGTTGCGGGAGAGGTAGGGCTCGTAGAAGCGGCGCGGATCGTCCATGACGTGGAAGGCCAGCCGCAGTTCGGCCAGCACGCCGCGCATCAGGTCGTCGGTGCGCTCGCTGCCCGCGAGGCCCGCGATCGCCTGGTGGAAGTGGATGTTGGCCGTGCCGCAGTCGTTCCACTCGCTGGCGGCGGCGGCGCGCTCGCCCGCCGAGACGGCGGCAGCCACCTTCTCCAGCTGGTACGGGGGCTCCTCCAGGCCGCGGATGGCCGCGCACTCGACGAGATTGCGCACCCGGTAGATGTCCGCGATGTCGGCTGCGGTGAGGACGCGCACGAATGCGCCCTTGTTGAGCCTGTGCACAAGCAGCCGCTCGTGCGTCAGCAGCCGGAACGCCTCACGGAGGGTGTTCCGGGAGACACCGAGGGCGTTGCCGATGCGCTCCTCGGACAGCCGCACGCCAGGGAGGAAGAAGCCCTGTGCGATACGTTCGCGAAGGATGCCGGCGACTCGTTCCGCCGTGCTGGTGCGGCCCAACAAGGCGCGGTCGGCGGCGAGTTCGGTCAGCTCGTGGCCGGAGTCGGTGTCGGCGGTCATGGTGATCTTCCCTCGGCAGGCGGTCCGTCAAGTGAAACCCAGAAAGCCGAACGAGACAACATGCCCCTTGCCGTATTGTTCAACAATCCCTTAGATTGACAGTGATGATCGACCTCAACGCAGACCTGGGAGAGGGCTTCGGACGGTGGCAGCTCACCGATGACGACGCCCTGCTGACCTCGGTCACCAGCGCCAATGTCGCCTGCGGCTTCCATGCCGGCGACCCCGTCACCATGCGCCGCGTGTGCGAGAGGGCCGCAGCGGGCGGTGTACGCATCGGGGCCCAGGTCTCCTACCGCGACCTCGCGGGATTCGGCCGCCGCAACATGGACGTCCCCGTCGACGACCTGGCAGCCGAGGTCGCGTACCAGATCGGCGCCCTGGAGATCTTCGCCCGCGCCGCGGGATCGGCCGTCAGCTACGTCAAGCCGCACGGCGCGCTCTACAACCGCTGCGTGCGCGACGCCACCCAGGCGGCGGCCGTCGTCGAGGGCGTGCGGATGTCCGGCGCGGTCCTGCCCGTACTGGGGCTCCACGGCTCCGAGCTGCACAGGGCCGCAGCCGCGGCGGGCCTGCCCGTCGTCGACGAGGCCTTCGCCGACCGCGGCTACCGGCCGGACGGCACCCTGGTGCCCCGCACCGAACCCGATGCCGTCCTCGCCGACTCCGAGCAGATCGTCGCGCGGTCGATCGCCATCGCGCGGGGTGAGGAGGTGCGGGCGGTCGACGGGCAGCCGCTGCGTCTCCCCGCTCGCTCGCTGTGCCTCCACGGGGACACCCCGGACGCCGCCCGCCTGGCGGGACGCATCCGGGAGGAGCTGACGGGCGCGGGAATCACGGTACGGGCGTTCACGTGACCGGCCCGGCTGCTGTGACCGTCCTGCCCGTGGGGCGGCACGGACTGCTCGTCGAACTGGCCGGGGCGGAGGACGCGGAGGCGTTCCACGCCGAGGTGCTGCGCCGGCGCGCCGCCGGGCTTCTGCCGGGCGTCACGGAGATCGTGCCCGGCGCCCGCACCGTCCTGCTGGACGGTCTGGCCGAGCCGCAGCGGCTCGCCGGTGAGCTGACGCGCTGGGAGATCCCGCCGCTCACCAGGGGCACCGAGTCGGCCGTGGAGATCCCGGTCCGCTACGACGGGCCCGACCTGGCGGACGTCGCCGAGATGTGGGGCGTCCCGCCGGAGGAGGTGGGGCGCCTGCACGCGGCCACCGCCTTCCGCGTCGCGTTCTGCGGCTTCGCGCCGGGCTTCGGCTATCTGACGGGCCTGCCGGAGAAGTACCACGTACCGCGCCGCTCGGATCCGCGCACCAAGGTTCCCGCCGGGGCCGTGGGGCTCGCGGGGCCGTACACCGGCGTGTATCCGCGCTCCTCGCCCGGCGGCTGGCAGCTGATCGGCACCGCCGTGCGCACCGTGCTGTGGGACTCGGAGCGGGAGCCCGCGGCTCTCTTCGCGCCCGGCACCCAGGTCCGTTTCATCCCCGAGCCGGACACTTCCGACGCGGACGCCCGCGAGCCGGGCCAGGGGGAGGGGCGATGAGGGCCGCCGAGCTCCACGTCGTACGGGCCGGAGCGCTCACCACCGTCCAGGACCTGGGCCGGCCCGGCCACGCGCACCTGGGTGTGCCCCGCTCCGGAGCGCTGGACGAGCCCGCGCACCGGCT
>NZ_JACBXA010000254.1 GCF_013870515.1 Streptomyces albidus (ex Kaewkla and Franco 2022) | reverse complement strand
AGGGCGGCGTAGAAGCGCGAGAGGGAACGAGCGGTGGCCACGCCGTGCGAGCCCGGGAGTCCGGCCGCGACGAGAGCCGCGTCGTTCTCGTCCGGGAGGGGGGAGACCGCGTCGAAGGCCCGTCGCGTCAGCGAACGGGGGTCGCTGTAGGCCTGTGTCACCGACTCCTTGGGCCGAACACGCAGGCCCTGAGCGGCGGGCGGCTCCGGCGTGGGCACCTTCGTGAGACGGGCGAGATCCACCTGCGAGGCGTCGGGGAGCCCGAACCACAGGTCGAGCCCCAGCGGGCCTGCGACCTCCTCCGCGAACCAGCGGCCCAGGGACCGGCCCGTCGCGCGCCGCACGAGTTCGCCGAGAAGCCAGCTGTAGGTGTGCGCGTGGTAGCCGTGTGCCGTGCCGGGTTCCCAGAGGGGGGCCTGGGCGGCCAGCGCGGAGGGACCGCTGACGCCGTCGACGGCCTCGGCGGGGGTGAGGGGAGCCGCGAGCGCGGGGAGCCCTGCCCGGTGCGCGAGCAGGTGCCGTACGAGCACGCGCTCCTTGCCGTTCGCCTTGAACTCCGGCCAGTAGGTCGCCACCGGCGCGTCGAGGTCCAACTGGCCCCGCTGGTGGAGCAGATGGAGTACGGCCGCGGCCGGGCCCTTGGAAGCCGATCGCAGGACGGCTGCGGTGCCGGACCGCCACGTGCCGCCCTCCCCCGGTGCGGCCTCCTCCCGGTCCTGCCCGTCAGATGCCGTGTTGGTGTCCCCGGCCCACAGGTCGACGACGACGCGCCCCTCCCGGTGCACGGTCAGGGCGGCGCCGGTCTCCCCGCGGTCCTGGAAGTTCGACGCGAAGGCGTCCCGGACGGGCTCGAAGCCGTCCGCGACGACGCCCTGGACGTCCACGGCGTATCCAGCGTCCTCAGCCTTCTCAGCGCTCACGCCCTCGTCCGTCCCGTCCCTCGTGCCGTCTGCCCGTGCGCCTTCAATGGTGCTACCGCCCGGGTACGGTCACCGACCCGGGGTCGAAGCCGAAGGGCAGCTCGAGGCGGTGCTCGGCCATCAGCCCCTCGTCGCACAGGAGTTGCTGTGTGCCCCCGTCGGCGACGATGACGCCGTCGCTGAGCACGACCGAACGCCGGCACAGCTGAAGGGCGTACGGCAGGTCGTGGGTGACCATCAGCACCGTGACGTCCAACCCCTTCAGGATGTCGGCCAGTTCACGGCGGGAGGCCGGGTCCAGGTTCGAGGAGGGCTCGTCCAGGACGAGGATCTCGGGCTTCATGGCCAGCACGGTGGCCACCGCGACGCGGCGGCGCTGCCCGAAGGAGAGGTGGTGCGGCGGCCTGCCGGCGTGGCCCTCCATGCCGACCTGCGCGAGCGCGTCGTGCACCCGCGACTCGAGTTCGGCGCCGCGCAGGCCCGCCGTGGCGGGACCGAAGGCGACGTCCTCGCGGACCGTCGGCATGAACAACTGGTCGTCCGGGTCCTGGAAGACGATGCCGACCCGTCGCCGGATCTCCGCCAGGTTGCGCGGCGCGACCGGCAGCCCCGCGACGGTGACGGACCCGGCGCCTGCGGTCAGGATGCCGTTGAGATGCAGCACGAGCGTCGTCTTGCCCGCGCCGTTGGGACCGAGGAGCGCGACGCGCTCACCCCGTGGGACGGTCAAGTCGACGCCGAACAGGGCCTGGTGACCGTCGGGATAGGCGTAGGCGAGAGAGGAGACCTGAAGGGACGGCGGTGGCGTCCCTTCGTCCCGCCGGCTGTCCTCGGTGCTGCTCACGGTGTCCTCACAGGGCCCATCCCATCAGACAGACGGCGAGCGCGGCGAACGGAAGCACGGCGGCCCGGGCCCACTGGGCACGCGTCGCACTCACCTCGTCGATGGCGGGCATCGTGCCGGTGTATCCCCGGCTGACCATGGCCAGATGGACGCGTTCACCACGTTCGTAGGAGCGGATGAAGAGCGCCCCCGCCGACTTCGCGAGCACGCCCCACTGCCGCACTCCGCGCGCCCGGAAACCCCGGGAGAGGCGGGCGACGCGCATGCGCCGCATCTCGTCGGTGATGACGTCGCCGTAGCGGATCATGAAGGACGCGATCTGGACGAGCATCGGCGGGAGCCTCAACCGCTGAAGCCCCAGCAGGAGTTCACGCAGCTCGGTGGTCGAGGCGAGGATGACGGAGGCGGCCACGCCGAGGGTGCCCTTGGCGAGGATGTTCCACGCGGCCCAGAGCCCGGACGTGGACAGCGAAAGGCCCCACACCTCGGTGTACGGCCCCTGAGCGACGAACGGCATCAGCACAGCGAACGCCACGAACGGCACCTCGATCAGCAGCCGTTTGAGCAGATGCCCGTACGGCACCCGCGCCGCCCCGGCGACGGCGGCGAGCAGGAGCGCATACAGCCCGAACGCCCACACCGCTCCGCGCGGTGTGGAGACGACGAGCAGGACGAAGCAGAAGACCGCGGCGAGCTTGCAGTGCGGAGGGAGGGCGTGCACGGGCGAGTGTGCGTGCAGGTAGAGCTTGTGCGCGTGGCCCGTGCCGCCCATGTCAGACGGCCCCGCCGTCCGAGCCGGATGCGGAGGAAGCCGAAGTCCCGGCGGGCGTCGCGGAGTTCGCGGAAGCCGCGTTCTCCTCGCCCTCGGCGCGGCGGCGCCGCACAACCACGAAGACACCGCTGCCGACGGCGAGCGTCGCACCGACGCCGATCACGCCTGCGAGACCGCCGGAGAGACGCGTGTCGGCGATCTCCGCGATGCCGTAGTCGGCGAGCGGGGAGTCCTTGGCGGCGTGGTCCTGGGCCTTCTCGTCGATGCCGTTGTCGGCGGCGACCTTCTCCAGACCGTCGGGGCTGGCGGAAGCGTAGAAGCTGACGACGCCCGCGCAGAGCAGAGCGGCGGTCAGACCGCCCAGCCACACCTTGCGGTTGGCCCTGCGCGGGGCGATTGGTGCAACGGCCACAGGCTGCGGCCCGCCGGTCTCACCGGCACCGGCCTCTGCTCCGGCGCCCGCTGCGGAGCGCGGCTTCTGCGCCGTACCGCCGCCCGGTACCGCCACCGCGGAGGTCCGCAGCTCCAGCTTCCGGGACGCCAAGTCCCGTGCCCCGTACACGAGATCGGGCCGTACCGCGATGACCGCGCCGACCGTCGCCGCCGTGATGGCCGCCTCGCCGAGGCCGATCAGCACGTGCACCCCGGCCATCGCGGCGAAGACCTTGCCGAGCGCGACGTCCGCCGTGCCGCCGATCGCGTAGAGCCCCGTGAAGGCGATCGCCGCCATGGGCACCGAGATCAGGGCGGCTGCGAAGGAGGCGCCCGTGACGGTGCGACGGCCGCTCGGGAGGACCCGCAGCAGTCCGCGGAAGATCCCGTACGCGACGAGGACCGTCACCACGCCCATGACGAGGATGTTCACTCCGAGCGCGGTGAGCCCGCCGTCTGCGAAGAGCACTCCCTGCATCAGCAGCACGACGGCGACGCAGAGCACACCCGTGTACGGGCCGACGAGTATCGCCGCGAGCGCACCGCCCAGCAGATGCCCGCTCGTCCCCGCCGCGACGGGGAAGTTGAGCATCTGCACGGCGAAGATGAACGCCGCGACCAGACCGGCGAGCGGTGCCGTCCGCTCAGCCGTGGTTCCGGCGGCGTCCGTGGCCGGCCCACCGCCCAGTTCACGGCGTGCGCCGCGCAGCGAGAGGGCTACCGCACCTGCCGCGGCCACACCGGCCGCGACCGAGACGGGGGCGTTGATGAATCCGTCGGGCACATGCATGACGCCGCTCCGCTTCCTGGCTCGTCGAGATGATCCGGACACTGCACAACCGTTTGATGATAGGGGCTTCCTGCAAATACATTGCAAGAGCGTGTGCGTGGCTCGAATCGTGAACCGCACAAGGGGCGTTCACGGCACTCGTCCGAGGGCTGTGGCAGAACTCACCCCCGTTTGACAGTGACTCTTTGGCTCCCCGTGCGTCTGACACCGCGAGGGGGCAACACAGTCAGAGCGGTTGCGCCCGTCCCGACGACAAGGAGCAGACGATTGTCCACAGTCTTCGATCACACCGTTGAGGTCCGGCTGATCGCGGAACCCCCCGCGGCCAGGTACTTCAGCGCCGTCCTCCGCTACGACGACAGCGACCCGCTGGCGGTCCGGCTCGTCTTTCCCGCCGACGCGTCCCTGGACGGCTCCGAGGTCGCCTGGGCGTTCGCACGGGATCTGCTGGACGCGGGCATGCGCGGACCGTCGGGTGAGGGAGATGTTCACGTGTGGCCGCGCGACGGCGCGCGCACCGTGATCGAACTGCTCTCCCAGGAAGGCGTCGCAGTCGTCGAGTTCGACAGCGCGGATCTCCGGCGCTTCCTGCTCTGCTCCTACGACGTCGTGCCCGCCGGCCAGGAGCACGGCGAACTGGACCTGGAGAGCGGCCTGGACGCGCTGCTTCGCGGGGTCTGAGGCACACCCGCTGCGACGCGGGATGTCATGCGCGGAGCGGACCCGCGCCTCAGCGCGGATCCGCCCCTGAGCCGGTTCGGGTCCCGAACCGGCAGCCGTGCACTACACGTTGGTCGGTTCGTGATCGCGCTGGTGCGGAATGCGGGGACGCTTCCGCCCGTCGTCCGGGCCGGGCGCGCCGTGCTCCTCCGGCTCCAGACGGCGCCGCAGCCGCTCGCCCTCCACGTCGACGTTCGGCAGCAGCCGATCCAGCCATCCGGGCAGCCACCAGGCCTTCCGGCCCAGCAGAGCGAGCACGGCGGGAACGATCGCCATACGGACGACGAGCGCGTCGAAGAGGATGGCGACGGCGAGACCGAAGCCCATCATCTTGATCATCGCTTCGGAGGCGCCGATGAAGCCCGCGAAGACGCTGATCATGATGACGGCGGCAGCCATGACCACCCGGGCCCCCAGCTTGAAGCCGGAGACGACTGCCGTCCCGGGGCCCTCACCGTGCACGTACGCCTCGCGCATACGCGTCACCAGGAACACCTCGTAGTCCATGGCCAGTCCGAAGATGACCCCGATCATGAAGATCGGCATCATGCTCATGATCGGCCCGGTCTGCTCCACGCCGATCAGCTCCGCGAGCCAACCCCACTGGAAGACCGCCACGACGGAACCCAGCGCGGCCAGTACCGACAGCAGGAAGCCCAGCGCCGCCTTGAGCGGGACGAGCACGGAGCGGAAGACCAGCATGAGCAGCAGGAAGGCGAGCCCGACGACGAGCGACAGATAGGGCACCAGCGCGTCGTTCATCACCTGTGAGAAGTCGATGGCGACGGCGGTGGAGCCGGTGACCAGGAGGGTGGCGCCCGTCGCGGCCCGTACGCCATCCGACTCACCGCGGATGTCGCGCACCAGCTTCTCCGTCTCCGCACTGCTGGGACCCGACTTCGGGACGGCGGTGAGGGTGGCGGTGTCTCCGGTCTTGTTGAAGACGGCGGGTGCGACCGCCACGACGCCGTCCGTCTTCGCGACGCGTTTGCCGACCTCCTTGGCCGCGGCCTTGGCGTCGTCGCTCT
Source organism: Streptomyces albidus (ex Kaewkla and Franco 2022) (assembly GCF_013870515.1). Classification (GTDB taxonomy): domain Bacteria; phylum Actinomycetota; class Actinomycetes; order Streptomycetales; family Streptomycetaceae; genus Streptomyces; species Streptomyces albidus. The sequence goes on along the minus strand of NZ_JACBXA010000254.1, from coordinate 2,469 downwards.
CCCGGGCGTCGATGACGATCATCAGCGGCCCGTTGAAGCCGGGCCCGAAGCCCTCGGAGAGCATGTCGTAGGCCTTGCGCTGCGTGGTGTGCGCGGGCTGGTTGCCCTCGTCCGGCAGCCCCAGTTCCATGCTCGCCACGGGCACCGCCAGGGTGCCGAGGCCGAGCACGGCCACCGCGAGAACCATCAGCGGGCGGCGCAGCACGAAGCCCGCCCAGCGCTCGCCGGCGCCAGGTCCGGAGCCGGCCGCTTGGGCGTCGGGGACGCCGGTCGCAGGGTTGGCCTTGCGGACCCTGCGCCCGTAGATGCGCTTGCCGACGATGCCCAGTGCGGCGGGCACCAGGGTGATCGCGACCAGGACGGCGATGACGACGGTGCCCGCTGCCGCGAAGCCCATCTTGGTGAGCAGCGGGATGTTCACCACCGCCAGACCCGCGAGGGCGATCACCACGGTCAGCCCGGCGAAGACCACGGCCGAGCCCGCTGTGCCGACGGCACGGCCCACGGCGTCCTCGCGCTCGCGGCCCTCTGCGAGCTCGGCGCGGTAACGGGAGGCGATGAAGAGGGCGTAGTCGATGCCGACCGCGAGCCCGATCATCATCGCCAGCGTCGAGGTGTTGGCCGAAAGGCCGAGCGTGGCACCAAGGGCGGCGATGCCCGAGATGCCGATCATCACGCCCATCAACGCCGTGATCAGCGGGAGTCCGGCGGCGACGAGCGAGCCGAAGGTGAGGATCAGCACGACCGCGGCGACGGCGATGCCGAAGACCTCGCCGTTGCCCACGTCGGGCTGGACGAACAGCGCGTCGCCGCCCGTCTCGACCTTCAGGCCCGCGTCACGGCCCTTCTCCGCCGCCGATTCGATCTTCTCGCGCGTTCCATCGCTGATCTTGTCGGCGGCGACCTTGTAGGTGACGGACGCGTAGGCGGTGGTGCCGTCCTTGCTGACGGCACCGCCGCGGGGGACGAAGGGATCGGTGACGGCGGCCGCCTGACCGCCGGCGAGCTCAGCGACGGTCTCCTTCACGGCGGCCCTGTTGTCGGTCGCGGTGATCTTCTCCCCGCTGGGAGCGCGGAAGACCATGCGGGCGCTCGCGCCCTCGGCGTTGGCCTCCGGGAAGCGCTCCTCCAGCACGTCGAAGGCCTGCTGGGCCTCCGTACCGGGCAGCGCGAAGTCGTCGTCGGGCGGATCGGATGCGGTGGACGCGCCCGCCCCGGCCGCCACCAGCAGCACCACCCATATGAGGGCGACGATGCGGCGGCGCCGGAAGGCGAACCTGCCGAGTCTGTAGAGGAAGGTGGCCACGCTGGAGGACTCCGGTCTCGGGTCGGTACGGACAGAACCGCCACCGCCCCGCGGGTCACCGCGCCCGGCAGTGTCAGTTCATGCCAAAAGACGCTTCCTCGCAGGATGAGGATGAGCCGCGGGCCGCGATGAGGGGCACATCACACCTCTGCTCGGTGCGAGCAGGGGCGAGCACATCGCTCCCGATCGACCTCGCTGAATTGGTATGGATGCCTCATATCCCCTCATACTGGAAACCCCATCGCCGACCGCGACCGGGCACCACGAGGCGCGGTATCCCGCGCGAAGGGAGCCGGCGTGAATGACGACCATGCGTACCTCCCGTACATCCGCCACCCGCACCTGTACGACGACCTGATCTGCTTCGTGGCCGAGGACGACGTGTGGCTGGCGCCGCTCGCCCCCTCGGACGCCGGTCGCAGCTCTCAGGGGCAGGGGCGCGCCTGGCGGCTGACCGTGGACCGTACGCGCGTCAGCCACCCGCGCTTCTCCCCCGACGGACGGCAGATCGCCTTCACCAGCTGGCGCAGCCTGGACCCCGAGGTGCATCTGGTCCCGGTCGACGGCGGAACCGCCCGGCGTCTCAGCTACTGGGGCGCCTCCAACGCCCGCGTCTGCGGCTGGACGCCCGAGGGCGACGTGCTGGCCGTCTCCTCGCACGAGCAGCCGTACTCGCACAGCACCTGGTCCTACCGGCTGCGTACCGACGGCAGTGCTGCCAGCCGCCTCCCGTGGGGACCGGTCGCGGACGTGGCCGTCGCCGCGCTCGGCGGCGTACGCCGCACCCTGCTGCTGACCGGGAAGCCGCCGCACGACCCGGCGGCCTGGAAGCGGTACCGGGGAGGGGCCAGGGGGCGGCTGTGGCTGCACGGCCGGCGCCTCGTGCCCGATCTCGAAGGGCACCTCGACTCGGTGATGTTCGTGGGCGCCCGCATCGCCTTCCTCTCCGACCACGAAGGCGTGGGCAACCTCTACTCGTGCGCCCCGGACGGCTCGGACCTGCGCAGGCACACGGACCACGACGACTTCTACGCACGCAACGCCTCCACCGACGGGGACCGGGTCGTCTATCAGTGCGCGGGCGACATGTGGCTCCTCGACGACTTCTCGCCCGAGGGCAAGCCGCGCCGGCTGGAGATCACGCTGGGCGGCTCCCGGACCGG
>NZ_JACBXA010000253.1 GCF_013870515.1 Streptomyces albidus (ex Kaewkla and Franco 2022) | reverse complement strand
GGCAGAAAGACGACGGCGCATCGCGCGAGACCGCCCCCTGGGGGCACTCCCATCCGCGCCACCGTCTTCCCGCTCATCGTGTGCGCGGACCGTGCGCTCCCCTGTGACGCACGGTCCCGCCCCGGACCCGCCCGAGTTTACGGCGCGCCACTGACACCGCCCTCGATCGTCGCTGCGGAGCTGCGGGTGTGGCTCCAGCCCAGCAGACCCGGCAGTCCCTGCTCGGCGGCGCTGGAGCGGCGCTGCTCGCCGCGGCCTACGCCTGGCTGATGCCGGCGCTGTGGGCCTCGCCCCGGCGGACGCCCGCAACCCGCTGCAACGGGAGAGGCGATCAACTTGCACAAGTCACAGCCCCTGCCTGCCCCGGAATTCAGTCGGATTCGACCAGGCGCGTTGGTACGTTCACGCCATGACAGAAACCGACGGGGCGGGCCGTGCCCCGGTCACCTCCCAGGATGTGCGGGACGCTGTACGGCTGGCGGTCACCGCACTGAGCGAGGGGCTCGAGGCGGACTGGAGCGCACCCGCCGGTTCCCTGGAGTGGGACTGCTGGGACACCGTCGAGCACCTCGGCGACGACCTGTTCTCCTACGCGACGCAACTGGGCCCCGACACACCGCCGTTGACGGACGGCGTGCCCTTCTCCTACACGCGGCGGAAGCCCGGCGGGCCCGCCAACACGATCTTCGCCGACCGCGACGCCGGCCCGGCGGGGCTGCTGCAAGTGCTGGAGGCCAGCGGGGCGCTGCTGACGGCCATGGTGCGTACGGCGTCACCGGAGGTCCGCGCCTGGCACCCCTACGGCAACTCCGACCCCGAGGGCTTCGCCGCCATGGGGATCGTCGAGACCCTGGTCCACATGCACGACGTCGCCGAAGGGCTCGGCATCTCCTGGATGCCACCGGCCGACCTGTGCGAGCGCGTGCTGGGGCGCCTGTTCCGCGACGTGGACGTGGACGCTCCCCCCTGGCAGGCCCTGCTGTGGGCGACCGGCCGTACGGAGCTGCCGGGCCACCCGCGACGCACCTCATGGGAGTGGAACGGGGTGCCCCAGCACGACGGGACACCGCCCCACCTCCGTGCGCCGGTGCAGGACGCCCGTACACCGGTGCAGGACGCCGCTCCCAGCGCGAGTTGACGCCCGGCCCATGCCCCTCACTCCCGGCGGTGCGATGCAGCCGACAACGCCCCTCCTGCTGCTCGATGTCGACGGCCCGCTGAACCCCTTCGCCGCCCGGTGGCGTCTGCGGCCGCGCGGCTACACCACTCACCGCTTCAAGCCCGCGAACTGGCTCGCCCGGCATGCGCCCCTTCCGGCGGAGGACGTGAGGCCTCTTCGGGTGTGGCTGAAGCCCGGGCACGGAGCACAACTGACCGCCCTGCCGTACGACTTGGTGTGGGCGACCACGTGGATGCACGGCGCCAACGAGCACATCGGCCCCGTACTGGGCCTCCCCGAACTCCCCGTGATCGAGTGGCGGGAGCTCTTCACGCCCGGCCCGCAGGGCGCGCACTGGAAGTTGCCGCAGATCGTCGAGTGGGCGCGAGGCCGCCCCTTCGCCTGGGTGGACGACGGCATCACGGACGACGACAAGCTCTACGTCTCGGAGCACCACGACGGCCCCGCCCTGCTGCACTGGGTGGACCCCGGACGCGGGCTGCGCGCCAAGGACTTCGCCGCACTGCGGAGTTGGGCGACGGAGGCCGGCGCCCGGTAGCAGCGGGCGCGGCCTCCGGGCGTCAACACACCTGCCCCCAAGAGCCGTTGACCGGATCCTCGTTCGCCGGCTCAGAGCACCCAGGTGAGGTAGAAGCACACAGCCGCGCCCCCGGCACCGCCGATGAACAGGTACTTCATCACCTTCGCCGCCCGCGTGCCGCTGATGAGGGCACCCACCTGGGACGCCTGCGAACGTCCCGGGAAGATCCCGGTCGCAGCGAAGGGAACGCCCAGAGCCGCGGCGATCCAGCCGATGAAGAACAGGGCGTTCCAACGCCACGTCTCCGCCAAGCCGCTCGGGAGATAGCCGCGCCCTGTCTGCTGCACCGCGATCTCGTCACCGGCCTTGAGATCCCGGTGCACGACAGCGTCCCGCTGCGACGTCCCGCCGTCGTCCGGGCGGAAGGTGCCTGAACAGACCGTCTTGTCACTGCTGTTGCGGCCGCCCTGGTCGATCCAGCAGCGCTGAACGGTCACGGTTCCGTGCCGTCCGGCGAATCCCGCGGTGTGCGCGGCGTTGTAGACGGAAATGCCCACGCAGACGAGACCGATCAGGAAGAAGAACCCGCCGAGCGCCCTGCCCTTCCAGCTCGGAGCGGGCAGCGGCGTATACGGACTGACGCCCCCGAGCTCGAGCTCCGGCTCCCGTGACCCCCCGAAGAGCCCGTCCCGTCCCAGCCCCACCATGCTGCCGCCCCCTGCCCGTTGCCTGTGCTGTGCCTGTCCGGCGCCGCAGCACGGCACCGCACAGACCGGTCACATTAGCCACAGAGCGTCAGACGTGGAAAAGCGCCCCCGCCCCCACGGGCACACCCACGGGGACCGGCGGCGCCCCTCCCTCACCGGCGCAGTCACCGGCACCCTGCCGGTTCCGCTAGGCCGATCGCGGAGGGTCGAAGGCCGCGGCCTCGACGAAGTCGGGTCTCGGATCGAGGGCGGCGGCCAGCCGGAAGTGGCGGCGCGCCTCGTCCGCGCGGTTCGCGCGCTGCAGCGTACGGCCGAGGGCGAAGTGCGCGAACGCGTTGTCGGGCTCGCGCTCGAGGACCGTCTGGAACTCCATCTCCGCAGGACGCAGTTGAGCGCCGAGGAAGAATGCGCGTGCGCGGAGCAGCCGCGCGGCGGTGTTCTCCGGGTGTGCCGCTACTACCGTGTCGAGCAGCTTCAAGGCTCCGCGCGGATCGCGTGCGTTGAGCAGCTGCTCGGCAGCGCGGAACTCGATGACCAGGGTTTCGGGGTTGGCCTCGGACACGGTGGCTGCCTCCTCACCGGTGCCGGTGTGACAGTTACGGTGCACGGGCGCGGAAACGCCCTGTCCCCCATACCTATTCCCAGCCGCAACCGTGCGCACTCTGCTCCCACCGGAGCGGGCTACGGACAGGAGGCCGGGAGTCACCGGTCCGACGGAGCGTGGGCGCGCCTGCGCAGCCCTTCCCACACCTCTCGCACCCGGGATTCCAGGGCCTCCAGCGGCCCGTCGTTGTCGATCACGATGTCTGCCACCGCCAGCCGCTCCGCGCGGGTCGCCTGTGCCCCCATACGGGCGGCGGCCTCGCCTTCGGTCATGCCCCGCAGGCGCATCAGCCGGTCCATCTGGGTCTCGGATGAGGCGTCCACGACCAGCACGAGGTCGTACAGCGGAGCGAGCCCGTTCTCGGTGAGCAGGGGGACGTCGTGGACGATGACGGCACCGCCCTCCCCGTCCGAGGCTTCCGCTTCCTGCGCCGTGCGCTCCAGCTCCGCCGAGCGCTGTCCGACCAGGGGATGCACGATGGCGTTCAGCGCGGCGAGGCGCTCTGTGTCGGCGAAGACGACAGAGCCGAGTTTCGGCCGGTCCAGGGTGCCGTCCGGCGCCAGGATCTCCTCGCCGAACTCGGCGACCACGGCTGCAAGCCCCCGCGTGCCCGGCTCCACGACCTCCCGGGCGATCTTGTCCGCGTCGACGATCACCGCCCCGTACGCGTCGAGCAGCCGCGAGACCTCGCTCTTGCCTGCGCCGATGCCACCTGTCAGTCCCACCTTCAGCATGACTGCCACGCTATACGCCGCCCTGCGCCGCTCCGGCGGGGAGGTCGCATCCGGGCGTCACTCGATGGAGCAGGTCACTGCGCGCCGTCTCCCCCGGGGCCCTCGCCGCCTTCGCCTTCCCGCTCGGCCAGGAAGCGCTCGAAGACCGCTCCGAGTTCGTCGGCGGAGGGCAGCTCGCTGGGCTCCGCGACGAGGCTGCCCCGCGTCTCGGCTCCGGCCAGGGCGTCGTACTGCTGCTCCAGGCCGCGTACGACCGCGACCAGGTCCTCGTCGCCCTCGGCGAGCTGGCTCTCGATCTCGTTCTGCGTCTTCAGAGCCTCGTTGCGCAGGGTGTGCCCCACGTCCGGCAGGACGAGCCCGGTCGCGGAGGTGATGGCTTCGATGAGGACGAGGGCGGCGTCGGGGTAGGGGGAGCGCGCGACGTAGTGCGGTACGTGCGCCACCACCCCGAGCACGTCGTGCCCGGACTCGGCGAGCCGCAGCTCGATCAGTCCGGCCGCGCTGCCCGGGACCTCGGCCTCCTCGAAGAGAGGACGGTGGCCCGGCACGAGGTCCGTGCGGTTGCCGTGCGGAGTGAGGCCGACGGGGCGGGTGTGCGGGACGCCCATCGGAATGCCGTGGAAGTTGACCGCGAGGCGCACGCCCAGACGCTCGGTGATCTCCCGTACGGCGGAGGTGAAGGCCTCCCACTGCACATCCGGCTCCGGCCCGGCCAGCAGCAGGAACGGCACACCGGTGGCGTCCCTGACGAGACGCAGCTCCAGCCGCGGGGTGTCGTAGGAGACCCACCTGTCACGGCGGAAGGTCATGGTCGGACGGCGTGCCCGGTAGTCGACGAGCCGGTCCGCGTCGAATCGCGCAACGGTGACGTAGGACTGAGCGTCCTTCAGGCGCTGGACGATCTGCTCCCCCGCCTCGCCCGCGTCCATGAAGCCCTCGAAGTGATACAGCATCACCAGCCCGGCGCCGTCAGGTCCTTCGATGACGGCGTCGACTGCTTCGAGTCCGCTCTCGTCCCACGTGTACACGCTTTGCCCACTGTGCGGTTCAAGCACTGTTGGCGCCCCTTCTTTTGCGTTCCTCTCGCACAACCACCGAAGCCGGGCCGGCATTCCCCCAGCGCGAAACGGCCGTTCGACGGCACCTCACGGCCGGACGCGCCGACGGGATCCGGCGGCGGCCCCGGCATCCTGAACCCCTGGTGCCGAGGAGCCCTGCATGAGTACCCCGGACCCGTCATCGCAACGCCGCGGCGCCCACCGGCGAGGGGCGGGCGGCACAAAGAAAGGTGGGGCCCGCTCCCGTGAAGGAGCAGGCCCCACCTGCCGTACTTTTCGGCAGCTGCGCTTGTCAGCTACCGCTCAGCGCTGAGCACTCAGCTCTGGCCGCCCGCGAGCTTCTCGCGGAGCGCTGCCAGCGCCTCGTCCGAGGCGAGAGCACCGGAGTCCTCGTCCGACTCGGAGGAGTACGAGCCACCGGAAGCGCCGGCCTGGCCACCGCCGCCGCCGCTGCCACCGCCGGGCTGCGGCTGGGCGTTGCCGCCGCCACCGCTGGCACCCTCGGCCGCCGCCTGCTCGTCGGCCTCACGGGACTTGATGACCTGTGCCTGGTGCTGCTCGAAGCGGGTCTGCGCCTCGGCGTACTGGCGCTCCCACTCCTCACGCTGCTTCTCGTACCCGTCCAGCCAGTCGTTGGCCTCGGGGTCGAAGCCCTCGGGGTAGATGTAGTTGCCCTGGTCGTCGTACGAGGCCGCCATGCCGTACAGCGTGGGGTCGAAGTCGACCGACGTCGGGTCGGCGCCGAAGGCCTCGTTGGCCTGCTTCAGCGAGAGGCTGATGCGACGGCGCTCGAGGTCGATGTCGATGACCTTGACGAAGATCTCGTCGTTGACCTGGACGACCTGCTCCGGGATCTCCACGTGGCGCTCGGCCAGCTCGGAGATGTGGACCAGGCCCTCGATGCCCTCGTCCACCCGGACGAACGCGCCGAACGGAACCAGCTTCGTGACCTTGCCGGGCACGACCTGACCGATCTGGTGCGTACGGGCGAACTGCTGCCACGGGTCTTCCTGGGTCGCCTTGAGCGACAGGGAGACGCGCTCGCGGTCCATGTCGACGTCCAGGACCTCGACCGTGACCTCCTGGCCGACCTCGACCACCTCGGAGGGGTGGTCGATGTGCTTCCAGGACAGCTCGGAGACGTGCACCAGACCGTCCACGCCGCCAAGGTCGACGAAGGCGCCGAAGTTGACGATGGAGGAGACGACGCCGGAGCGCACCTGGCCCTTCTGGAGGGTGGTGAGGAAGGTCTGACGGACCTCGCTCTGGGTCTGCTCCAGCCAGGCGCGGCGGGACAGAACCACGTTGTTCCGGTTCTTGTCCAGCTCGATGATCTTGGCCTCGAGCTCCTTGCCGACGTACGGCTGAAGGTCGCGGACACGGCGCATCTCGACCAGCGACGCGGGGAGGAAGCCCCGCAGGCCGATGTCGAGGATGAGGCCGCCCTTGACGACCTCGATGACGGTGCCGGTGACGATGCCGTCTTCTTCCTTGATCTTCTCGATGGTGCCCCACGCGCGCTCGTACTGCGCACGCTTCTTCGAGAGGATCAGGCGCCCTTCCTTGTCCTCCTTCTGGAGAACGAGGGCTTCGATCTCGTCACCGACGGCGACGACCTCGTTGGGGTCGACGTCGTGCTTGATCGACAGCTCGCGGGAAGGGATGACACCTTCCGTCTTGTAGCCGATGTCGAGCAGGACCTCGTCCCGGTCGACCTTCACGATGACGCCGTCGACGATGTCGCCGTCGTTGAAGTACTTGATCGTCTCGTCGATCGCGGCGAGGAAGGCTTCCTCGGAACCGATGTCGTTTACCGCAACCTGCGGAGTGGTGGCGGTGGTCTCGGTGCTGCTCGTCATGTGTGAAAGGGTCTCCGGTACGGACAATGAAGTCGTAGGTTCTGCTACGCCGAGAGCCCGTTTCGCACCGCGCATGCAAGCCAGCCGGACACAGCCTTGAGAGCCACAAACCCGAGGGGATACATCACAGATGCGAGCGCGGCCTGCTCTGTCCGAGGCGCGCAGGCCCGCAGCGCAACTTGTAGCATACGGGGGCCGCTGGGCATGGTCAATGCGCGAAAGAGCACAGCAGGGGTGGAACGTCCCATAACCGGCGCACTCCGTCCCTGTGTGCGCCACCTCGGCGCGCTGAGCGACCCTCCCCGCGGCCTGCGCGGCCTCATATCCGACAGAAGTCCGACTGAAGTTCGACAGAGGCCCGACACAAGTCCGACAGCGAATGTACGACACGGCTGGGGCCATGAATAAAGAAGACGGCGGCGGTGAGATCCGGCCCGTGGCGGCTGCGGATCCCGGCAGGATCCCGACCGGAGTCACCGGACATCCCGACGGAGCGGCAGCCGAGGAGACGGAGCCCGCGGCCGTCCGGCGCCAGTCGGGCCTCCACGACAGCAGCCGGGCCAACCGCGGCTGGTGGGACAGCAACGCCGACGAATACCAGGACGACCACGGCGCCTTCCTCGGAGACGTCCGCTTCGTGTGGTGCCCGGAGGGACTGGACGAGGCACAGGCCGGACTGCTGGGGCCGGTCGCGGCGCTGCGGGGCCTGAGCGTGCTGGAGGTCGGGGCCGGCGCAGCGCAGTGTTCCCGCTGGCTGGTCGCACAGGGTGCGCGGCCTGTCGCCCTCGACCTCTCGCACCGGCAGCTCCAGCACGCCCTGCGGATCTCCGACGGCGAGGACGGTCCGGGCTTCCCCCTGGTGGAGGCGGACGCCTCGGCGCTGCCCTTCGCCGACGGCTCCTTCGACCTGGCCTGCTCGGCCTTCGGCGCGCTCCCCTTCGTCGCCGACCCGGTGCGGGTGCTGCGGGAGGTACGGCGCGTACTGAGGCCCGGCGGACGCTGGGTCTTCTCCGTCACGCACCCCTTCCGCTGGGCCCTGCCCGACGAGCCGGGGCCGGAAGGGCTCACGGTCCTCACCTCCTACTTCGACCGCACGCCCTACGTGGAGGAGGACGAGGAGGGACGCGCCGTCTACGTCGAACACCACCGCACCATGGGCGACCGCGTGCGGGACGTGACGGCCGCGGGGTTCCGGCTGCTGGACGTGGTCGAGCCGGAGTGGCCCGACTGGAACGAGCAGGAGTGGGGCGGCTGGTCGCCGCTGCGCGGGCGGCTCATCCCCGGCACGGCGATCTTCGTGTGCGAGCGCGACGAGGCGTACGCGCAGGGCCGGCAGGCGTGAGCGGGAAGCTTCGCGGTGACGCTCTGGAGCGGCTGCCCGTACGCGAGGCGCTGCCCGACCTGCACGCGGCGCTCGAGAGCCGCGGGGTCGCCGTTCTCCACGCGCCC
>NZ_JACBXA010000252.1 GCF_013870515.1 Streptomyces albidus (ex Kaewkla and Franco 2022) | reverse complement strand
CTGCTTGTCGCTTGTCGCCCACTCCGAGAAGGCCCCTGTACGGCCCTCAGAGAGCCGGAAACGGGCTTTGACCTGGAAAGCGACAGGCGACAAGACAAGACAAGCGACAAGCCGCACGACAAGCACACGACAAGCCAGACGACGGGCAGCACCCACACGAATCGGGGTGCTGCCCGTCGCTCGTGAAGGGAGCAACTTGTGCACCCCGACACCACATACGAGATCACCACCATGACCCAGCGTCCGGACCCACTGGCCTACACGCCCCCAGCAGCCAGGTCGAGGATGCTGCCGGAGGAACTCCCCGCAGGGGTCCAGATGGTCACCCTGCCCGGCGGCTACAGCACCCTCGCCTACACCCAACCCCCCGCACCCACCTCACCGCCTCAGCCGGTCGTTCAGCCCATCCCGCGATGGGCGAAAACCACCGCGCTCCTTGCTCCGACGGTCGGCACCGGCGTCGCGGTCGCCGGTGTCGGCCTCTCCTACGCCGCCCCGGGACTGATCGCCATGACCGACGCCCTCTGGTCCGCCGTCGCACTCATCGCCGCCGGCGGCGCAGCAGCCGCCGCACTCATCAAACGCTGCCGCCGACAGGCGCCCGCACACATCACCCAACACGTCACCGCCACCGGTCTCTTCGGCCGCGCCACCGGAACCATCAACCACCACTGACTCAGGGCGGCTGTCTCCCGCCAAGAAGCGCAGCCGCCCCGGTTCTCCCATCCCTGCAACGAGACTCAGGAGGTCTCCAGCATGACCCAACCCACCGACATCAGGCGAGCACTGCGCCGTCGTTTGCGGCTGCTGGATACGTACTGCTGCCAGGGCGGGGGCGCCTGGGGCTACGACGCTGCCGGGTTCGAGGTGACCGGCGTAGACAAGGACCCGCAGCCGCGGTATCCGTTCACGTTCATCCAGGGCGACGCGGTCGAGTTCATCCGCGAGCACGGCGCGGAGTTCGACTTCATCCACGCTTCCTGCCCATGCCAGCTCGACAGCGACTGCCAGCGCATCCAGGGCAACACCCACCCCGACCTCATCGCACCCACCCGCGAAGCGCTGGAAGCGACTGGGCGGCCATGGGTGATCGAGAACGTACGCGGCGCCCTGCCGAAGCTGCGGAACCCCGTGATGCTGTGCGGCGCCATGTTCGGGCTGCACACCTACCGGCACCGGTACTTCGAGACCGGCGGCGGCTTCACCCTCGGGCAGCCCGCACACCCCGAACACACCGCGCCTCAGGCGAAGATGGGCCGCCCAGTCCCCACGGGCCACTACGGGCAGTTCGTCGGCAACTTCTCCGGCGTCCCCCTCGCCCGCGAGGTGATGGGCGTGGGGTGGATGAACCGGGACGGCATCCGCGAATGCATCCCGCCCGCCTACAGCCAGTTCATCGGCACCGCCTTCCTCACCTCCGGGATCGGGGTGGCGGCATGAACACCTCAGTGCTTCAGACGGCTCTGCGCCTGGCTGAGGCCGGTGTGCCGGTGCTGCCGCTGCGGGCCCGGAAGCTGCCGGTGGGCAACTGCTCTGCCTGTGCCAAGTCCAAGTGCGGGGACCGGCCCAACATGCTCCGGGCAGGGCCCTGCCGTTGTCCGGCGCCGTGCCACGCCTGGGCAGCCGCCACCAGCGACCGGCAGATCCTCAACTCCCGTGCGTGGAAGGCGGCATGGGCGCAGGCCGCGACCGTGGCCTACCACCCGGGCGGCGCCGGACTGACGGTCCTGGACCTGGACGACGCTGACGCCATTGCCTGGGCGCGTGAGTCCCTGCCGGTCACCAGGACGGTGGCCACGACGCGCGGGGAGCACTGGATCTACCGCGGGGCGATGCAGTCCTCGAACGGGGTCCGGCCCGGTGTGGACATCAAGTCCGCGATGTCCTACGCCCGTTGGCTCGGGCCCGGCACCGGCACCATGGCTGATCTGCCGGGCGCCGTGCGCGCGCTGGTCGTGAAGGCACCCGCCGTGGCCCGGCCGTCTGGTCAGGTCGTCGCGGTGCCCGCGCCGGTCGATGGTGGGGAGTGCCGGCACCGCACGCCCGCGTATCTCGAGCGTGGCATCGCCATGGCCGAGGCGCGCATCACCGAAGCGTCCAGCGCGATCCACACCACGGTCTACCGGACCTTCCTCGCCGTGCTGTCCGCCCACGGCCGGTGCGGTTGCCTCACCGACGGCCACGTCGCGCGGCTGTTCGCCGCCGCTCAGACCAAGGGCGAATCACCTCGGCACTGCACCGACGCGTGGACCAACGCCCGCACCAAGTTGGGAATCTGACCATGTCCGACGACGAGAAGACACCGGCGCGCGAGGTCATCACCGACTACGCGCAGGCCCACTTCCGGTACTTCCGTACCGGCGACGGGACCGTGTACGCGCAGAAGAACGGCCACCCCGTGGCCCGCCCGATCCGATCCCAGGGCACGACGGGCAGCCACCGGCAGGAACTCATGGTCGGCCTGTTCCACGACGGGCGCGGCGTGTTCAACGGCACCGCACTGAAGGAGGCGCTGGATCTGATCGAAGCATTGGCTCTGAGCGAGGACGTGCAGTCCGTGAACATCCGCGTGGCTCCCGGGTTCGACGGGGCGACGTGGCTGGACCTGGGCCGCGACGACGGGCAGTCCGTCCGCATCCACCCCACCGGCTGGGAGATCACCGTTCCCGACCCGCGCGAGGTGTGCTGGCGGCGCACCCAGCTGACCGGGGAGCTTCCGCTCCCGGCAAAGGACACCGACGGGAAAGGCCTCGATCAGCTGCTGCGACTGTGCAACTTCGCCAACGCGGAGACAGAATGCCTCGCTGTGGCCTGGCTCATCGGCTGCCTCGGACCGTCCGTGCCCGTCCCCGCACCCTTCCTCACCGGCCCGCAAGGTGCGGGCAAGTCCTGCGGCGGGCGCATGCTCATCCGGATCATCGAGGGCATGAGCGGAGACCTGCGCCGCGCACCGAAGGACGAGGAGAACCTGATCGCAGCAGTGGCGGCCGGATGGGTCACCGCGCTCGACAACCTCTCCCACATGACCCCGGACCTGTCCGACGCGATGTGCTGCATCGTCACCGGCGCTGAGAACGTCAAACGCGCCCTGTGGACCGACGGGGACGTCTTCCGCGTCGGCTACCGCCGGCCGATGCTGCTGACCGGCATCGACGTGGGCGTCATCCGCCCCGACCTCGCAGAACGGCTCCTTCCGCTGCGTCTGGAACGCCCCAAGGTGCGGCGCACCGAGGCGGAGCTGTGGGCCGAGTATGCGGAGGCGCTGCCCGCCGTCCTCGGCTCTCTCCTGGACCTCACCGTCAAGGTCCGCGCGGCCGAGGCGGAGACACCCACGGATCTGCGCATGGCGGACTTCGCGCACCTGTGCGCGCAGCTCGACGCCGCGACCGGCCTCGGGGCCCTGCGTGCGTACCGGGCCAGCCTGGATGACCTCAACGACGACGTGATCGAAGGCGACTTGCTCGCGCAGACCGTCCTCAGGCACGCCGAGAGCATCAAGGCCGGGTCAGAGCAGCGAATGACCTCCACCGAGTGGCTGCACCTCCTCGGCTGCCTATACAGCGGCGACGGACTACGTCCGCTGCCCAGGGGCTGGCCGACCACGGGCAAGGTGCTCTCCGACCGGCTCAAGCGCCTCCAACCGACGCTTGCCGCCCGCGGTGTCCTCATCGACTCCGGCCGCACCAGCGAAGGCCGCTACCTCGAAATGACCCGCATGGAAGCCCCACCGGCACACGAGCCCAAGCGGATGTTCTGACCCGCACCGCACGGGCGCCGGTACAAGCAAGAAGAGCACCGGGGCGCGCCACGCCGCGGGTGCTCCTCTTGCTGTTCGGCGAAGCCGCCCGGTGGTCGCGCCGCGAAGCGGCTCCTTCTTCACGCCTGAAGCAGCACCGCACCACAACAGACACCACCCCTCTCCTTTGTCCTAAGAGGAGAGACGCTGCGTCATCTGCGTCATGCAGACCTGAAAACGGGCCCTGACCTGCGGATAGAGGCATGACGCAGACGACGGCGCCTGCGTCATCCTGCGTCATCTGCGTCATCGGATGACGCAGCCACTGACGCGCCAATGACGCAGCCCCGAACCACTGCGTCACACAAAATCGCAGTTCAGAAGCCCGATTGACGCTGATGACGCAATGACGCAGAAATCCGCACCTCGGACAGGCGCGGCCCCGCAGCAACGTCTCGCCAACCACACCCCGTCCTGGAGGAGTTGAACCATGAGCAAGAAGTCGGAGCTCCCGACGCTCTATACGGCCGACCACGTCGCCGAAGCCCTCGACTGCTCGACATGGTGGGTCAAGGAACAAGCCCGGCGGGGCCGGATCCCATTCATCCGAAGCGGCAGTGGATACCGCTTCACCAAGGGGCACGTCGAGGAAATCTTCGAGCTGCTTGAGGAGCGTCCATCAGCAGCACCGACAGAAGTGACGAGTTCCGGGCGGAGGGGGCGTACGTCTGTGTCAACGGGCGCGCCAGTCGCCCAGCTCCGTGCGCGCCGCCCACGCCGCACTCGGAACGCCGCCTGATCGCAAAACTGAACCGCCAGTGAGGGCTGGGAGTGGCAACTCCCAGCCCTCACCTATTGCTGGAGAAGAGGGAGCATGGGCTTCGCGGAGAACCGCGGCAACTACTGGCGCGGTCGTTACAAGATCTCGCCGGGCAAGTACGGAACGGTTGTTGATGACAGCGGTGTCGTCATCCGCTTCCGCACGAAACGGGACGCGAAACAGGCTGCCGACGCCGAGGAGGCGAAGGTGCGGAGCGGTACGTGGAGGAACCCCTCTGCCGGGCAGACCGCATTCGGCGAGTATGCGTCGCGCTGGTACGCGGCTCAGGATCTGGCCGCCTCCACCATGCAGAACTACCGGCGACACATTGAGGAGCACCTGCTCCCTGAGTTCCAGGACCGTGCGCTTGCCTCCATCCAGCGCACTGACGTCGATGCATGGGAGAAGCGGGAGAAGGGGTTTTACGCGGCGTCCAGCGTGAAGACGTGGCGCGGGACTCTCCACCTGCTCTTCGAAGACGCTGTGGAAGAAGGATTGATCAGCTCGAACCCTGCGACGAAGCGACGGGGCAGAGGTAAGCGCGCCGGCCGCTCGCGGGACCGGACCCCCGAGAAGGTGGTCACTGATCCGCTAGGCATCCTGCTTCTCGCTGAGCGAGCCTCCCTGCTCTCCGGCAGGGACGATGAGTTCATCGCCTGCGTCACCAAGGGCTACACCGGCATGAGGTGGGGCGAAGTCGTCGGGCTGGAGACGCAGTTTCTCCGGCCCGATGCGGTGCGTGTGGAATGGCAGCTGTACGAGCTCGATTCAGGCGAGTTCGAGCGTTGCCCGCCCAAGGACGACAGCTACCGGACTCTTGACGCACCTGCGTGGCTGACGGGTCTGTGGGCCAGGCAAGCCGCAATTGCGAAGCCGCACCCTTGCCGGTGTCACGGAAAGACGTACCTCTTCCGAGGACAGGGCATCTCCCGCACTGGCGAGACCGGGGCAAAGCTGGTGGACGTTGCGCGCCGCGCAGGAGTGTCCACAGGCACGGTTTCCAACGTCCTCAATCGGCCCACGGCCGTGGCGGAGGCAACCAAGGCACGCGTCCAGGAAGCCATCAGCGCCCTCGGCTTCACCCGCGGTGGGGGAGCGGTGGACCAGGCGCCGCACTGGAGACGGAACGGCTTCACCACATGGCTGTTCACTCCCGCAGCCTCCGGCTGGTACCCGAAGAAGGCACCACAGGAGGCCCGACCTGTGCCGATACTCGCCGACCCCTGGCCCGGCGTACCAGCACGGGGAAGGGGGGCTCAGCAGCGGGCTGAGGCGTGCTGGCTCCCCATCGCCAAAGGACTGACCCCGCACGGACTGAGGCATGCGCACAAGACGCGCATGCGCGGTCTGGGGACCCCGCCGAAGCTGATGGACGAGCGCATGGGACACCTGGACGGCTCGGTTCAGGCGCGCTACGACCACATCACCAAGGAGATGCGAGAGGCGCTGATGGCCGGCCTCACTGCGGAATGGGAGGGGGCGCTCGATCAGCGACTGGCGATGTGGCCCACGTCGCCGGTGGCGGTCCTCGATGAACTGTTGCGGGGGCGCCTGACGGGCCGTCGGTAGGTGCCGATCCGGGAGCCGATTTCCAAGATCTTCTCCCAGATTTCTCCCAACGGGCCCCGTGAATGCCTCAGGGGCCTGACCCGCAATTGCGGATCAGGCCCCTGAACTGCTGTTTCTTCTGTCGGGGTGGCGGGATTTGAACCCACGACCTCTTCGTCCCGAACGAAGCGCGCTACCAAGCTGCGCCACACCCCGAAGCAACGCGCACCACTTTAGCCCAGCAGGACGCTGAGGCGAAATCCGGATTACGCGCGACGGCCCGTCCGAGCAGGGCAAGGGCGGGGTTCAGGCTGAGCCGGCCCGGCGCTGCCCCCTGCCGTCAGGGCTGGGCCGTGAGCGTCAGCAGCGTGGCCTCCGGCGGGCACGCGAAGCGGACCGGGGTGTAGCGGTTGGCGCCACAGCCGGCGGAGACGTGGAGGTAGGACGTCTGGCCGCCCGCGCGATGAGTGGAGAGCCCCTTGACGCGGTCGGTGTCCAGGTCGCAGTTGGTGACGAGCGCGCCGTAGAAGGGGATGCACAGCTGCCCGCCGTGAGTGTGGCCCGCGAGGATCAGCGGATACCTGTCGGCGGTGAAGGCGTCCAGGACGCGCAGGTACGGGGCGTGGACGACGGCGAGGGAGAAGTCGGCGTCGGGTTCCGGGCCGCCGATGACGGCGCTGTAGCGGTCCCGCTTGATGTGGGGGTCGTCCAGCCCTGTGAGGGCGATCTCCTGGCCCGACGCCAGCTTGATCCGGCCCCGGCTGTTGCTGAGCCCGACCCAGCCGGCCTTGTCGAAGGCGTCGCGCATGCCCTCCCACGGGTTGTGGACGGCGCCGACGGCCGGCGGGTTGCCGTTGAGGCCGTGGCGCCCGTTGGTCTTCTCCAGCAGGTAGCGGGCGGGGTTGCGCAGCTTCGGGCCGTAGTAGTCGTTGGACCCGAAGACGTACGCGCCCGGGAACTCCATGAGGGGGCCCAGTGCGTCCAGCACCTCGGGGACGGCCTCGGGGTCGGAGAGGTTGTCGCCCGTATTGATGACGAAGTCGGGACGCAGCCCGGCGAGGGACCTCAGCCAGCGCTGCTTCTTGCGCTGCCCGCCGACCATGTGGACGTCCGAGATCTGCAGCAGGCGCAGCGACTGCGCGCCCGGCGGCAGTACGGGAACGGTGACGCGTCGAAGGCGGAAGGAACGGGGCTCCACGACGGTCGCGTAACCGGCGCATGCCGCGCCGAGTGCCGTCAGGGCGAGGGGGATTCCGTATCGCGCGCGCATCGGCCCATCGTCGCAGACCTCTGGCCGCCCTCGCACTCGGCGGCCTGCCGTCAGAGGGCCGTCGGGCCCGACGCGGGGCGGCGCGTTCCACGTCGCATGGGGGATGATGGCCGTCGAATTCTCTGGAGGACACGAAGACGCTATGACTACGCTCAAGTCCCGGCTGCAGGGCGACCTGACCGCAGCCATCAAGAAGCGCGACGAGCTGCGCTCCGCCACCCTCCGCATGACGCTCACGGCGATCACCAAGGAGGAGGTCGCGGGCAAGTCGGCCCGCGAACTCTCCGACGACGAAGTGCAGACGGTGATCACGCGCGAGGCGAAGAAGCGCCGTGAGGCGGCCGAGGCGTTCGCCGGGGGCGGCCGCAGTGAACAGGCCGCCCGGGAGCGGGCGGAGGGCGAGGTGCTCGCCGACTACCTGCCCAAGCAGCTGAGCGACGAGGAGTTGGACGCGCTGGTGGGAGAGGCCGTCGCGGAGGCGCAGGCCGGCGGTGCCGAGGGGCCGCGTGCCATGGGCGCGGTCATGAAGATCGTGAACCCGAAGGTGTCGGGCCAGGCGGAGGGCGGCCGGGTGGCCGCCGCCGTCAAGAAGCGCCTCGCAGCCGGTTAGCGCGACCCGGTCCCG
Source organism: Streptomyces albidus (ex Kaewkla and Franco 2022) (assembly GCF_013870515.1). Taxonomy (GTDB): domain Bacteria; phylum Actinomycetota; class Actinomycetes; order Streptomycetales; family Streptomycetaceae; genus Streptomyces; species Streptomyces albidus. The sequence continues at coordinate 185 of NZ_JACBXA010000252.1, read as the reverse complement.
AGGTTGTGTCGGCTCCGCCGGAAGCATCGGCGCGACGTACGAACGCGAAGGGGCGCCCTCCCAAGAGGGCGCCCCTTACTGCGTGTTCGTGCCGCAGACAGCCAACCGGACCGTTGTGAGGGCGGCTAGCCGGTACCGCCGAAGCGGCCACCCGTTGCTCCGCCGCGCCCGCTGTTGCCACCGAA
>NZ_JACBXA010000251.1 GCF_013870515.1 Streptomyces albidus (ex Kaewkla and Franco 2022) | reverse complement strand
TCGCGTCACAGCGCTGAGCGTGCAGCGCGCGCGCCAGGTCGTCACGCGATTCCAGGACCAGCCGGCGCAGAGCGGGCGCGGCGTCCTCGTGCGTGCCCAGCCACGCGTCGGTCGCGTCCAGGGTGGCCTGGTCGGCCTGGAGGTCCGGGTAGAGACCCCGCACGATCGCCATGGCGATCTCGATCGAGCGGGTCCGCCAGATCTCCTCCAGCGCGTCGAAGTACCGCTGGGTGTACGGCGCCGTCAGCGCCTCCTGGCCGGGCTGGGCGAAGCCCGAAATCGTCGCCTCGACAAGGGCGTTGGAGAGCCGGTCCGAGGTGATCACCGTCTCCCAGGCCTGTGCCTTGACCTCCGCCGAGGGCCGTGCCGTGAGGCAGCGCACGTGGTGCCGCTTGCCGGACGCCGTGTCGTCGCGGGCGAGTTCGGCGTCGAGCACGGCGGCGTCGGCAGCGCCGCGCGCCGCCAGGGTCACCAGGAACGTCCAGCGCAACTCCTGGTCGATGACCAGTCCGTCGATGCGCGCCGAGCCCGCGAGCAGCCCCTGCAGCATCTGAAGGTCCTTCTCGTCGGTGGCGACAGCCGAGAAGAAGCGTGCCCAGGCGAGCTGGTGGCCACTGCCCGGTTCGGCCTGCCGCAGCGCCTTCAACGCGCCCTCGGCCAGGGCCCGTCCGCCCTCCTCACGCCATTCGGGGTCGGCGTAGTAGGTGATCGCGGTCCGGCTCCAGGCGTGCAGCATCTGCAGGACGCCGATGTCCGACTCGGTGCCCGCGAATGAGAGCACCAGCGAGACGAAATCCCGCGCGGGCATCAGCGCGTCGCGCGTCAGGTTCCACATGGCCGACCAGCACAGGGCCCGGGAGAGGGAGGGATTGTGGGCGTCGGAGCCGTCCGTCCCGGCGGGGCCGGGGAGCCCTGGTTGCGGGGCGAGTTCACCGAGGTGCGCGCGCAGCGTCTCCATCGATGTCTCGTCCAGGCGGGTCTTGCAGTAGGTCAGGTCGTCATCGTTGACGAGCACGAGGTCGGGCCCCTCCTCGCCCGTCAGCTCGTCGACGACCGTACGGGTGCCGCTGACGTCCGTCTCCGCCCTGGCGTAACGGACCAGCCTGCCCTCCGCGTCGTCGCGGCGGTAGAGCCCCACGGCCACCCGGTGCGGACGCAGCACCGGATGGGCCTCCGGCGCCTCCTGGAGCACGGCCAGCTCGGTGATCCTGCCGTCGGCGCCGCAAGTGACCTGCGGCGTCAGGGAGTTGACTCCCGCTGTCTGGAGCCAGGCGCGCGACCACTCCTCCATGTCACGCCCGGAGGTCTCGGCGAGGACCGCCAGCAGATCCGCCAGTGTCGTGTTCCCCCACGCGTGCCGCTGGAAGTAGCGCCGCGCTCCCTCGAGGAAGGTGTCCCGGCCCACGTACGCCACGAGCTGCTTGAGCACCGAGGCGCCCTTGGCGTAGGTGATCCCGTCGAAGTTGAGCTTGGCGTCCTCCAGGTCGCCGATGTCCGCCGTGACGGGGTGCGTGGAGGGCAGTTGGTCGGCGCGGTAGGCCCATGACTTGCGGCGGTTGGCGAAGCTGATCCAGCCGTCCTTGAAGCGGGTCGCCTCCACCAGGGCCAGCGCGCCCATGAAGTCCGCGAAGGACTCCTTGAGCCACAGGTCGTCCCACCACTCCATCGTCACCAGGTCGCCGAACCACATGTGCGCCATCTCGTGCAGGATGACGTTCGCCCTGCCCTCGTACGAGGCCTGCGTGACCTTGCCGCGGAAGACGAACTCCTCGCGGAAGGTGACCAGTCCCGGGTTCTCCATCGCGCCGATGTTGTATTCGGGGACGAAGGCCTGCTCGTACTTCCCGAAGGGGTAGGGAAATCCGAAGTGGTCGTGGAAGAAGTCCAGTCCCTGCTTGGTGACGGTGAAGATGTCGTCCGCGTCGAAGTACCTGGCCAGGCCCTTGCGGCACAGCGCGCCGAGGGGGATCTCCAGCTCCGCGCCCTCACCCTGTGTGCGCCGGTAGGTGTCCGTGACGTAGTGGTAGGGCCCGGCGACGACGGCGGTGATGTACGTCGAGATCGGCTGCGTGCGCTCGAAGTGCAGGCAGGCGGACGCGCCTTCGTCGATGAGCTCGGTCTCTCCGGCCTGGGTGCCGTTGCTCAGCACCGTCCACGCGGAGGGCGCCGTCACGGTGAACTCGAAGGGCGCCTTGAGGTCGGGCTGCTCGAAGTTGGCGAAGACCCTCCGGGCGTCCGCCGGTTCGTACTGCGTGTAGAGGTAGACCTCGCCGTCCTCGGGGTCCAGGAAGTGGTGCAGGCCCTCGCCCGTACGGCTGTAGGCGCACGCCGCGTCGACGACGAGCTCGTTCTCGGCGGCGAGGCCGTCGAGAGTGATGCGGGCGCCGTCGAAGACCGTGTCGACGGGCAGCGAGCGGCCGTTGAGGGAGACCGAGTGCACGGACGGCGCCACGAGGTCGGCGAAGGTGGAGGCACCCGGCTGCGAGCAGCGGAAGCGGATCGTCGTCGTCGAACGGAAGGTGCGCGGGCCGCTCGCCGGCGGGGGAGCGATCGCCGAGCGCAGGTCCAGCGCGACCTGGTAACCGTCCACGGACAGCAGCCCGGCCCGGCGCTGTGCCTCGTCACGTGTCAGGTTCTCTCCGGGCACGGCATGGCTCCCATCCTCGCGGCTCACGACCGGGACTCGGGTCTCCGGCCATGCGTCTCAGCATTTCACGCGGCACACGCGCCACACAGCCGGGAATCCCGGCGGGCGTTCCGGTGTTGCGACAGAGCCCGGCCTTTCACAGTTTCCGAGGAGAGCGTGGCCATGACGCAGAAGACCGTTGCCGACTTCTGGTTCGACCCCAGGTGCCCGTGGGCCTGGCTGACCTCCCGCTGGATGCTGGAGGTGGAGAAGGTGCGGCCGATCGAGGTCCGCTGGCACGTGATGAGCCTGGCCGTCCTCAACGAGGACAAGCTGGACGAGCTGCCCGAGGGGTACCGGGAGCTGCTGGCCAGCGCCTGGGGGCCGGTCCGTGTGTGCATCGCCGCCGAGCAGAAGTACGGAGCCGACGCCCTCGGCCCGCTCTACACCGCGCTGGGCACCCGCTTCCACAACCGCGGCCAGGACCAGTCCCGCCAGGTGATCCTCGACGCCCTCGAGGAGGCCGGCCTGCCCGCCGACCTGGCGGACGCGGCCGACTCCACCGACTACGACGAGGCGCTGCGCGCATCCCACAAGGAAGGCATCGACCTGGTCGGCCAGGACGTGGGCACCCCCGTCATCGCCGTGCCCGGAGCCGAAGGCGAGCGCATCGCCTTCTTCGGTCCCGTGGTCACTCCGGCGCCCAAGGGTGAGGCAGCGGCCAAGCTCTGGGACGGGACCCTGATGGTGGCCTCGACGCCCGGCTTCTACGAGATCAAGCGCACGCGGGACGCGGGTCCCGTCTTCGACGACTGAGCCGTCTTCGCCGCCAGGCGGCGTGCCGGCCGCGGCCCGCTGTTCGCCCGCACATGCAGGAGAGCCCCCGTACGTCACGTCCGTACGGGGGCTCTCCCTTTCTTCCACCTGCCCGGGTGAAACGGTGAGAAGACGATCACGAGGGCAGGAGGCTCTCTGCCGCGCCGCTACGGCACCAGCAGCAGATTGTTGGCCCGTTCCTTCGCCGCGGCGTAACGCTTGGCGACGTCCTGCCAGTTCACGACGCGCCACATCGCCTCGACGAAGTCGACCTTCTGGTTCCGGTACTGGAGATAGAAGGCGTGCTCCCAGGCGTCGAAGACCAGGATCGGCACGCTGCCCTGCCCGACGTTGCCCTGGTGGTCGTAGACCTGCTCCACGATGAGCCGTCCCGTGACCGGCTCGTAGGCGAGGACGCCCCAGCCCGACCCCTGAGTGGTGGCCGCCGCCTTGGACAGGTGCGCCTTGAACTTGCCGAAGGAGCCGAAGGATTCCGCGATGGCGTCCGCCAGTTCGCCCGTGCCGTCCTTCTCCAGAGGCTCGCCGCCGCCGTCACCGGTCATGTTCTGCCAGTAGATGGTGTGCAGGATGTGCCCCGAGAGGTGGAAGGCCAGGTTCTTCTCCAGCCCGTTGACCGCCCCCCACTGGTCCGCCTCGCGGGCCTCGGCCAGCTGCTCGAGGGTGTCGTTGGCGCCCTTCACATAGCCCGCGTGGTGCTTGTCGTGGTGCAGCTCGATGATCTCGCCGCTGATGACGGGCTCCAGCGAGGAGTAGTCGTACGGCAGCTCCGGCAGCGAATACAAGGCCATATGCATCTCCCTCGCGTTATTGCACATTACTTGCAAGAAGACGCTAACAGCAACAGGAGCCTGTCGGAGCGAGGGCATCGCGGGGGAGCAGGACACGAGGAAGGAGCGGCCCCGCCGTGGGCGGAACCGCTCCTCCGTATGTCTTCGGTTGTCCGGTGCCGGCTGTGGGGAGGCCCCCAGCTGGACGTCAGTCCCGGTCGGCCCCCTTGCCCACTGCCGCGCCCGTGTGGTCCCCGTCCTCGCGCGGGAGCGACCTCTGCCGGAACAGCCCGATGACGATCAGCACCATCGTCAGGCAGGCCGTGAACGCCAGTTGGGTACGGGTGTCGCCCTCACGCAGCATCAGCGCCAGCACCGCCAGGATGCCGAGGACGGCCACCCAGGTCAGCACCGGGAACGCCCACATGCGCACCACGAGCTTCTCGGGCGCCTCGCGTTCCAGGCGCCTGCGGCTGACCAGTTGGGAGACCGAGATGAACCCCCACACCACCAGCGTCGCCGCACCGACCGTGTTCAGGAGCCAGTGGAAGACCGTCTCGGGCCACCAGAAGTTCAGCAGCACCGCGACGAACCCGAAGACCGAGGAGGCCACGACAGCGGGACGGGGGACGCCGCTCGCGCTGACCCTGCCGAGGAAGCGCGGGCCCTGACCGCGGGCGATGAGGGAGAAGGCCATGCGCGAGGCGCCGTAGATGTTGGCGTTCATCGCCGACAGCAGAGCGACGAGCACGACGCCGTTCATCACCTGCGCGGCGCCCGGGATGCCGATGTGCTCGAGCACCGCGGCGTACGGGCCGGCCACCACCGACTTGTCGTCCCACGGGATGAGGGTGACGATCACCAGCATCGAGCCGACGTAGAAGACCGCGATGCGCCACATCGCAGTGCGCACGGCCTTGGCGACGCCGTTGACCGGGTCCTCCGACTCCGCGGCGGCGATGGTCACCGTCTCCAGCCCGCCGTATGCGAAGACGGACGCGAGCAGCCCGACGACCAGGCCGTTCGTCCCGGCGGGCAGGAAGCCGCCCTCGCCGGTGAGGTTCGCCGTCCCGGGGGCCTCGGTGCCCGGCAGCAGACCTGCGATCGCGAAGGCACCCAGCAGCAGGAACGCCGTGATCGCGAAGACCTTGAGGGCCGCGAACCAGAACTCCGTCTCGCCGAAGTTGCGCACGGCGACCAGATTGGTGAGGCAGAAGACCGCCATGAACAGAGCGACCCACATCCATGAGCCGGTGCCGGGCATCCAGCTGGTCATGATGTCCGCGGCGGCAGTTGCCTCGGTCGCGATCGCGACGCACAGCAGCACCCAGTAGATCCATCCCGCAGTGAAGCCCGCCCACGGTCCGAGCGCCCGCTCCGCGTGGACGGAGAAGGAACCGGACGCGGGGTTCGCCGCCGACATCTCGCCCAGCATGCGCATCACCAGCATGACGAGCAGACCCGAGGCCGCGTAGGCGAGAACGATCGAGGGGCCCGCTGCGGCGATGCCCGCTCCGGAGCCGACGAACAGCCCGGCTCCGATCACTCCCCCCAGGGCGATCATGGAGAGATGGCGCTGCTTCAGCCCGTGGGACAGCGCCTGCTGTCCTGGGGTTCTGGAGCCCTCCGGGCTCGGAGGCGGCGCGTCGGACAGCTCGGTGCGCGTCATGAAGGGGCCGTTCCTGAGAAGACTTTCGGAATTTCGTGGGTCCTGCACCTGTCAGTCTCAGCGGCGTCCCCTCGGCACTTCAACGTGGACCGATGACGTTCCGGCATGCGGACGGACCGCTCACTTCAGGTGACTGCGCCGTCAATATACGTTTTCCCTCAAGCCGGCCGCGTCCGTTCTTGTAGCAGGCCACCAGCACGGTGCAAGGGGCCTTGGGCTAGCGTCGAACAGTTCGCACACGCGATTCGGGTGTGCGGACACGACTGCGGGAAGACCCGCACGGACCCACGCGGTCCGCCGACACCCTGGACCCGGAGTAGCCCGATGAGCGCCCTCACCCCTGCCGCCGACCCCCGCCCCGGCGACGTACTCGCCGACGTGCTGTCCGCCCCGTCGGCATCCGTCACCGGCCCGCGTGCGTACGTCCGTGACGCTGTCCTGGTGCTCTCAGGAGCGGCACTGACCGGCATCGCCGCTCAACTCTCCGTTCCCGTACCGGGATCGCCCGTGCCGGTCACCGGCCAGACCTTCGCCGCGCTGCTCGTCGGTGCGGGCCTCGGCGCCCGCCGGGGCTTCATGGCGATGGCCCTCTACACGCTGGCCGGCGTCGCCGGGATGCCGTGGTTCGCCGAGGCCGCGTCGGGAGCGGCGATGCCCTCCTTCGGCTACGTCCTCGGGATGCTGCTGGCGGCCACCGTCGTCGGCGCCCTGGCGAGGCGCGGCGGCGACCGCGGCCCGCTGCGGACGGCCGGCACGATGGCGGTCGGCATGGCGCTGACGTACGCGGTGGGCGTGCCCTACCTCGCCGTCGCCACCGGGATGTCCCTGACCGAGGCCGTCATGGCGGGCCTCGTGCCGTTCCTCGTCGGGGACCTCCTCAAGGCGGCGCTCGCGATGGGCGCGCTGCCCGGCGCCTGGAAGCTTGTCGGCAGGCGCGGCTGAGTCCTCGCACCGGGCCCCGCCACCCGCTGTGGCCGGGCCCGGTCTCCGAGGTCGCTCCCGGTCCCGGACCTCGCGGTGACGCGCCATAGACTCGCCTCCATGCGCGTGTACCTCGGCTCCGATCATGCCGGCTACGAACTCAAGAACCACCTCGTCGAGTGGCTGAAGTCGGCGGGCCACGAACCCGTCGACTGCGGCCCCCACATCTACGACGCCGCCGACGACTACCCGCCCTTCTGCATGCGTGCCGCTGAGAGCACCGCGCAGGACACCGAGTCCCTCGGCATCGTCGTCGGCGGCTCCGGCAACGGCGAGCAGATGGCCGCGAACAAGGTCAAGGGCGTGCGCTGCGCGCTTGCTTGGAGCGAGGAGACCGCCTCGCTGGCCCGCGAGCACAACAACGCCAACGTCGTCAGCGTCGGTGCGCGCATGCACACCACCGACGAGGCGGTGAAGTTCGTCGAGACGTTCCTGAAGACGCCGTTCTCCGACGGCGAGCGCCACGTGCGCCGCATCGACATGCTCTCCACCTACGAGATCACGGGCCAGCTCCCGCCCGTACCCGCCCATCACCCGGAGTCCTGAAGCACATGCCCGAGGGGCACACGATCCACCGGCTCGCCCAGGACTGCCACGAGCGCTTCGGAGGCCGTCCTGTCCGGGCGGCGAGCCCCCAGGGAAAGTTCTCCGACGGCGCCGCGCTCCTCGACGGGCAGGTGATGTCGGACGCCGACGCACACGGGAAGCACCTCTTCCTCGGCTTCGAGGGGACGGGCTGGATCCACGTACACCTGGGCCTGTACGGCAAGTTCACCTTCGGCGCGGGCCCCGCGCCCGCGCCCGTCGGCCAGGTGCGCCTGCGGCTCGTCGGTGACGGGGGAGGGGACGGCGTCCACGCGGACCTGCGGGGGCCCACACGCTGCGAGTTGATCACCGGGCCCGAGAAGAAGGCCGTCGAGGACCGTCTCGGCCCCGACCCGCTGCGCGAGGACGCCGACCCCGACAGCGCCTGGGCGCGGATCTCCCGCAGCCGGACGACGGTCGCCGCCCTCCTGATGGACCAGAAGATCGTCGCGGGCGTCGGCAACGTCTACCGCGCGGAGCTGCTCTTCCGGCACGGCATCGACCCGTACCGCGCCGGGCGTGACCTGCTGCGTGCCGAGTGGGACGCCGTATGGGCCGACCTGGTCGAGCTGATGCGCGAGGGCGTGCGCAACAACCGCATCGACACCGTGCGCGCCCAGCACACGCCCGAAGCGATGGGGCGCCCGCCGCGCGTGGACGACCACGGCGGTGAGGTCTACGTCTACCGGCGGGCCGGCCGCGAATGCCTCGTCTGCGGCGAGGAGATCCGCACCGCCGGACTGGCCGCCCGCAACCTCTTCTG